>NZ_JAZQNX010000047.1:0-35633 GCF_045627565.1 Lelliottia sp. | reverse complement strand
GGAAAACTGATGCCACGCCATGAGCTCACCCGCGGGCTTGAAAACCCAGAGGGCTAACGGGCTGTGGCATCAGGTCAAACGCATTGACAGTTTACCCGTCTGTTGACGGGGAACTGAAGTGACTTTAAACATACAAGGGCATCAAACTGCAGAATCTACTGCGCCTGCTGCTTCTTATCGTTCTGATGGTTAACCCATGCGTTAATCACCAGCGTCAGCGCCAGAATGCCAAACACAATGCCCAACGAAATCGCGATCGGTATATGATAGAAATCAACGATCAGCATCTTGATACCGATGAAGACCAGAATCACTGACAGACCATACTTGAGCATGGAGAAGCGCTCGGCCACGCCCGCCAACAGGAAGTACATCGCACGCAAACCAAGGATCGCAAACAGGTTAGACGTCAGGACGATGAACGGATCGGTGGTCACCGCGAAAATCGCCGGAATACTGTCGACCGCGAAAATCACGTCGCTCAGTTCAACCAGAATCAGCACCAGCAGTAGCGGCGTGGCAAACAGCAGGCCGTTCTTACGCACGAAGAAATGCTCGTTGTCGATGGTGTCGGTCATGCGCAGATGCCCACGGATCCATTTCACCAGTGGCTTCTCGCCAATCCCGGTTTCATCCTCTTTTGCCAGCGCCATTTTGATACCGGTAAACAGCAGGAATGCGCCAAACACGTACAGCAGCCATTCGAACTGCGTAATCAGCCAGCTACCGGCAAAGATCATGATGGTACGCAGGATTATCGCACCCAGCACACCGTACACCAGCACGCGGCGCTGAAGGGCGGCAGGAACAGCGAAATAGCTGAACAGCATCAGCCAGACAAAGACGTTATCGACGGCTAAGGCTTTCTCAATCAGATAACCCGTGAGGAATGCGAGCGCCTGAGGATCGGCCACCGCACGGCCTTCGGTTGAGGCCAGATACCACCAGAACGCGGCGCAGAACAGCAGAGAGAGGGTGACCCACACCAGCGACCAGGCGGCGGCTTGTTTCATGGTCATGCCATGTGCGCCGCGACGACCCTGTAAAAACAGATCGATCGCTAGCATGATGACTACCACGACTGCGAATCCGCCCCATAACATTGGAGTGCCGACAGAATGCATACTATTTTCCTTACGCTACGAGCCTACTCCACAAGACTATTTTGCTTGCCATTTTGAACCTGGGCAGTGCTCGCAATTCGCACGTACTGCGTGTACGTGCCGTTTGCAGCGCGCTGCCCGTGTTCAAACTGTCTGCGCAATAACGCCTTTTGGATCGGCTCTAAAAAAACAAAACGGCTAACGTCAGAAGACGATAGCCGTTGCGTTTTTTATGCAGGGACCTCGCCTTCCGGCAAGGTCTCACTTACAACAAAAAGATCACATTCGTGACTCTTTTTCGTTGCCCGGCGACCGGATGCGGTATTGCACGCATCGTAATGACGACCCACCGGCAATGAAGTTACTCCCCTTTGCAGGTAACAAAATATGTCAGCAGACGCATTTCGTCAATGGCTGACCGAATTCTATTACACAGCTTTACGCGATGACTTCAGCGGTCACGCCATCTGCAGGGAACACCACACCCGTCTGACGACGGATTTCCGTCTGCAGTTTCGCCGTCGTACGGCTCACCGCCAGCCCAGGGTGATTCACTTCATTATTTTCTACCAGACGAGCGAAGACCTCTGCCTCATAGAGCATAGTGTTAATATGTTGAGGCTGCGTCAGCTCCTGCGGCTTTCCACCGCGCGGCACAAAGCTCACCTTCTGGCATTCCGAGATTTTCTCGACAACCAACGATCCGGCTTCGCCCTGAATTTCGCTTGGCAACACCGAATCACTCACTTTGGAGTGTTGCAGCGTGACGCTGAAATCACCGTAATCCAGTACCACCACACCGTGCGCATCCACGCCGCTGTCCAGCAGGCTGGCGGTGGCTATCACGCCGTGCGGCTCGCCCCAGAGTGCGACCGCAGAGGCCAGGCAGTAAAAGCCGATATCCATAATCGACCCATTCGAGAAAGCCGGATTAAAGGTGTTCGGGTTCTCACCGTCCAGATAGCGCTGGTAGCGTGACGAGTACTGGCAGTAGTTAATAAAGGCTTTACGTACTTTGCCAATTTTCGGCAGGGACTGCTGCAACAGCAGGAAGTTCGGCAGGCTCGCCGTTTTGAACGCTTCGAACAGCACCACCTGGTTTTCGCGCGCCAGGGCGATAGCGGCTTCCACTTCCTGAATATTCGACGCCAGCGGTTTCTCGCAAATCACATGCTTTTTATGGGCGAGGAACTGCAGGGTTTGTTGCGAATGCAGAGAGTTCGGGCTGGCGATATAGACCGCGTCGATTGCGTCGCTTTGCGCCATGTCGTCGAGCGAGGTAAACAGGTGCTCGACGAGATAATCGCTTGCAAAGGACTGCGCCTGTTCAAGGCTGCGGGAATAAACGGCGGTGAGTTTGTATTTGCCGGTTTCATGGGCGGCGTCGACGAACTGGCGCGTGATCCAGTTCGTACCAATAACTGCGAAACGTATCATAAACGTTCACGTACTCCGTAGCGGGGAACCTTTTGTCACTGTAGCACGGCAGAATGACAAAACCAGTGCGCTATTCCGCATCCCCGTCATTCTGCAAGCTGCAGGTGTGTTGGCTTTCCTCACTCACCCCAGCTACTGACTTTAGTCAGCCCCTGGGGATGCACTGCGTCGCCGCGTTACTCGGCCTATGGCCTCGCCCCTCCGGGGTCAGCACCAGCGCTGCTCAAGGAACAAGTGCCTTGTCCTGCAATTCGAATAATTTAGGGGCAACTGTTTAACGATAAATGCGTTAGCCACAGGCGCGTATCAAACTCAAGTTGGTGGTACTGCGGTTCCATATGGCAGCACAAAGAATAGAACGCTTTGTCGTGTTCTTTCTCCTTCAGATGCGCCAGCTCATGCACCACGATCATGCGTAAAAACGCTTCCGGCGCGTTGCGAAAAACGGTCGCCACGCGGATTTCGGCTTTGGCCTTCAGCTTGCCGCCCTGGATACGTGAAATAGAAGTATGCAGACCGAGTGCATTTTTCAACACGTGGATCTTGTTATCATACATCACTTTATTGATCGGCGGGGCGCTCTTCAGATACCGGTTTTTCATATCCTGCGTATACTGCCAAAGGGCCTTATCGGTCGCGAAATCGTGCGTGCCCGGATAGCGTTTTTCCAGCACCGAACCCAGCTTTTTCTCAGTAATTAATGTGCGGACCTGAGTCAGTAAATTCTCCGGATAGCCCTGGAGATAAGTTAGTTGGTTCATCAAAGCCCCAAATGAAGAGGAAAACGGGTATACTCACGCACCCTTTTCAGGGATACGCCAAATTTTACCATTCAGGAGGGCCGATGAGCCACTTAGACAACGGTTTCCGTTCACTCAACCTTAAACGTTTCCCGGAAACGGACGACGTTAACCCACTGCAGGCGTGGGAAGCGGCGGATGAATATTTGCTGCAACAGTTGGATGACACCGAAATCAGCGGCCCGGTTCTGGTCCTGAATGATACCTTCGGTGCGCTGGCCTGCGCCCTGGCTGAGCACACGCCTTACAGCATCGGCGATTCCTATCTCAGCGAACTCGCCACCCGCGAGAACCTGCGCCACAACGAGATTGCGGAATCCAGAGTCAAGTTCTTAGACAGTACCGCGGAATTCCCGCAGGCGCCGGGCGTTGTGTTGATTAAAATCCCTAAAACGCTGGCCCTGCTGGAACAGCAACTGCGCGCGCTGCGTCTGGTCGTGACGCCGCAAACGCGCATTATCGCGGGCGCAAAAGCGCGTGATATTCACAACTCCACACTGGAGCTGTTCGAAAAAATTCTGGGTACTACCACCACCACGCTGGCCTGGAAAAAGGCGCGTCTGATCAATTGTACCTTCACGGAGCCTGCGTTGGTTGACGCACAGCAGATGCTAAGCTGGAAGCTGGAAGGCACCGACTGGACAATTCATAACCATGCGAACGTTTTCTCCCGCACCGGGCTGGACATTGGTGCGCGCTTCTTCCTGGAACATCTGCCGGGCAACCTGGAAGGCGAAATCGTCGATTTGGGCTGCGGTAACGGCGTGGTCGGCCTGACGCTGCTGGAGAAAAACCCGGAGGCGAGTGTCCTCTTTACGGACGAATCGCCAATGGCTGTCGCCTCCAGCCGCCTCAACGTTGAAACCAATATGCCCGAAGCGCTGGATCGCTGCGAGTTTATGATCAACAACGCGCTGTCCGGCGTTGAGCCGTTCCGCTTTAACGCCGTGCTGTGCAACCCGCCGTTCCATCAGCAGCATGCGCTGACGGATAACGTCGCGTGGGAGATGTTCCACCACGCGCGCCGCTGCCTGAAAATTAACGGCGAGTTGTACATTGTGGCGAACCGTCACCTGGACTATTTCCACAAGCTGAAGAAGATCTTCGGTAATTGCACCACCATCGCGACCAACAATAAATTCGTGGTGCTCAAAGCGGTGAAGCTGGGTCGTACCCGCTAAGATTTGGCGGGGTGAGGCCTGATGCCCTCACCCCCGGACCTCTTCCACGGGAAGAGGGGGCAAAGATTCAAAACGGTCACGATTGTGACCGTTTTGCTTTTACCTCCAGCAATGCTAAATAGCCAGTGCCAGTTTCGTACCCTGCGCAATCGCGCGCCGGGCATCCAGCTCCATCGCCACGTCGCACCCGCCAATCAAATGCACCGTTATTCCCGCTTCGCGAAGCGGATCCGCCAGCTCACGACGCGGCTCCTGTCCGGCACACAAAATCACCTGATCCACGCGCAACAGCTGCGGCTCCCCGCCGATCGTGACATGCAATCCGTCGTCATCGATCTTCTGATAACTCACCGCCGGGATCATCTTCACGCCGCGTGAAAGCAGGGTAGTGCGATGGATCCAGCCAGTGGTTTTACCCAGCCCTTCGCCCGGTTTGCTGGCTTTACGCTGCAGCATCACAATCTGGCGCGGGCTTTTTGGCAACTGCGGGCCTTCCGGACGCAGGCCGCCGGACTGATTCAGGCTGGTGTCGATCCCCCATTCCACGCAAAACTCGGCGATATTCTGACTGGTAGCCTCGCCCGGCTGGCTTAAATACATCGCGGTATCAAAGCCGATCCCGCCGCAGCCGATTATTGCCACCTTTTCACCCACAGGCACTTTGTCGCGCAAGACATCGAGATAACTCAGCACGTTAGGATGATCGATACCCTCGATCTCTGGCATACGTGGGGCGATCCCGCTGGCTAAGATCACTTCGTCAAATTCCGCCAGATCCGGTGCGGTCACGAAATGATTGAGGCGCAGATCCACACCCGTTAGCGCGATCATTTTGCGGTAATAGCGCAGCGTCTCGTAAAACTCCTCTTTGCCGGGGATCTGCTTGGCGATATTAAACTGTCCGCCGATTTCCGCAGCGGCGTCAAACAGCGTGACCGCATGTCCACGCGACGCGGCATTCACCGCAAAGGCCAGACCTGCCGGGCCTGCACCCACCACCGCCAGACGCTTGATTTTCACTGCCGGTACAATCGGCATTTTGGTTTCGTGACAGGCCCGCGGGTTGACCAGACAAGAGGTGACTTTGCCGACGAAAATCTGATCCAGACAGGCCTGATTACAGCCGATGCAGGTATTGATCTCATCGGCGCGATCGCTTTGCGCTTTGGACAGCAGCTCGGCATCGGCGAGGAACGGACGCGCCATCGACACCATATCCGCATCGCCATTTGCCAGCACATCGTCTGCGACCTGCGGATCGTTAATGCGGTTGGTGGTCACCAGCGGAATCGACACTTTGCCTTTCAGCTTGCGCGTCACCCAGCTAAACGCCGCGCGAGGTACGGCGGTAGCAATGGTAGGAATACGCGCTTCGTGCCAGCCGATGCCGGTATTAATGATCGTTGCTCCCGCCGCTTCGATCGCCTGCGCGAGCTGTACGGTTTCGTCAAACGTTCCGCCGCCTTCCACCAGATCGATCATCGACAGACGGAACACGATAATAAAATCGTTGCCGACGCGCTTGCGCACGGCACGCACCACTTCGACGGCAAAGCGCATTCGGCGCGCATATTCGCCGCCCCATTCGTCGTCGCGCTGGTTGGTGCGTGTGGCCAGGAATTCGTTAATCAAATAGCCTTCGGACCCCATGATTTCCACGCCGTCGTAGCCTGCTTCACGTGCCAGCGCGGCGCAACGGGCAAAGTCATCAATCAGCGTGAGAATTTCGTCATGCGTCAGGGCGTGGGGTTTGAATCGGTTGATCGGTGCCTGAATCGCTGAGGGCGCGACCAGATGCGGCTGATAGCTGTAGCGCCCGGTATGCAGGATTTGCAGGGCGATTTTGCCGCCCTCTTTGTGTACCGCATCCGTCACTACGCGATGATGCGGCAGCTGGCTGACATCGTTCAGCACCGCGCCGCCTTCCATTCCGACGCCTGACAGCGCAGGCGCAACGCCACCGGTCACAATCAGTGCCACGCCGTGACGGGCGCGCTCGGCATAAAACGCCGCCAGCCGTTCAGCGCCATCCGGGTGTTCTTCCAGACCGGTATGCATCGAGCCCATTAACACGCGGTTTTTGAGCGTAGTAAAACCCAGATCAAGCGGGGCGAATAACGACGGGTAGCGGCTCATAATCTCTTCCAATGTAAAATTATTGTTATGTGGTCGGATGAGTTACTAATTTAGCCAGTCGCCGGGAAAAGGGAAAAGGGGAGTGCGGTGAATGTGATGGGATTCAAAGATTGATGCTGCCGGATGTTTGCCCCTCACCCTAACCCTCTCCCCAAAGGGGGAGAGGGAAAAATCTGGAGCGGCCTGTGGGTAGCCAGCAAAAAAGGAACTTACTGTTGCGACAGTATAGGGGGGAGAGTCCGGTTTTCGCCCTCTCCCTTAGGGAGAGGGCCGGGGTGAGGGGACGCGCACCAGCCCCGGAGCTTGCCACATCGACGTGGTCAGGCCGCTGTCGACCAGGCCAAGCTGATCGGCATACACCGCCTGCCACTTCTGCATCATCCCGTCGTACAGCTCGCGATGTTCCGGATTCGGCGTGAATTCCCGGCTCCATTTCACCAGCTTCTCACCCGTTGCAGCCATATCGTTATACAGCCCCGCGCCCGTTCCCGCCGCGATTGCACAGCCGAGCGCCGTCGCTTCTTTGACTTCCGGCACGCGCACCGGCAGGCCGGTGACGTCGCTTAAAATCTGGCTCCACAGCGCGCCTTTCGCGCCGCCACCGGCGAACACCAGGCTCTCAAACGTCACGCCGGAAAAGCGTGAAATCTGCGCCAGATTGCAGGCTGAGACAATCGCCGCGTTCTCTTCCAGCGCGCGGAACAGCGTCGCTTTGTTGCACTTTTCCGGATCAATGGAAAGATTGATAAACGACGGAGCAGCGTGATACCACTGCTTAAAATGCATGGCGTCAGAAAATATCGGCATCACGCCGTGGGAACCTGCCGGAACGCGATTGGCCATCTCCTCAAGCAGAGCATAAGCGTCCATTCCCATGCGCTCGGCAATCAGTTTTTCTTCCGCACAAAAGGCGTCGCGGAACCAGCGCATTGTCAGCCCGGTAAAGAAACTGATCGACTCGGCCTGCGCCATGCCTGGAATGACGTGAGGATTCACCCGAATGTTCATGTCTGGATCGGTACGCACCTGTGGCAGATTCACCACCTGCTGCCAGAACGTTCCGCCAAGCACCGCCGTTTGCCCCGCGCGTACCACGCCCAGGCCCAGGCAGCCCAGTTGCACATCGCCACCGCCCATCACCACGGGCGTGCCTTCGCGTAGACCACTTTGTGACGCGGCGGCTTTTGTGACCGCTCCCAGCATGGTGCCCGTCTCTTTAACCGGAGAGAGAATATCGGCGCGCAGCCCGGCCATATCCAGCAGGGCAGGATGCCAGTCGCGGCTGAACAGATCGAGCATGCCGGTGGTGCCCGCATTCGACGGGTCCACCGCCAGTTCGCCGGACAGCTTCGCCGCCAGCCAGTCGCTGATCATGGTGATGGTCGCCGCGTTGCGATAAATATCAGGGCGATGATGCGCTAGCCACAGCAGGCGCGGCATGGCGCTCAGCGCCAGCGTTTGGCCGGACACGTCATACACTTCGGATTCGAAGCGGTAGTCGTGAATTTCTTTGAGTTCTGCCACTTCGCGGCTGGCGCGAGCGTCGACGTTGGCGCAAGCCCAGATGGCGTCGCCGTTGCGATCGTATAACACGATCCCTTCGCGCATGGAGCAGCAGGCGACGGACTGAATATCGGCGGCATTAAGGTGCGCGCGCTCCAGCGCCTGGTGAATGCACTGACAGGCGAACCGCCAGTTGGTGTCGAGATCAAACTCCATCGAGCCGGGCACGTTTTCTACGCTCAGGTGTTTCCACTCCGCCTGCCCAACCGAAATCTGGTTGCCGTGCAAATCAAACACAACGGCGCGAACGCTTCCCGTCCCTGCATCTAACGCTAAAAGGTAACTCATCAGCTTGCCTCGTGTCAGGCGCAGGGCGACTCTTATCCAGCCAGAGCCAGCACCGCGCGGGCTGTCGTCTCTTCCGTCACCAGGCCATTGATAAGGCGACCTTTCAGTGCGGCATAAATCGCATCTGCTTTTTCTTCCCCTCCCGCCACGCCGACGATGGTAGGCAACTGCGCCAGTTCATCGAGCGTCACGCCGAGTAATTCGTGGTGGATCTCAAGATCGGATACCCGTTCGCCCGCGGCATTCAGGAAATAGCCGAGGATATCGCCCACTGCGCCTTTGCGGGCGTACATCAGCTGTTCACCTTCGCTGATATAACCGGCGCGTAAAATCGTTGCATCACGACGCTGATTAACCGAGCCAATGCCAACGACAGCGGCGTCGGCTGCGGTTGCCGCAAGGATCACGTCCCGCACGCTGGCTTCGCGTTTTAAAATCCCCGCCACTTCTGCGGACGAAACGCGCAGCGGGGCAGGGATCATGCTGACACTACAGGCTGCATCAAGCTGGCCGATGCCGGTCATATACGGCCCCACACCGCCCGAGAGCGTCACCAGCCGCACCTGCTGCGAGCTAATAAAACCGCTTAAGTGCTGAATACAACTCATGGTGGTTTCACCAAATCCCACGGCCAGCAGTTGCCCTGGTTCCAGCACACCCATTAGTGATTGTGCAGCGCCAATCCCCAGACGCACATTCATGGGAACGGTGTTTAATGCGGGCAGCACGCGAACCAGCTTCAGCCCAAAACGTTGCTGTAATTCGGTTTCCAGCGCCAGACAACCCTCGTACCGAGAATTTATCTGCACGCGGATCACACCTGACTGACGTCCTTTTTCCAGCAAGCGCGAGATTTTCAGACGCGGCAGGCCCAGGCGCTCGCCAATATCGTTCTGCGTTAAACCGTCGTGGTAATAACACCACGCCACCCTCGCCACCAGTTCCTCTTCCGTTAGCGCCAGTCCGGCAAATCGACTCTCTTCGGCAATGCGTTTATCGCTCATAAGTGAACTCTTATAAAAATTTAGATCATATGTTCGTGATGGCGCGGATTGAAAATGTGAGCCACGCGGCAAAACGGATCTTTTAAAAGGTTTTGACCTGAATTGGATCCTAATCAATAAAACTGTGATCCCTGCACGGTTGTAAATATAGTTCACCGTCTACGCTTTTGAACATTATTAAATCAAAAAATCATTTGTTCAATAGCGGAGCGATGATGACAGTACTAATCGAAGCGCACGGCATCCACAAACAGTTCTCCGGTGTTCCGGTGCTCAGGGGCATTGATTTCACGCTGCTTTCCGGCCAGGTTCATGCCCTGATGGGCGGCAACGGCGCCGGAAAATCGACACTGATGAAAATCATCGCCGGGGTGGAAACGCCCGACAGCGGTGAACTTAATGTCGAAGGCAAACCCTTTGCGCGTCTCAAACCCGGCCAGGCGCATCAGTTAGGCATTTATCTTGTTCCGCAGGAACCGATGCTGTTCCCCAATCTTACCGTGCGCGAAAACATTCTCTTTCGCCTGCCGCGTGGCAACGATCCTGAAAAACGGCTTGCCGATAAGCTCCAGCAGTTGCAGTGCCAGCTCAATCTCGATGCCGCCGCCAGCACGCTGGAAGTGGCGGATCAGCAGATGGTGGAGATCCTGCGCGGGCTAATGCGTGATGCGAAGATCCTGATCCTCGACGAACCGACGGCGTCGCTCACGCCGGGCGAAACCGAACGCCTGTTCCGCCAGATCCGCGCGTTGCAGGATCTGGGTGTCGGCATTGTTTTTATCTCGCATAAATTGCCGGAAATTCGCCAGCTCGCCAGCCATGTTTCGGTGATGCGCGACGGTGCGGTAGTGCTTAGCGGTGAAACTACGCAGTTTGACGATACGGCGCTGATTACCGCCATGACCCCCGTCAGCCGTGAACAAGGCTTAAGTGATACGCAAAAGCTGTGGCTGGCGCTGCCGGGGAATCGCCGCACGCAGGCGCAGGATTTCCCGGTGTTACGCGTGGAAGATCTGACGGGCGAAGGGTTTATCGATCTGAGTCTTGAGATCTACGCCGGCGAGATCGTGGGCCTCGCCGGGCTGGTGGGATCCGGACGGACTGAATTTGCTGAAACGCTGTACGGGCTACGACCGACGCGCGGTGGACGGATCTGGCTGGAGAATCAGGAGATTGGCGGGGATTCGGTGCTGACACGTCTGGAAAAAGGGCTGGTCTATTTGCCGGAGGATCGGCAGGTTTCCGGTTTGTTCCTGGATGCGCCTATTCGCTGGAACACCGTTGCGCTGAATGAGCCGTCGCTGTGGCAGCAACGCAAACGCGAAGCGGCGGTGGTCGAACGCTATCACCGGGCGCTCGGGATAAAACTTAATCATCCGGATCAAATCGTGCGCACGCTGTCCGGCGGCAATCAGCAAAAAGTGCTGCTGGCGCGCTGTCTGGAGGCAAACCCTCTGCTGCTGATCGTCGATGAACCGACGCGCGGCGTGGACGTTTCGGCGCGTGCCGACATTTATCAGCTGATCAAAAGTGTGGCGGCACAAAACGTGGCGGTCCTGATGATCTCCAGCGATCTCGACGAATTCCCCGGACTGGCGGACCGCGTGCTGGTGATGCATCAGGGCATGTTCAGCGGCGAACTGCCGCGTCATGCCGTGAGTCTGGATCGGATGATGGCGCTGGCCTTTGGAGGGCAATCATGAAGACGTTGCTGAAAAACCGCGAGCTGAGCGCTTTCCTGGCCATTCTGGCACTGTTTGGCGTGCTGGTGGCACTGAATCCGGCGTATTTGAGCTTTCAAACGCTGGGGATGATTTTTGCCAGTTCGCAGATTTTAATCCTGCTGGCGCTGGGCGCGGCGCTGGTCATGCTCACACGCAATATCGACGTGTCGGTAGGGTCCACCGTGGGGCTGTGCGCCATTGCCGTTGGGGTGGCATTGAATAACGGCTACAGCCTGCCGGTGTCAATGCTATTTGCGCTGGCGATCGGCGCGCTGGCGGGGGCGTTTAACGGCCTGCTGGTGGTGGGATTACGTATTCCGGCGATTGTCGCCACGCTCGGCACGCTGGGGCTGTATCGCGGCGCAATGCTGTTGTGGACGGGCGGGAAGTGGATCGAGGGACTGCCGTCGAGCCTGAAATCGCTCTCGGAACCTGTTGCGCTGGGCGTTTCGCCGCTCGGGATGGCGGTGCTGTTTCTCGTGCTCATCGGCGCGTGGACGCTGTCGCGCACCGTTTCTGGCCGCGATTTTTACGCCGTGGGCGACAATCTTGCCGCCGCACGCCAGCTCGGCGTTGCGGTGAATCGCACGCGAATGCTCGCTTTTACAATCAACGGAATGCTGGCCGCCTGCGCCGGAATTGTCTTTGCGTCGCAAATTGGATTTGTGCCGAATCAGACCGGCAGCGGGCTGGAGATGAAAGCCATCGCCGCCTGCGTGCTGGGCGGGATTTCACTCCTCGGCGGGACGGGCACGCTGATCGGTGCATTTCTCGGCGCGTTCTTTCTGACGCAAATCGACACTGTGCTGGTGCTGTTCAGACTGCCGGCCTGGTGGAACGATTTTATCGCCGGATTAGTTCTGCTGGGCGTGCTGGTGCTTGACGGGCGATTACGCCAGGCGCTGACGCGTCATCAACGCGCGCTGAAATACAGCCGGTTCCAGCCGGGCAATAAAGGGGGAAAGCACGTCACCCCGTTTCCCAAACGCAAAAAAGAGGTGGCGTAAATGAAGCTTAACTGGGAAACCACGCTGCTGATTTTGCTGGTGCTCGAAATCCTGCTCTTCGGGGCGATTAACCCGCGCATGCTGGATATCAACATGCTGCTGTTCAGCACCAGCGACTTTATCTGCATCGGCATTGTTGCGCTGCCCCTGACGCTGGTGATTATCAGCGGCGGGATCGATATTTCGCTCGGCTCGACCATCGGCCTGTGCGCTATCGCGCTGGGCGTCATGATGCAGTTTGGCCTGCCGATGTATCTGGCGGTTCCGCTGACGCTGCTGCTCGGCCTGCTGTGCGGTTTGTTCAACGCCGCACTGATCCATTACACCGGCATCAGCCCTTTGGTTATTACCCTCGGCACGCTGTATCTCTACGGCGGCGGGGCACTGCTGCTCTCGGGTTTGGCTGGCGCGACCGGTTACGAAGGGATCGGCGGCTTCCCCGACAGTTTTACCGCTTTCGCTAATCTGACGGTGTTGGGCCTGCCGATCCCGCTGGTGCTCTTCGCGGTGATTACTTTCTTTTTCTGGCTGATCACCCATCGCGGGCGTTTCGGTCGACATCTTTTCCTGATCGGCCAAAACCCGCGCGCGGCGCGCTATGCGGCGCTGTCGGTCAACGGCATGCCGTACGCGTTGTACGGCCTGGTAGGCGTGGCGTCGGCCATTGCTGCGCTGGTGATGGTCTCTTATTTCGGCTCGGCGCGTTCCGATTTAGGGCGCGACCTGCTGATGCCTGCGCTGACTGCGGCCGTGCTTGGCGGCGCGAATATTTACGGTGGTTCAGGTTCGGTTATCGGTACTGCGCTGGCGGCGTTGCTGGTGGGGTATCTGCAGCAAGGTTTACAGATGGTCGGCATCCCTAACCAGGTGTCGAGCGCGCTGTCAGGGGCGCTGTTGGTGGTGGTGGTCATGGGACGTTCGCTGAGTTTGCACCGTGAATGGGTGCGTAATTTCTTCACAAAACATACCCGGAGCTTGAGATGAAAACAAAACTGTTAGTCCTGGCGGTAGCACTCAGCGTGGCGTCGGCGCAGGCCGCCGATCGTATCGCCTTTATCCCAAAACTGGTGGGCGTCGGCTTCTTTACCAGCGGCGGAAACGGTGCGAAAGAGGCCGGTAAAGAATTGGGTGTGGATGTCACTTACGATGGCCCGACCGAGCCGAGCGTTTCCGGACAGGTGCAGCTGATCAACAACTTCGTCAACCAGGGCTTTAACGCGATTATTGTGTCCGCGGTGTCGCCAGACGGGCTGTGCCCGGCGCTGAAGCGCGCGATGCAGCGCGGCGTCAAAGTGCTGACCTGGGATTCCGACACCAAACCCGAATGCCGCAGCATCTACATCAACCAGGGCACGCCGGAACAGCTCGGCAGTTTGCTGGTCGATATGGCGTCAAAACAGGTGACGAAACCTGCTGCCAAAGTGGCTTTTTTCTACTCCAGCCCGACCGTGACCGACCAGAACCAGTGGGTGAAAGAGGCGAAGGCCAAAATCGAAAAAGAGCATCCGCAGTGGCAAGTGGTGACCACGCAGTTTGGCTATAACGACGCCACCAAATCCCTGCAAACCGCTGAGGGGATTTTGAAAGCCTACCCGGATTTGGACGCGATTATCGCGCCTGACGCCAACGCGCTGCCAGCCGCGGCGCAGGCAACGGAAAACCTCAAGCGTGAAGGCGTAGCGATTGTCGGATTCAGTACGCCGAACGTGATGCGCCCTTACGTGGAACGCGGCACGGTGAAAGCCTTTGGCCTGTGGGATGTGGTGCAACAGGGCAAAATTGCGGTCAATGTCGCCGATCATTTGCTGAAAAAGGGCGATCTTAACGTAGGTGATAGCGTGGACGTTAAAGGCATTGGTGTGCTGAAGGTCGAGCCGAACAGCGTGCAGGGCTATCAGTATGAAGCGAAGGGTAACGGCATCGTGCTGCTGCCGGAGCGCGTGGTCTTTACCAAAGAAAACATCGACAAATACGACTTCTGACGGGGGAAGCAATGGCTGATTTAGATGACATCAAAGACGGCAAAGATTTTGGTATTGGCACGCCGCAGCAGAACGTACCGTTCACCCTGAAGGGCTGCGGTGCGCTGGACTGGGGCATGCAGTCCAGGCTTGCGCGCATCTTTAACCCAAAAAGCAATCGTACGGTGATGCTGGCCTTTGATCATGGCTATTTTCAGGGACCGACTACCGGGCTTGAGCGTATCGATCTGTCGATAGCGCCGTTGTTCGCTGAAACCGATGTGCTGATGTGTACGCGCGGAATTTTGCGAAGCACCGTGCCGCCCGCCACCAATAAACCGGTGGTGCTGCGCGCATCTGGGGGGAACTCGATTTTGGGCGAGCTGTCGAACGAATGCGTGGCAGTGGCAATGGAAGATGCGCTGCGCCTGAACGTTTGCGCGGTGGCGGCGCAGGTATATATCGGCAGCGAATTTGAGCACCAGTCGATCAATAACATTATCAAGCTGGTGGATGCGGGCAATCGCTACGGCATCCCGACGCTGGCCGTGACCGGCGTGGGCAAAGAGATGGCACGCGACGCGCGTTATTTCTCGCTCGCCAGCCGCATCGCCGCTGAGATGGGGGCCCAGGTCGTTAAAACCTATTTCGTGGAAGCGGGGTTTGAAAAAGTGACTGCAAGCTGTCCGGTGCCGATTGTCATCGCCGGAGGCAAAAAACTGCCGGAACACGAAGCGCTGGAGATGTGCTTCCGCGCCATCGATCAGGGCGCATCCGGCGTCGATATGGGGCGCAATATTTTCCAGTCCAGCGCGCCGCTGGCGATGCTGAAAGCCGTTAAAAAAGTGGTTCACGAGAACATGAGCGCCCGCGAGGCTTTCCAGTTCTGGCAGGAAGAAAAACAGGGAGAAGGGCAATGAACGTGACGCTAGTGGAGATCAACATTAAGCCGGAGCGCGTGGACGAGTTTCTGGACGTATTCCGCGCCAATCATGAAGGCGCGATTCAGGAGCCGGGCAATCTGCGCTTTGATGTCCTGCAGGATCCGCGCGTGAAAACGCGATTCTTTATATACGAAGCCTACAAAGACGAAGAGGCGGTCATGGCACATAAGAAAACGCCGCACTATCTGGCCTGCGTGGATAAGCTCGAAGAATTGATGTCGGAGCCGCGCAAGAAGCGCTGTTTTGTGGGGCTGATGCCGGAATAAAAAATAGCCGGGCATGCCACGTGCAGCCCGGCCACGAATCAAAGGGCAATGATTTCGCGGTGTGCCACGGCACCAGGCATGAGCTGTTGCAGGTGGCTGATTAACGCCTCACCCGCCGCTTCCAGCGCTTCGAAAGGCATCGCGGGCAGGCTTTCAAGAATAAACCACATCGTTTTGGCCTGACTATCCAGACGCGTTCTCACGCCCTGTCGCCAGTTCCAGCGGCGACAGGTTACGCCGATGTCATCGCGCCAGATAACTTCTCCCGCATCCGGGTATTCGACAATCGGCTGGCCCTCTTTCAGGGTATCAAACGGCTCGCTGCCGTCGGCAATCGTCAGGCGAGGCACTCCCGAATACGCTGCGAAATTTTCGCCACCCACCGGGATGGCGTAGCGCACGCTGATGGCATTGTAGATATCGACTATCGGATCGAGAGAAGGCAATTCGCCCTCTTTCAGCACGCGTTTACGTAGGGCGTTGGCTGAGCAGGGTGTACGTTTAGGCTTTGCGCCAAAGGCTTTGAAGACGTCGTCCCAGGCGGTGAGATGCGCATCAGCCCAGGCAACATCATCGTTTAAAACCTGCTGACAGGCGCGCGCTAGCGCCGCGGGCGCGACCTCGGGATGAAGAATGGGCGCAGCCTCAACCATGATGCTCAGGGCGCGGAACCCTGGCGCGATTGATGCAAGACGAGGATCTATTGACGGCGTGACAAGAGACATAAATAATCCTGTAATGACTGTTTTATACCATGGTAGTGACCAATGACTGATAAAGTCAATATAATGACCGAATTGGGTGCTGATATCGCCCAAGTGAGTTTGGCTGTCGCCAGCCGTATCCGCAGCTGGCGTAAAGACAAAAAGTTGTCATTGGACGAACTGTCCCGCCGCGCGAGCGTCAGTAAAGGGATGCTAGTGGAGATTGAAAAAGGGGCTGCCAATCCCAGCATTGCGATTCTCTGTAAGCTGGCGGCGGCGCTTGGCGTTTCGGTGGCTGACATTGTGAATGTGTCCAGTGAACCGCTGGTGCATGTTATCGAGGAAACGGCTATTCCCGTGTTGTGGCAGGGGGAGCAGGGCGGCAGCGCGAAACTGCTGGCGGGAACGGCGGGGCCTGACATGATTGAGCTCTGGTGCTGGGAGATGTCTCCGGGGGAACGTTTTCACTCATCCGGGCATCCAGCTGGAACTGTCGAGTTACTGCATGTAAATGCCGGTGAATTGACGCTCACGGTGGGCGAGACGGTGACGAAAATCACGGCTGGCGCATCGGCAGTGGCCAAAACGGAATCGGCGCACAGCTACGCCAATCAAGGGGAAAGCGTGTTGCGCTTTACCATGACCGTCGCGGAGTATCACCGTTAAGACCCCCCCTCTCAGGACCGAGAGGGGGCCGAATACTACGCCTCTTCAACGGATACACGCAGTGCGGCCAGCGCTGTACGCGTCGCTTTCAGCACTTGCTCACACTGCTCAATCGTCAGCGTTAACGGCGGTTCGATACGAATGGTTTTCGAGTTGTTGAGCGTTCCGGCCACCAATATCCGCTGGCGGAACATCTCGCTCGCGAAGCTATAGCCGATTTCGTTATCCACAAATTCAATCGCCATCAGCATCCCTTTGCCGCGTGCGTCCTGCACCAGATCCGGGTATTCGCGGCCTAACTGCAAAAACCCATCCAGCAGCATGTCACCTTTCTGTTCTGCCTGAGCGGGTAAGTTTTGCTCAAGTAAAACGTTGATGGTGGCCAGCGCCGCCGCACAGGAGAGCGGGTTGCCGCCAAACGTGGTGGTGTGCAGGAACGGGTTATCGAACAATACCGAGAACACCTCTTCAGTGGCCACCGTCGCACCAATCGGCATCACGCCGCCGCCGAGCGCCTTCGCCAGACAGAGAATGTCGGGCTGGACATTTTCGTGCTCGCAGGCAAACATTTTGCCCGTGCGGCCCATACCGGTCTGAACTTCATCCAGAATCAGCAGCGCGTCGAACTCGTCACACAGCTTACGGACCGCCGGTAAATAACCTAACGGTGGCAGGATCACGCCGCCTTCACCCTGGATAGGTTCCAGGATCACCGCCGCCACGTCATCACCGGTTTTACGGCATTCGGTCAGCATGGTGCGCATCGCGTTGATATCCCCGAACGGCACATGGCGGAAGCCCGGCAGTAGCGGCATAAACGGTTTGCGGAAAGTGGATTTGGCGGTTGCCGACAGTGCACCCAGCGATTTACCGTGGAACGCGCCGCTGGTAGCGATAAAGGTGAATTTCCCGCGCGGAGACTGGTACGCTTTGGCGAGTTTAAGCGCCGCTTCGACCGATTCCGTGCCGCTATTGCTGAAGAAGCTGTATTTCAGTTTGCCAGGCGTGAGCGCCGCCAGCGTTTTCGCGAGCATCGCGCGTAGCGGGTCTAGCAATTCCTGGCTGTGAAGGGGTTGTTTGGCGAGCTGATTCTGTACGGCGGAAACCACAACTGGATTACGGTGCCCCACGTTGAAAATTCCAAAACCACCCAGGCAATCGATAAATTCCTGTCCTTGGGTGTCAACAAGCGTATTCAGACTTCCCGCTTGCCACTCTACGGCTCCGTAATCCCCGCCAGCGGTAACAGATTTTCGGTACTCTAAAAAACCCGGGTTCACATGTTCTTTGAAGTAATCAATCACCTCTCGGTTAAGTTGTTTCATCTCCTCATGATCAAGCGTTCGCTTTTCAATGAGATTCAGTGCGTGCGCGGTGCAGGCAAGAGCCGAGGCGCTGGAAGGTAACCTGTTCAAAATAAGCTCCGGGGTATCGCGTATCACATGATACTGACTTAATTATTGCAGGGTTTACGCCACATCTTGGGGCTCGCTGAAAATCGGGATAAACGCCAGGTTAAAATAATGTTGCGCAAAATTTAATCGCGCCGGGCAGTGAATTCGAGGTTTGCCGGTGGGCTTTTTTGCGGACCATTTGCTCCGATTCAGGTCAATTGCACTGTAGTAGTGCATAACCACCTTATTAAGGAGTGCTTAACAGTTAGGTCTTTATGGGTAATTTCTACAGGAAAGTATTACAAATCAATTAATTATAAAAACGCACAAAAAGTGCGGTTTAAACGCAAATTGCGATCTGGATCAATTTTAACAACTAAAGATAAATTGGTAACCGCCGAAAAAGGATTAAGACACAAAATTAACAATCAAATAACCTGCAAGGTATAGCCATAATGTCCTCTCAAACGTATGTCACTCAGAATGAATATCCTCTGAACGACGATACCACCTTGATGTCCACCACCGATCTCAACAGTTATATGACTCACGCCAACGATACGTTCGTGAAAGTGAGTGGCTACCAACTGGAAGAGTTGATGGGACAACCGCACAACATGGTGCGCCATCCGGATATGCCAAAAGCGGCCTTTGCTGACATGTGGTTCACCCTGCAACAGGGCGAGCCGTGGAGCGGAATTGTTAAAAACCGTCGCAAAAATGGCGATCACTATTGGGTGCGTGCCAATGCCGTACCGATGGTGCGTGGTGGGCAGGTGACAGGCTATATGTCCATTCGTACCCGCGCCAAAGCGGAGGAGATCGCGGCCGTAGAGCCGCTGTACAAAGCCCTCAACGAAGGACGATGCAATAAGCGTGTGCACAAAGGGCTGGTGGTCAGTAAGGGCTGGCTGGGGAAATTACCGGCGATGCCGCTGCGCTGGCGTGTGCGCGGTGTGATGACGGCATTATTTGCCATGCTCGTTGTGTCGTTGGTTGCGACGACTGCCAGTTGGGCAGCACTGGGCGTGAGTGCAGCGGTGATGCTGCTCGGCACAATGCTCTTTGAGCAGCAAATTGTGCGGCCGGTTGAAAACGTTGCGCGTCAGGCGCTAAAGGTCGCCACGGGCGATCGCAACAGCGTCGAGCATCTTAATCGCAGCGATGAGCTGGGATTGACCCTGCGCGCCATCGGCCAGTTAGGTCTGATGTGCCGCTGGTTGATCAATGATGTGTCAAATCAGGTGGTCAGCGTGCGTGACGGGAGCGATCGTCTGGCAAAAGGCAATGAAGACCTGAATGACCGCACCCGTCAGACGGTCGAAAATGTGCAGCAAACGGTGGCGACCATGAATCAGATGGCCGCATCTGTGCAGAGCAATTCTGAAACCGCCGCGGCAGCAGACAAACTCTCGATGGTGGCCAGCGGTGCGGCTTCCGAAGGCGGGAATGCGATGCAGACCGTGGTGAAAACAATGGACGAAATCGCCGACAGCACCCAGCGCATTGGTTCTATCACCAAGTTGATTAACGATATCGCTTTCCAGACCAACATTCTGGCGCTGAATGCGGCGGTTGAAGCGGCCCGCGCGGGGGAGCAAGGGAAAGGTTTTGCCGTCGTGGCGGGTGAAGTGCGTCACCTGGCGAGCCGTAGCGCCAATGCTGCCAATGATATTCGTAAGCTGATCGACGCCAGCGCCAGTAAGGTGCAGTCGGGGTCCGATCAGGTTCATGCTGCGGGGCGCACGA
Source organism: Lelliottia sp. (assembly GCF_045627565.1). NCBI lineage: Bacteria > Pseudomonadati > Pseudomonadota > Gammaproteobacteria > Enterobacterales > Enterobacteriaceae > Lelliottia > Lelliottia sp. Next base: position 15,706 of record NZ_JAZQNX010000047.1, on the reverse strand, counting down.
TGGATGACATCGTCGAGCAGGTGCAAAACGTCACGCGCCTGATCGCGCAAATCAGCCATTCAACGTCTGAACAGGCGACCGGGCTTTCTGACCTGACGCGTGCGGTGGCAGAGCTGAACAGCATTACGCAGAAAAATGCCGATTTGGTAGAAGAAAGCGCGCGCGTTTCGGCGATGGTGAAGCAGCGCGCAGGCCGACTTGAGGATGCGGTTACCGTGCTCCATTAAGTGAAATTATGTTCCAAAAAGCCGTTTATTTCGTATGGAATAAACGGCTTTTTACATTGCAAATAGGGTTGTGATATTTATTGATTATTGTTGATTTAATATTAAATAACTAAAAAAAGTTCATCAGTTTTATATCCCAACCTAAGCCAACTTACCCAAACGCTATTTCAAAAACAGCATAACTTAGGGTTCTGTATCGATCAATGGGCGCTTATTAATAGATTACGCCTATCCATTGCTAGGGTTATGAAATATAAAAACGATCAAAGTCATAAAGTTAGCGCGTAAGTTACCGATAACGCTGATCGTCTGAGAAATAATCACATTGATGGAGTATATATGTTTTTACATGGCGTAAAGATCGGCACGAAATTATTTCTGGCTTTTGGGTTCTTAATTTTACTCATGGTGGTGAGCGCCAGCCTGTCGCTCATGAGCCAGAACCGAGCAAATAACGGGATGCAGTCCATCATTAACAACGATTATCCGACAACGGTGAAAGCCAATCAGTTAATCGAAAACTTCCAGGAGTTTGTGAGCACTCAGCAAATCATGCTGCTGGACGAACAGGGTCGCTATACGGAACAGTCTCAGCAGCATTTGAAAGAGCTGAGCGAGCGTATCACCGTGATCCTCACCGACCTGAATCGCTCCCTGCAAGATAAAAAATCGCAGCAAATCCTGGCGGGCATCGCTGCAGTACGTCAGGAGTATCTGGACTCGCGTTACCGTATTTTACAGGCCGTGCAAAACAACGACCGTGCGGGCGCAATCCAGGAAATGATGACCAAAACCGTGGACCTGCAACAAGCCTACAAGGCGAAAGTGCAGGAGCTGATCGCAGTGCAGAACAACGAGATGCAAAACGCGGGTCAGCAGGTCGACAGTGATTTTAAATCTAACCGCCTGCTGCTGGTGTTATTGACGGTTCTCAGCGTGATCATTGGCAGCACGATTGGCTGGTTTATCGTGCGTTCCATTACGCGTCCGCTGGGCGAGGCGGTCTCCTTTGCGGAAGCCATCGCAGAAGGCGATTTGACGCGCAATATCACCACGCGCTCCAAAGACGAAACGGGTCTGCTACTGCACGCGCTGATGGAAATGAAAACGCGTCTGCTGGAAATTGTGCAAGAGGTGCAAACCGGCTCGGAGAATATCTCCAGCGCGGCAGCGCAGATTGTGGCAGGCAACCAGGATTTGGCGGCGCGTACCGAAGAGCAGGCCAGCTCTGTTGAACAGACTGCTGCATCCATGGAGCAGATTACCGCGACGGTAAAAAACACGGCGGCGCATACGGGCGAAGCCACCAACCTCTCCGCAGATGCTGCAACCGTGGTGAAAAGCAACGGCGAGATGATGAAGCAGGTGACGCAAAAAATGCGCCTGATTAACGAAACCTCCAACCGGATGTCCGATATCATCAACCTCATTGACGCCATTGCTTTCCAGACCAATATTCTGGCGCTGAATGCGGCGGTGGAAGCTGCGCGTGCGGGCGAACACGGTCGTGGTTTTGCGGTGGTGGCGGGTGAAGTTCGACAGCTCGCACAGAAGAGTGCCTCATCAGCCAGCGAAATCCGCCAGTTAATCGAAAGCTCGAGCAGCCAGACTCAGGACGGCATGAGCCTGGTCGAAAAAGCCAGCGCGCTGATTAACGGTATGGTCGGAAATGTGGAAGGGATGGATCTGATCCTGCGCGATATTCGCCAGGCCAGCCACGAACAGACGGAAGGCATTTCGCAGATTAACAGCGCGATTGGTTTGATCGACTCGACCACCCAACAGAACTCCGCGTTGGTGGAGGAGTCTGTGGCCGCAGCGGCATCGCTGAACGATCAGGCGATGCACCTGAAAGAGCTGGTCAAAGTCTTCCGCGTGCGTGAGGAGAAGTTGGCTTAATCCAGCTGGGAGATCTCCAGCGCCGCGCGGTCAATCACACCGATAATCTGTTTGATCTGCGCGTCGCTGATTTCTCCCTGATTCACTCTGAGATCCAGCACCGCTTTAAAGTTATCCAGCGCCCGTTTCATCTGCGGATTTTTACGCAACTGGAACCCTACGCAGCGCGCTTTTATACGCGTCTGAATGTGCTCCAGATGTTCCTGATTTTCATCCAGCCAGTGCTGTCCGGCAACGGTGATGCCGATCTTTTTGCGCCCGTTTTCTTCTTCCGAAATGGTGATAAACGCCTGATCCTGCAAAAAATCGAGGGTAGGGTAAATCACGCCGGGACTGGGGGTGTAATTCCCCTTCGTCATGCTTTCGATCTCTTTGATCAGCTCATAGCCGTGGCTGGCGTTACGCGTCAGGATGTCCAGAATCACCAGTCTTAACTCTCCGTGACCAAAGAACCGCTGACGGCGTCCGCCGCCATGATGTTCCCCGCCGCGCCCGTGATGGTGGTTTCTGTCGCCATCGTCGTATGTGTGTCTCATCGTTTTTCTCCTTAATTTGATATATCTAATGTATATCTAAATTTGATAAATTAGCAATTATCTTTGCTGATTATTGTTTAACTAATTGAATGTTAATATTTTAATTTGATTATGGCATTGCGGTTTTTCGCGGAATTCACTGTATCAAAAAAAGACTTGCAATCCGGTTTGTTAGCAATCATTATCATTTAAAATCTATTTAGATATATCGTATTTACATTTGAAGGCAGAGAAATGACATCAACCCGCTACCCACAACGTGTCCGTAATGAACTGCGCTTTCGCGAGCTAAACGTGCTGCGCGTAGAGCGTGTCAGTCCTGGTTTCCAGCGCATTGTCTTAGGCGGCGAGGCTCTGGCAGGTTTCAGCTCCCAGGGTTTTGACGACCACACCAAAGTCTTTTTCCCGGCTCCTGGTACGACGTTTTCACCGCCGGTGGTGACCGACGAAGGCATCGACTGGGGGGATGGCGTACGCCCGCAGGCACGCGATTACACGCCGCTGTACGATGAGGCGCGTCACGAGCTGGCGCTGGATTTCTTTGTTCATGAGGAGGGTCTGGCGAGCAACTGGGCTGTCCAGGCGAAAGAGGGCGATAAGCTGACCATCGGCGGCCCGCGCGGCTCTCTGGTGGTGCCGGAAGATTACGCATGGCAATTGTACGTGTGCGATGAATCAGGAATGCCAGCGTTGCGCCGCCGTCTCGAAGCGATTGCGCAGTTGCCGAATCGTCCGGAGATTCACGCCGTCGTCACCGTGGGCGATGCGTCTTACAAAGACTATCTGGCGCACCTGAGCGAGTTTGAGATTACCTGGATTGTGGGTCACAGCGAGCAGGCAGTGGCTGACCAACTGGCGGCGCTGAGCGTGCCAGCAGCAGATTACTTTATCTGGCTGACCGGGGAAGGGAAGGTGGTTAAAAACCTGAGCCGCCAGTTTGAAACCGACGCGATTGATCAGCAACTGGTGCGTGCCAGTGCATACTGGCACGCTAAGTAGCTAAGCTGCGGAATCCAGCTGCGCTTCGTTGACCTGTAGCTCGAGCGCTGTGCGGACTTCGCGCAGCGCCTTTTCCTGCTGGGTAAAATAGGATTCCATATTGTTCAGGGTAGAGACCAGCAGCCAGGATTCTTCTTTTTCCAGCTCGGCCAGCTCGCTGACCAGTGTGTCGATTTGCTCGCGAACTTGCGCCATCTTTTTGCGAATACGCTCAAGATCGTTCAACCTGTCGCTGGCCATTATCGGCTCAAAGCCCTGTTGCAGGCGAGCGACCAGTGAGCGAATCGCTTTCACGTCTCCGCGCTGTTTCGCCTGATTGAGCTGCACCATCATGGTGTTGGCTTCGTCTTTCAGATCGTCCGCCACCAGATCCGGGTGGCAGAGTTTACTCGCCTGACGCCAGAGCCGTTTTAGCTCGTTTTGATCTTCTTCCGACAACGCTTTGCCTTTGCGCAGACGCACTTCGGCATCATGATGCTGCTCGCGGTATTTTTCGTACTCTTCGTTGGCTTCGTCGCGTGCCTGACGCGCTGGTTCCTCTTCTTCTTCACGCGTTAAGCCCATCTCCAGCTCTTGCGCTTCGGCCAGCAAATTGGCAATCAGGTCGCTTTGCTGCTGCAAGAGTTTACGCGCATCGGTGGCCTGAACGGAATCGGCTGGCAGTTCACGCCAGCGCTGTGTCAGCGTCGCCAGCACCTCGACGGCCTGCGACATATATTGCTGACAGCGACGATAATCCTCTTCGCGACGGCGCGCTTCCGCCTGCTGACGGCGTAGATTCAGTTCCGCGAGCGTTTTACGCAGCTGAAGGATTTGCGACATCAGTGGGCCGAGACGGGAGAAATAGAGATCGTTGAACTCATCCAACTGCTGAACGCGTGCATTGCGACGGTCAATCAGGTCGCGCAGGCGCTCTTCCAGCGCTTTTAGCTCAAGCTTGCTCGCAGCAACCTGCGGATCGCGCCACTGCGTCATCGCCCGTTGGCTCTGCAACCATGCGGTGATCGCTGCCATTGCCGCGGTATAGTTTTGATTCTCAAGCGCCGTGACGATCGCCAATAGCTCGTCATCAAACGCTTCGCTTCTCAGTCGTGCCAGCTGGCTCAGGATGATGTCATCATCTTCCAGTTCAATGGCATTTTTAATGATTTCTAGCCGTTTGATCGGTGTGCTCATGATGCCTTTCGCTTTGGCGCTTAAGTATTTGAGTTAAGGTTAGTTGTTGTCACAGCTACAGGAAATAATACACACGGATGATGATCGGCGCGATGGGGGATTTCTTTAGTTTTGAAGTGGGTTTTGTCTTTAGGGGCTGACTTACCACAGAGCAGGTCGATTACCCGGCATGGCTGCAACCTTCCAGCGGCTTGTCATAAAGGGACAAAACGTCACCCTTTCTGACTCGAAATGTAAAAGTGTTAGCGATCTCCTGGTATTGAAAGCTAATTTGGGCCATACAAGAAGCTTATTCGTTACGTGGTTAATTTTAAGGATAAGACTATGCCTGCAGTAATTGATAAAGCATTGGATTTCATTGGTGGGATGGATACCTCCGCATCAGCGCCACAGTCAATGGATGAAAGCACCGCGAAGGGGATGTTTAAGTATTTGAAAGAGATAGGTGTCCCCGCGAGCGCAGACGATGTCACCGCACGCGGCGCCCAGGAGGGATGGGATGCCGGTTTTACTCAGAAGGTGGCGGGCTGGGCTGAAAAAATTGAGTCCGGGAGCCACATCGTGATCAAAAACCCTGAATATTTTTCTGCCTATATGCGTGAGCAACTCCGCGCCCTGGTGTGAGTTGAAACATCACCCATCGTTATCAATTCGGACGCTCTAGAGCGTCCATTCTCCCTTCTGAATCAAGATACAATTTGTGATGACATGACAATATGAAACCGTACGCGGCTGCGGTTTTTGTCTTATTCGCTCGTTAGAAAATCCAACCACTCATTATCTGACAGCACGCGATAAAATGGCGTTGTATGGCTTTTGATACAAGACAGCAACGCGGAGTCACTCATCTCTGAGGCTAACGTTTGATATTCACCGCCGAGATCGTCATAGAGACGGTAATACAGCCAATTGAAGTAGCGGCATGTTCTGGTGAAAAACGGTGGCGGGAAATCCAGATACGCGATGGCGAAATCATATAACACCGTTTCCGCTTTTTTGGCGTCTTCACACTGAATAATATTCCACAGCTGTAATTTGAGCCAAATCAACGCGCTGATTTTTGCATCCGGCAAGGATTGGCCCGATTCACGCAGATAACGGTCGAGATACATTCTGACTTCATCTGAATTGGGATGCTTATCGAGATTTAACGAGGCAAGAATCAGCACTGCTTCAGAGTCGTTGCCCTGCATAACCTGTCGCTCCGCCCATTCGACAATCTCTTTATCACTGGCTTCTGTGTGCAAAGCGCCGTGGATCTCATTGAATTGACGAAGACAGAGAAGATCGTGGAGCGTGTAGGGATACGAAAATGTTGTCATCTTGACCTCAAAAGCCAGACCCACCCAGTCGCACAGATGTGGGTTCTTCAACCTGTTCATTATGCTTGAGGATACTTGCGCAAGCCGCTTGCCAGCTGGGTAAACACCTCGATAATGCGCGGAAGCGCCTGCTCGGGATCGTTACTCGCCGCGACCCACAGTGCGGCATTCATCGCGGCGCTGTTTAACATATGGGCTGCAGCGTCAGCATCCACCGCTTTAATAACCCCTCGCTCGAGCATTTTTTTAACGGTCTGGCGGGTGGATTCAAGACAATTATTCTGACTGGGCCACTGAGCGGGATCCCCGAGAAAGGCCGGGCCGTCGAGCAACACGATACGGCGCACCTCGGGGTCTAACGCCATCTTGATATAGGCGACGCCTTCAGCCAATAGCCGTTCCCAGTCGTCGCTGGCATGCGCGGCGTCGGCTTTGGCACGTTGCGCCATCTCACCGTCCATCTGGGCAACAACCGCGGCCAGCAATCCCTTTTTATCGCCGAAATTATGGTAGAGCGCTCCGCGTGTCAGGCCCACACTGGCCGTTAATTCATCCATGGATGACGCGGCAAAGCCTCTTTCAGCAAAGGCTTTTCGTGCTGCCATGACTAACTTTGCGCGGTTCTCTTCCATCGTTTCAGTACGACGTTTAGCCACCATATCTTCTCCACTTTCATTTGACATACGGTGCGTATGTGTTATTAATTCAACATACGCAGCGTATATTAAACCATCTGTCCGTGCTGCGCTGACCTTTTCTCACATTGGCAAAGTACAGGATATCCTATGATTAAGCGCGAACCGATTTTCCCTGCCAGCCGACACGCTCTCTATGAAGAGCACGGTTATTCTGCCGCGATCCGTTCCGGTGATTTGCTGTTTGTTTCTGGTCAGGTAGGAAGCCGCGACGATGGAACGCCTGAGCCGGTTTTTGCCGCTCAGGTGCAACTGGCGTTTGATAACCTGAAAGCAACGCTTGCGGCAGCGGGGTGTACTTTTGACGATCTGATTGATGTCACCACCTTTCACACCGATCCGGAAAATCAATTTTCAACCATCATGCAGGTAAAGCAGGCTATTTTCCCGCATCCCCCTTACCCAAACTGGACCGCCGTTGGCGTGACCTGGCTTGCGGGATTTGATTTCGAAATCAAAGTGATTGCCCGGATTCCTGCGCGTTAACTTCCATATTTTTGCGACCGCCGGATAACCACGTACCTGTTCTGAATAGGTATGAGAAAGCGGTTTTCCGGCATCCTGGGCTTTTACTCCTACGGAGTGAAGACGTTATTGTGCGAGCAGGGTCGTATAATTTGTTGCCACCCAGCGGTAACCGTTGCCTTCATGCTTCACGTGGCCAAGCCCCGGAAACGAAATATGTGCGGCAGCGACCCAAACGTTCTGATCTGCAGCTTGTTTGAGTACGCGTTCCCGCGTTGTCACTGCCTGCTGGCGATTGACGTCAAAGTGGATAGCGACGTGCGGATCGGGCATTTGTGCCGCTTTGGCGTGAATAATATCGCCCCATAAGATCAGCGTCTGGCCTTCGCTTCCCACACGATACAGCACGCTACCCGGCGTATGACCCGCGGTAGATTCTGCACGGATCCCCTCCGGGAGCGTTGCGGGTGCGAGGAAGGTTTTCAAGCGACCGGCATTGATGACCGGGCGAAGGGTTTTCTCACTCTCCGCAAAGGTGTGTGCCTGGCTAGCCTCCACCTGCTTTATGTTGGACGGATTAAGCCAGAATTCCACGTCTCGTTTATCCACATACACGTCTGCGTTTGGAAAGGCCGGTTTGCCCGAGCGTGATACCCCGCCGGAGTGATCGGCGTGAATATGCGTAAGCAATACGGCATCAATCGAATCAGCCGGATAGCCTGCGGCGGCAAGATTTGTCTGCAGATGCCCACCCGTGCTGCCGAAGAGATCACCTGCACCGGTATCCACCAGAATGCGCTTTTTGCCATCGTCAATAACGTAAGCATTGATCGACGTCTCGGCTTGCGGCGTCATGGCATCTTTGGCCATCGCCTGACGTAAAGTGTCCGGTGAGATGTTGGTGAGCAGTTTATCCAATGGAACCGTCACCGTGCCGTCAGAGACGGCGGTGATGCGCAGTTTTCCCAGTGTCATTCGATAATATCCGGGAGCCTGTTCATCCAGAGGGTTAACCTGCGCTTCTGCCAGAAGCGGACTGGAAAAGAGGAGTGACGTCATCAGTGCCAGTATTACTTTCATAAAATTGTCCTACTCAATGTCATTTTAACGTGCTGAGCAGTATCCTGAACCCATCACTATCACTCAAATTGATTAAGATAATGTTCACTATCAGAGAAAATGATTTTCATCGTATCGATCTGAATTTGCTGACGGTGCTCTTAGTCCTGCGGCGGGAAGGCAGCGTGTCACGTGCAGCAGAAAAATTGCATCTGGGGCAGCCGGCGGTCAGCAATGCGTTGGCGAGACTGCGTGAAATGTTTAACGATCCGCTGTTTGTTCGCACCGCAGGCGGCATGATTCCGACGCCGCGCGCCGAAGCGCTAATCGCTGAACTCGGGCCCTTGATGGAACAGATGCAGCATGTTCTTTTTCGGCCAGCGTCATTCACACCGGCGAGTGCAAGCCATGTTTTTCGGCTGGGTATGAGCGACTGGGTGGAGAGTTGGTTGATGCCGGAATTGCAGGCATATGTCATACGCGAGGCTCCGGGGATCACTCTGCAGGTCAGTGCCAGCGATCCTTTTCGGGATGGTGAACAAGTGCTGCAAAGGGAGATAGACCTGGCGATTTCGGTGGGACAGAGCACCGTCGCTACGTTGAGACGCGAAAATATCCGTTCACTCAACTTTTGTACGCTCTGGCACCCCGAACAACTGTCGCTGGAAGCGCCGCTGACGGTGAAAAATTACGTGGAGCACGATCACGTCCTGGTGTCCTATCGAGGATCGGCGTGGAGCGCCATTGACGATCAATTAGCATTGCAAGGGCAATCACGAAAGGTGCGTTACGTTACGCCGCATTTTTCCACCTTACCGCCTCTTTTGAAACGCATACCGGCTTTAGCGACCGTCCCGTTGGGCTTGGCGGGCGATTGGGTGACTCATTACGGCTTACGCTGTAGCCCGGTTCCGGTACAGACGCCTGAGATTCCGCTCTCGCTGCTGTGGCATAAAAAATCCGATAATGATATGCCTCTGAACTGGCTTAGGGGCGTTTTAGGAAGGGTTATAAAAGCTCTGCCATGATTCTCTCGGGTGGTAGAAGTGATAAGTCGACATATTGATTCTTGGGGGACCCGGAGCGTGACGAATAAACCCTATATAGAAACAAAAGAATGTTGGTTCAGTTAGTTTAGTTGTTTTATGTGGCTGTATTTAAAGGATTCACCACAAATGACCGAACCAACACACCAACCAAATGAACCAACAAACCATCAATTCGAACCAACAGAGAATCGATAGCATGCAGACAATTAAACCGGGTTCGCGCCTCACACTCACCAACACTCAATCATTACGGGCGGTGATTGGCAGAAAACGGCATGTTAACCCCACCGGTATCTGGCCGAGGGTATCAGCGTAAATCCCCGCGTGTTGATGGGCGGCAGGTGAATGTGTACGTAATCCAGTATATGCCCGAAGAACCGGAGCAGGACGAATAAACTCTATAAGCGTAGGTTACACTGTGTATGAAGGTACGCTTTATAGTAAACACAGGGCTATCCCGACTTTAAGAAGATAATAAGATGGCTCGTCGATGATTAAACATCACGAGCCATCCTCTCCTTACCAGTTCCTTCCACTTCTAAATTCCTGCCGTCACTATCCCCATACTTCATGTTTGGTTTTTAGTTGGTATTGAGCTATTCAGTCATTTTAATTTTGCATTCAATTGATCGTTAAAACGGATCAATTATTAAATATTGATCTGCATAACCTATCAATATGAACGCCAATTTTCTGGAATATTTAAATTTAAAAGTTTCTTATTAACTCCGATGCCCATTCTCTGCCGCGTCTATTTTTACACCCTCTTTAAGTTGTATTTTAAAAGAGTTTTTTGCCAATTTTATACGTAAGCGTCTGTTTATTTTGATTGTGCAGGTTTTGATCAAAATCATTTCCCCTGGAATTTAATGGCGTATTCTGTTGCACGTTTTAAACGTACCTCATGGATAAGTATTGTTTATTATTATTTTTTTAAGGGATTTTTATGAAATATAAAATATTATTGTGCTTACTTTTTTTGTGCTTCAATTCTTTTGCTGAGTGCTTGTTCGTCCAGCGCGTTGATATGACCTTCTCTGTTGGTCCTATCAGCGTAAACCGTGATGTACCTGTGGGAACCATACTGGGAATCTATGAATCAACGACCTCGCCTGCACAGCAGGCCATTAGCTGTGACACGGGTAATATCTATTACCAGATGGTTTATAACGGGGCTGTTCCTGCCGGACCTGAACATGTGTATGCAACAAACGTTGAAGGTATCGGGATTTCTCTTTCCCAAACTGCTTTGGGAATCTCATTTGATAATCCCGCTACGCAAAGGGTAATCACGGATATCGCAGGTGTCTATCCGAACCATCCCCAGACACTGAAAATCTACAAGACGGGTAATATTAAATCAGGTGTCCTCAATCCGGGGGAAATCGCTGATAGTGAAGGGGACGACCGAAAACCTGCGGCGGTTTATAATATGCCGGGGGGGATTGTTATTACACAACTCAGTTGTTCTCTTACGAGTAACAGTCTGGTACTGCCATTAAACGATATTCCTGCGAATGATTTTGGCTCTACAGTCGGCTTCTCTCCACCAGCCATAGCGACACAAAATCTTGGGCTAAACTGCGATCCCGGTGCAAATATCAATGTCACGTTGAACGGTACACAAAATCCCGATGTCACAGATACCAGTGTTCTTGCTTTGTCAGAGCAGGGGCAGGAAAGCACGGCGCAGGGAGTTGGTGTGCAGATACTGTATAATGACAAGCCCCTTGTGCTGAATGAGTTATTGGTTCTTAAAAAATCATCAGGAGGGCTTGAGACTTTCCCGATTTCAGCACGATATTACCAGACGAAAACGCAGGTGATGCCCGGTAAAGCCAATGCCTCTGCGACCCTCGCTGTTACGTATCAGTGATGCTGTCTATTTTTTAGTCTTTATATTTCTTGTTTACTGTTCGTCGTGACTTTATTTTATTCCTGAGCACAGTAGTTACACGATGATAATAATTAACTTAATGCGTTATTCGCCGCATGCGCTATGTGGCTTTTTTAAGTTAATTACTTTTATATCTGTTCTGCTATGGTTCATCTTGCAAAACGTGAGTACTGATCTAATACCAGGTATTTTTCTGTATGCCATCCCGTGTTTTGGCATCATGGCCGCCTTACTCCGGCGGCTTTTTTTAGCCTTTCAGTGATAATTTACTGCAGTTCTGTTTCTGTTCCGTAGAATGCCGTATTCAGCGTTGACCAGGTGGCTCAGCTAGTGTGTGTCAAAACCGAAGGCGCGGTTTCAATCCCTTCTGATATCGCATACGTGCCCGCAGCGTCAAGCATGCGTATCGCCATACTGCCAGCGTGGGCTGTGCAGGAATCCGGCTGTAATGGCTGATTTGCTGCGCCTTCGATTTTTTCGCACAATTTACCGCCATCTTCAGGGCATTTACCCGTTGCATTTTTGACAATAATTTCTAAATCTCGATTGTCCACGGTGGTGTCAATATGGTTAAGTACCCACGTTTCGAAGGTTTTATCTTTGTCTGCTATTTTCTCCAGTTGGCCTGATGTTCTCCACTGATGGGCGAGCAGGCTTACGACAGTGGCGGATATTCCCTCAGAGATAGAGCCATCGTCACATTCCCGCAAATGGCTGTAAAATGAATGAACGTCCGTCCAGTCATGTATTTTACTGATGGCAGCGTCTGCAACGTCCATTTCTTCAACGGTTTCACATCCAGCGGCATGAGCCACGCCGGATAAAAACATCATTGCAATGAGCGCTGATTTTATTTTCATATAAGATTCATTCCGCGCGGCATATAAATATTATGCGTTTTATCTCATTTTCCTTTTGTATTCTTGAAGTTCATACGGCCATTGCTCCAGACGAAAGTCATTTTCTATGTCGTCTGGAGAATGATTCCCTTCAAAGAATTCAAGGGATCGAAGTCTATTAACTGCACAGTTATAAGTTTTTCTATGGGTTTCATTCATTTCATTCCAACCCACACCATTAAAGCTGTCCTTAATCATTTGCGTTTCATAGATTAGAGTGTTTTTTTCCCATCACTGATGCTTTGTGCCGAATGGAATTCTTTTCCCAATCTTTTAAAAAGTACCAAATCACATAGAAAGCAATCATTCCAACTATCCAGGATGGAATCCACTTTTAAATATTTCTCTTTGGTTTCATAAATAATTTGGTTGCCACTAAGATCAGCACATTATTTAAAACGAGAGCCACCAAAGCTGTGATTGTTACATAGTAAAAATCCCAATTTTCAATATCAATAAAACCGTATTTTTCTGTTAAAAATAAAAACACTTTCAACTCAGGAAAGCCCCCCTATCAGCAGCGCAAAAATCACCATGTAGGTGAACGCAAAGACGTGCCATGCGATAAGGAATCTTTTTATGCTCATCAGTACACCTGCACTGTGCCGTATGCTTCCAGTTGTCTGGATATCTTAAAGGTTGGCATTCTCAGCATCGCTTTCTAGAAAATACTGAAAATGTGATTGTTAGGATGACTGAGCTAACCGCAGCGAACAATACACATAGCAGCCCCGCAAAATCATAAACATCCTCATCACCAAAAATCCCGAAACGGTGAGCCAGCCAGTAAACCCATTCAAGGGGGAACAAGCGACCCCAAAGCATGCCGCAGACGCAAAACGAGAACGCCAGATGCAGCACAGTTGCCATAACCCGCAAGATCATCTTCATCACGTTACCGTTATTGTGCCGTATGCCATGAAGCTGCAGCAGGGTACTTGGATCATCGTTGTTTTCAGCAATGCATCCCGCAGGTAGTCAAAGTCACTTAGTTGCGTCAGTGTAATGCATCCTTCACTCAACCCCCGCGGCCCGATAGGGTGTAATCGAAAATTTCCCCGCTTCACACCTTCGATAAAAACAGTGTCACCGATCTGCCAGCCATCCCGATACAGAGCAAACCATGTGGTTCTATCCGTTCCGTAATATTCACGAAGTCCGAACTCATAAATGGCTCCCAACCTGCCGCCGCTATGCCGACCAACAACAAAATATCTTCCCGGTGGGATAGGGCCGATATCAGGAACGCTGCTCAATGAAGAATTGTTCCGGCCAGCCTTTTGACCTGAAAAAGCCGGGAAGTTGCCAACGCCAGGCACAGATAACACAGACGTTGGTAAACCGTTAAGGGGAAACCTGGCGATTATCATGCTGTAACCCGCATATTCCATCCATCAGTGAACTGGATATATTTCCAGGTGATTTTTTCGTAACGCAGTTCAACGGATTCGTTATGGTTATGTTTTTCCATGGATGGGTTTTTGACGTTATGCATTACCGGCGTTACGCCGACAACCTTCACCCCCTCCAGCAGCATGTTGAAATATTCAACCTCCTGCCCAGCGTCATTGATCCGATACCATTTTATTTCTGCGCTTTTAAGCGTCTGGCCAGTAGCAACAGCCTTATAAAGATACGGGCTGGAAGAATCGAACTCTTTTTCTATCGTTAACGGCGAGTGCATACGGGTTCCCGTTAATCTCCCGGTATTCCTGTCCGTGGGGATGTGCAGTCCATGACCAAACGAAAGAATCTCAATACTACCTTCGCGATCCATTACGTCAGACGAACCCTTAATCGCTGCGCCGCCGTCGTCGGCCAAAAACAAATGTGCGGGGATTGCCATTCTAATTAACTCCATTTGGTTGATAAATTAACCAAACATTACTCCTTCATGATTTTTCAAATCGTAATATTTTATATCACCATTATTACCCATATTTACCCACTCAATAAATCAATGAAAATTATAATTGCAGTGCATCTATATTATTTATTTTTGGTGCGCATAACAGGCCTGAATAAAAGTGTTACGGCATTGCTTTTTTTGCGGCGTTTTATAGGTACTCGATAAGCTACCTGATGATACCTGGCAGGCCATTGCTGAATACGGCGTGATTCAGTGGCTTTTGGCACAATCTACCCGTAACACCAGCAACTAACAAGCGCCCCGATCGGGGGCTTTTTTGTGATTGTTTCCTACTGCGAATTCGCAATTTTTAGCTTAATGTTTTCGGAAATCACAAGTGTGAATATGCCCCGCTTTTCAGGTGAATCACACTAGCTGGTTCGTAAGGTATATGGGGCTATATGGTCCATTTCATGAGGTAAGGCGCGCAGGATTTTGCAGGAATGTCTTACCCCATGAACTATTAAGAAATGCTAAGGTTTTTGGGGTACACCCTGCCGGAAGCTAACCCGTGAGGCATTCAGGTTTATACAGGAGAGGGAATGGATAAGGCGCTAAAACATCACCTTCAGGAGCTGCGCAGGGAGGCCCTATCCTTTCATCGTTCGCAGCTGGAGAAAATGGGGGAGCACGATGCGATGCGGCAAGCATATTATTCGGTTCCGCCGAGGTTCAGAGTATGTTTCTGGTACATCATTATGCTGCCGTCAGTGCGCTGGCCTGCATTATGTCAGCCAGAGCAAGTAACACATGATATTGCTGTCAAACCCTCAAAAACGCTTATTTGGCCGAATATCCGAAAACCTCAATGTAACTTCGTGTAGCCCCATATAGCTGGCTTTGAGACGTGAAATCGTAGTTTTAAAGAAAAACTCGATATGTCGCATTTTGGCCCTGTTGAAATGTCGCAGTGAAAGCCTGTGGTGACAAGGCCTGCAGCCCGGAAAATCCCCCGCGATGTGTCGCACCCCGATCGAGAAAATTCGAAATTGAACAAAATCCGTACAGGAGCATTTTTCATTGTTTTGTGCTGGCGGCTATGAACCAACATTCATGGGGCTGAGCATAACCTCGTTATGCTGGATGTTGGTTCGCATAAATCCAGTGCTGGCGCGGCTTACAGAGTCGTGAACCAACTGAACCGACGTTTTTTTCGTGTCTATATATACGTTTTTAATGTGTTTTGACTGGCGGGAGAACTGATGGCTACCGACGCTGGTGGCAGGGGGCAGGGCAATCTCTGGAGACTATGGATCACCATACGGCCCACTTCACTGAATTTTTACACCCGCGAAATTAAAAAATTGTGGCGAGATGGTAAGAGCGGTCACAAATTAACCATAAATCACTATGGTTACTTTTCTGGAATATCCCCGGCATATCCCCGGAAAAAGCAAAGGGCCAGCGCATTTAGCGCCAGCCCTTGCTGTGTCTGGTGGCCCCTGCTGGACTTGAACCAGCGACCAAGCGATTATGAGTCGCCTGCTCTAACCACTGAGCTAAGGGGCCGTGGCGGTGAATTATAAAGTAACTCCGCCGCGCAATCCAGCCATTCACACCTGCCTGCTGTTTTT
>NZ_JAZQNX010000046.1:0-3198 GCF_045627565.1 Lelliottia sp. | reverse complement strand
TTGTGATGTTCCTGATTGTGGAAGTCGAGAAACCGCTGACCCGCAGATGGCGTACGTAAGCACCGCGCTAGACGTGTTTCGGAAAAGCAAAAAGACCGCTTAAGTTTCCTTAAGCGGGCTTTTCTAATTTGGCTCCTCTGACTGGACTCGAACCAGTGACATACGGATTAACAGTCCGCCGTTCTACCGACTGAACTACAGAGGAATCGTGTGAACGGGGCGCATATTATCGACCTCGCAGACGCTTGTCAAAGGCTGGATCGCCTTCTGATCATCGTTTGCTGACAAAATCAGCAAAGTGCCGCTTTTTATCACCGATTGCACAATTCTGGTGCAGATGTACCCCTTATGGGGCAGATCATAAACCGCTGTTTTAGTAATAAAACCCGCTGTCGTGATTAGATTTCCTTATTTTCAGCCGCTTAGCGAACTTATCAGACCTCTCTTAAAAACTGGCATCCATATTGCAAAAACCTTATCAACAACAAGCGCCAGTACTGGCACTGCATTTTAACAGGGGGCAAAATGAACTTTAGACGACTGAAATACTTCGTAAAAATCGTCGATATCGGTAGCCTGACCCAGGCCGCGGAAGTGTTGCATATCGCGCAGCCTGCACTGAGCCAGCAGGTGGCCACTCTGGAAGGTGAACTGGACCAGCAGCTTTTAATCCGCACCAAGCGTGGCGTCACGCCAACCGAAGCGGGCAAAATTCTCTATACTCACGCCCGCACGATTTTGCGTCAGTGTGAGCAAGCCCAGTTGGCGGTGTGCAACGTTGGACATACGCTAAGTGGCCAGGTCTCTATTGGCCTTGCACCTGGAACCGCTGCCTCCTCTATTACCATGCCGCTTTTGCAGGCCGTTCGCGCCGAGCTGCCAGACGTGCTGGTCTATCTGCATGAAAACAGCGGTTCGGTCCTGAACGACAAATTACTCAACGGCCAACTGGATATGGCGGTGCTTTACGACCGTTCACCAATTGCGGGAATCACCAGTCAGCCGCTGCTGAAAGAAGATCTTTATCTGGTCGGCACGCGGGACTGCCCCGGTCAAAGCATTGACCTGACGGCCGTGGCGGAGATGAATCTGTTCTTACCGCGGGATTACAGCGCCGTGCGTGTGCGCGTGGACGAAGCCTTTTCTCTGCGTCGTCTGACGGCGAAAATCATCGGTGAGATCGACTCTATTTCCACCCTGACTGCCGCAATTGCGAGCGGAATGGGCGTGACGGTACTGCCTGAATCTGCAGCACGTTCCCTGTGCAGTGCGGCGAATGGCTGGATGGCGCGCATCACTACGCCGTCAATGAGCCTGCCATTGTCTCTGAACATGTCAGCGCGTGGTTCTCTGTCGCCTCAGGCGCAAGCCGTGAAAGAGATTTTGATGTCGCTGGTAAGTCGTCCATCGCTGGAGAATCGAGAACTGCAGCTGGTAAGCTGATATTCCATAATGGAATAAGATGCTGGTTTTTATTATTTGTTCTGTAGGTCTGATGACTCTAACAATAGAGCGATATCAGATGCGCCGGGGTGAATCGTGAATTTCCAGCAACTTAAAATTATCCGTGAGGCGGCCAGGCGGGATTTCAACCTGACCGAAGTCGCCAACATGCTTTATACCTCTCAGTCGGGCGTCAGCCGCCATATCCGCGAGCTGGAAGAAGAGCTGGGCATAGAGATTTTTATCCGTCGTGGTAAACGTCTTTTGGGCATGACTGAGCCCGGTAAAGCGCTCTTGACCATCGCAGAGCGCATTCTCAACGAAGCCAGCAACGTACGGCGACTGGCGGACCTCTTTACCAATGATGCGTCCGGCGTGTTGACCATCGCGACGACGCATACGCAGGCGCGCTACAGTCTGCCGCCAGTGATCAAAGTTTTCCGCGAACTCTTTCCTGAGGTCCGTCTTGAGTTGATTCAGGGCACGCCGCAGGAGATTGAAGTGCTGTTGCAAAATGGTGGGGCGGATATCGGTATCGCCAGTGAACGCCTGAGTAACGACCCGCTGCTGGTGGCCTTTCCGTGGTTCCGCTGGCATCACAGCCTGCTTTTGCCCTCAGACCATCCCTTAAATCAGGTTTCCCCTTTGACGCTCGAAGCGATCGGCAAATGGCCTCTTATCACCTATCGTCAGGGGATTACCGGGCGTTCGCGTATCGACGAGGCATTCAACCGGAAAGGGATTACCCCGGATGTGGTGCTGAGCGCGCAGGATTCGGATGTCATAAAAACCTATGTCGAATTGGGGCTGGGGATTGGCATTGTTGCTGAACAGTCGGGTGGGGAGCACGAGTCAAGCGATCTGGTGCGGCTGGATACCCGGCATTTATTTGATGCCAATACCGTCTGGCTGGGACTAAAGCGTGGACAGCTGCAACGCAACTACGTATGGCGTTTCATCGAGTTATGTAATGCCGGGCTATCGGTTGATGAAATTAAACGGCAGGTGATGGAATCGGAAGACGTGGCGATCGATTATCAGATTTAATCGTCAGCAAGTTGGCAAACCCCGAAAAGTGGCGATTTAATCGGTCTCGACGATGAATACGCCGCAGAATGAGTCATGTTTCAGCATCCATCAGAGGACACCTGCACGATGACGCGTTATCATGATTCTCTTCGTGAGGCTGGGGCCGGTGTATCCGCTCGCAAGCTCTTCAATAGGCGTTAACCCCTGGGGCCACTTATGACCAATGAAATTCCACTTAAATATTTTGATATCGCGGATGAGTATTCCAAGGAAACCGCCACGCCGGTGAGCGAATCCGAACGCGAACCGCTGGCGCACTATTTCCAACTGCTGATCACCCGTTTAATGAATAACGAAGAGATCAGCGAAAGCGCCCAGCAGGAGATGGCCAATGAAGCGGGCATCAAAGATGAACGTATCGATGAGATAGCGACGTTTCTCAATCAGTGGGGCAATGAGTAGCTTGCGCTAAGACCTGGCAAAAAAGGCACGTAATGCAACGTGCCTTTTTTCGTATACTGGCGGCGATGAAAGCCCTAAAAGTAAAAAGCCTGCTTAAGTTTCCTTAAGCAGGCTTTTCTAATTTGGCTCCTCTGACTGGACTCGAACCAGTGACATACGGATTAACAGTCCGCCGTTCTACCGACTGAACTACAGAGGAATCGTGTGAACGAGGCGCATGTTAATGGCCTCGCTATTTTGTGTCAACACTAAATTCAACATGCT
>NZ_JAZQNX010000045.1:0-5318 GCF_045627565.1 Lelliottia sp. | reverse complement strand
TGACCTGGGGACTCACGATGCCGGTCGGCGGCCACCGTCGCACCACGCCGTATCTGCTGGCCGAAGAAGTTGCGCTTTCTGCGCAGCGCCTGCGCGATGCGAATCAGTCACCTGAGCTGGCGCTGCTGTTCGATACCCTCGCACTGACTGAGCGTGCAGATATGCCCGATATCGTGCGCGCGAAGCTGCACAAAATCACCGGCTACGTGCAGCGCGATGCGGGGCAATTGCCCGAGGCACTGGCGCACCTGCAGCGTGCGATCCAGTTAGAGCGAACTATCGGCGTGAAAAAGGATATCGAACAGCTTGAGCGCCAGCTTAAACCGAAGCCAGAGCCCGCGCCCAAAACGACTAAACCACGCACGCGCAAACCTGCCGCTAAACCGGCGGCACGGCGCGGACGTCCTCCTAAAGCGGCAAAAGCCGCAGGTTAACCGAACGCTCCCCGAGCCGGGCGGCACGCCGGTCAATGTGGGTATTGATTACCCTGTCTGCGACCGGCGTCCACCGCCCACCTATTTTCCGAGGTTGTCATGACGACACTGATTATTGAGCCCAAAACAACGCCGCAGGACGTGCCGGGCGTGGTGATACCGCCACCGGGCGTGAGCGAGCCGGTGATTAAAAACACGGGATTTTTCCCTGATGTAGACCCGAAGCGCGTGCGCGAAGAAATGCGCCTTGAGCAGACCGTTTCGCCTGTGCGCCTGCGCCGCGCAATTAAGACCGCCATCGCGGAGACCAATGCGGAGCTGCGCGACTGGCGCGACCGCCAGCTCGACGCCGGTCACGCCACGCTCGCGGATGTCCCGACCGACGAGCTCGACGGCGAAAGCGTGCGCTGCTTCCACTATTTCAACGCCGTATGCGCGATGACGACCGCCACGCTTTACGAGCGTTATCGCGGTGTGGATGCGACCAGCAAGGGCGACAAAAAGGCCGACAGTATCGACAGCACTATCGATGAAATGTGGCGGGATATGCGCTGGTCAGTGGCGCGCATTCAGGACAGGGCGCGCTGCATTGTGGGGCAAATCTGATGAAGGTCTATGCGATGCAGGGCGACACCCTCGACGCGGTTTGCGCCCGGTATTACGGGCGTACTGAGGGCGTGGTCGAGACGGTGCTGCAGTCGAATCCGGGGCTGTCGGAGCTGGGCGTCATCCTCCCGCACGGCACAGCGATAGAACTGCCCGAGACCGACAGCGCCCCGAAAACCGAGACGGTGAATCTATGGGACTGAACATGGAAAAAATCACGACGTTTGTCGCCTACTGGCTGGCCGTGGGAGTGGCGTATTTCGGGGCGATGTCACCCGAAAAGCTGGCGCTGTATGTCGGCGGTGGCTGCGCCATTTTTACCGCGCTGACGAATTACTGGTTTAAGCGCAAAACCTATCGCTATCTGATTTCGCTCGGACTCGATAAGGGGGCTATTCGTGAGCTCAATCATTAAAAAATGCAGTGTGGCCGCTGTGCTGGCGCTGGCGGCGCTGATGCCTGACTTTCGTCTGCTGAACACCTCGCCCGAGGGGCTGGCGTTACTCGCTGACCTCGAAGGATGTCGCCTGACACCTTACCAGTGCAGCGCGGGCGTATGGACGTCAGGCATCGGCCACACTGCCGGTGTCACGCCGAAAGGGGATATCACCGAGCGACAGGCGGCGGCGAACCTCGTCGCGGATGTGCTCAATACCGAGCAACGGCTCGCCGTGTGCGTGCCGGTGAAGATGCCGCCGCGCGTCTATGACGCGCTGGTCAGTTTTGCCTTCAACGTCGGAACCGGCGCGGCCTGTCGCTCGACGCTGGTCTCGTTTATCAAACGTCAGCAGTGGTGGCAGGCGTGTGACCAGCTTACCCGCTGGGTGTATGTGAATGGTGTTAAAAACAAAGGGCTTGAGAACCGCCGCGAGCGGGAACGGGCTTACTGTGTTAAGGGGCTGCAATGAAAGTGCTGATGATTCTGCTTGCCGGGTTGCTCGGCGGGGTGCTGTGGCTGCGCCATGACAACGCGAATTTATCCCGCTCGTTTGAGAAAGCGAACCGGGTCGCCAGCGAGCAAAAGACCACTATCGGGATGCTGAAAAATCAGCTTGCCGTGTCACAGCGTATTGCCAGGAAGAATGAGACTGCGCAGGTCAGGCTCAGTGACGAGTTAAACGCCGCCGGTGAGCTGGCGACCCGACGGGAACAAACCATTACGAGGTTACTCAATGAAAACGAGGATTTACGCCGCTGGTATCGCGCTGAGTTGCCTGATGCTGTGCGCCGCCTGCACACCCGCACCGCCTGCTCCTCCGCCGGTCACTGTTTACAACGCCTGCCCGACAGTGAGCCTCTGCCCGATGCCGGGAAGCGAGCCGCTCAGTAACGGCGATTTAAGTGCCGATATCCGCAGGCTTGAGCACGCGCTCACGGCCTGCGCGCTCAAGGTCGAAACCATTAAAGACTGTCAGGATAAAACAGATGCAGAAAATGAAAAGCCTGCGCAAGGCGCTCACTGACGCCGTACCGCAGCTAAAAACCAACCCCGAAATGATGCGTATCTTTGCGGATGAGGGGAATATCGATGCGCGTCTCTCGGCCTCGCTGTCGCACGAAAAGATTTACACCCTGAATGTGATCGTGTGTGATTTTGTTGGCGACCCTGATTTGATTTTTGTGCCGGTGGCGGCATGGCTGCGTGAGAACCAGCCGGATATCTGCACCACGGATGAGGGGCGCAAAAAGGGCTACCGGTTCCAGATGGATTTGAACGACGGTGACAACGTCGATATCAGTATCAGCCTGCAGCTCACCGAGCGCACGCTCGTCAGGGAGGAAAACGGTGCGCTGCACGTCAGCTATGCGCCTGAGCCGCCCCTGCCCGAGCCTGTGACGCCGCCAACCGAGCTTTATCTCTTTGGTGAACTCGTGAGCAAGTGGGATGAGTGAATTAAAGCCCTTTGACGATAAGCTCGCCGGGCTGATTGGCGCACTGTCACCGTCAGGCCGTCGAAAGCTGGCCGGTGAAATTGCGAAGCAACTGCGCAGGTCGCAACAGCAAAGAATAAAACAACAAACTGCCCCGGATGGCACGCCGTATCAGGCGCGAAAGCGTCAGCCGATCAGGGCAAAAAAAGGGCGTATTAAAAGGGCGATGTTTCAGAAGCTGCGAACCAGCCGCTACATGAAAGCCCGTGGCCGCAATGATACTGCTGTGGTGGAGTTTACCGGTAAGGTGCAACGTATCGTGCAGATCCATCAGTACGGACTTAAAGACAGGCCAGCCCCTAATAGTCAGGATGTTCAGTATCCACAGCGTGAGTTGCTGGGATTTAGTCGTGCTGATAAAAAATATATTGAGGAGCTGATAGTTGATTACCTTGGGGATGGTTCAATCTTTGAATAATTTCGGATGGGAATTTTGCATTTCATTATGATAGTATTTAAAGCGCTTGAATAGCCAGGTTATAGCAGAAACTGTTCTTGCCAAGACATTCGCTACGTAACGATATTACGAGTATTCTGTAGCTTGATAAAAGTGTTAGCGTTACCTTATGGCTGTTCCAGAACGGTAGCCAACGTAACGTTTTTTGGACGATAAGCATTCTAGCTATCAGGAAATATAAATGACGATCTCTTCTACTGCACGCGTTTCGAGTAGCAGTATCATAGCACCAGGCGCAGTGATCGAGGCACATGTCAATATCGGTCCATTTTGTATTATTTCTGCGGATGTTGTTATTGGTGAGGGAACTATTATAGGGTCCCATTCAGTTATTAATGGATTTACAGTTATCGGGTGTGATAATCAGATTGGGCAGTTTTCATCGATAGGTGAAGTGAATCAAGATCTAAAATATAAAAATGAGCCAACCAAGTTAATTATAGGAGATCGTAATACTATTGGTAACAATGCAACAATCCATCGAGGTACGAAGCAAGATAATAATTACACTATAATTGGTGACGATAATATTCTTCTGAATAACGTTCACATTGGGCATGATTGCACCATTGGTAATAGTACGAACATTGGTGATAACAGCGGCCTGGCCGGACATGTTGCACTGGGCGATGGTGCTGTGGTCGGATTCATGTGCGCAATCCATCAATTCTGTGTATTAGGTGCATATGCAAATGTTGCGCATCATTCAGGTGTAACTCAGGATATACCACCATTCGTTTATGCTAGCGGTAACTATGCTGCACCCACCGGAATAGACACCACATCCAGATATTTTACTGGGCCGAGGCAGGATGAACAGAAGTTAATTCAAAGTTTTTACGACATACTTTACAACAAATCACTATCGTTACATGAAGCGAAAGCTATTTTAAAAGAGAAGTTAAATAATCATCCTGTTGGCGAACTGTTTGAATGGTTTTTCCAACGTTCAACGCGCGGAATTATCCGTTAGTAAAGTATGTATTTTAGTTGAGTGTGTGCCAGGTTTCGAATTGCAAGATGGATAACTATAATTAAAATTGAAGAGAGCCACCATCAGAAAAATGAGGGTTACGACCTTTGATAATAGTAGTTCGTTTTACATACAATAAATGAGAAATATCTTTAACTATTTATCGATTAATTGTTAAAAACTGGGGAGAGATTAAATGGTGAAGCAACTTCGATGAGCCATTTAATCCTGGTGATGTAACTGGCCTGGTCTCCACTAGCGCATTGGGTTGATAGTTACCTCCGCTACTGAGCAGTTTGTTTAAGCGAACGTCATTGCCAGACTAAAGCGAAATGTAGTGTCTTATTCGTTGCATGTTGTTTCATCCCTCACAAAACCCCGCTCGATTGCCGCTGGCCTTGCCCGGCGTCATCCTTTCCCCATGAACAATCTAACTTCTCTGCAGGATATCGCTCGCGCGATCCGCAACCTTATCCGCACCGGTGTCGTGACCGACGTCAATCACGATGCCGGGCTCTGTCGCGTCCAGACCGGCGGGATGCAAACCACCTGGCTTAACTGGCTGACTTCGCGCGCTGGTCGCTCGCGGGTGTGGTGGGCTCCTTCCGTTGGCGAGCAGGTGCTGATTCTCGCTATCGGTGGCGAGCTCGATACCGGCTTTGTGTTGCCCTCCATTTTCTCTGATGACCATCCCGCGCCGTCCGTGTCGCCGGATGCGCTTCACGTTGCCTTTCCTGACGGGGCGGTCATTGAGTACGAACCTCAAAGCGGGGCGCTCACCGTGTCCGGGATTAAGACCGCCGATGTCACTGCGTCGGAGTCCATTGCGGCCACCGTGCCGGTGGTACTGGTTAAAGCCTCGACCCGCATCACGCTCGATACGCCCGAAGTGGTCTGCACTAACAAGCTCATCACC
>NZ_JAZQNX010000044.1:0-321671 GCF_045627565.1 Lelliottia sp. | reverse complement strand
TGGCTCCTCTGACTGGACTCGAACCAGTGACATACGGATTAACAGTCCGCCGTTCTACCGACTGAACTACAGAGGAATCGTGTGAACGAGGCGCATGTTAATGGCCTCGCTATTTTGTGTCAACACTAAATTCAACATGCTGATTCAAATGATTAATTAAGACTCAACCTGTGCTTTTAGTGTACTTGCGGAGAAGCGTTATCGTCATAGCCTGCATTTTCACGCAAACGCTGCATCGGATCTTGTTGGTAGAAATGACAAAAACGCTGCCATAACGCCGGAAAACGCGGGGCGAAAAGCTCGGGAGCGCTGAAGAAATATTCTGACAATACGGCGAAGCATTCCGCCGGATCGGTCGCCGCATAGGCATCAATGCTGGCTGCGCTTTCGCCCACCAGATCGATTTCATCCTGAATATTATTCATCGCCGCGTGCAGGTCGTGTTCCCAGCCTGCGACTTCACGCAACGGGATAAACGGCACACCGCTGGGGCGATCGCCATTGCGGGTATCCAGTTTATGCGCCACTTCATGAACGATAAGATTGAAGCCGGAGGCGTCAAACGAGTCCTGAATATCCAGCCAGTTCAGGATAATCGGACCTTGCTGCCAGCTCTGTCCGGACTGCACCACGCGCTGATTGTGAACCAGACCAATATCGTCTTCCCACTCATCGTCAACCACGAACGGTGCCGGATAAATCAACACCTCGTGAAAGCCGTCCAGCCATTCAATGCCCAGCTCCAGCACAGGCAAACAGAACAGCAGGGCGATGCGCGCACTTTTCAGTTCATCCAGCTCAAATCCCTGAAGGGGGACGAGACGTTTTTGCTGCAAAAAACGATCGGCTAACTGCACCAATCTGCTTTGCTCGTCCGCTGAAAGGCTGGCGAGGACAGGAATTGCCAACGCTTCATCCCACGGCAATAGCGCGTCAGGTGCGGTTTCGTTCGATTTCCAGGGCCACTTAATCATCGCTTCGCTCGCAAACTCATCACTTGAATAAATTGCAGGGTTAGGATCACTTAACATGCCAAATATCGGAATAAATGTCACGAAAGACACTACCACCTTGCGGGGATCTTTAGATAGTAGCATGAGAACTATGTCGTTAATTTTGTGAGCGAAATCGTAGCCATGAAACTCGACCGAAACATCGTCTTGTTTCGCACCGTAGCATTTGTTCACATCAGTTTTTGAACTGAGTTTACCCGAAGGCATGGTATCAGAGGGGGCAGCAGAGTGATTCTAAATGATTTTTCTTCCATGCCATTTTCGTACCGCCATTGATTTAGACGCAATTTCGCTCCCGCTTTGGTCATCTCTATTCACAATCATCACTCTGCCTTTGAGCGACCTACATTGGCTTCAATTCCCTACTGAGAGTATTTTAATTTTGTTAAAAGATAAGTATCATTATAAGTTCTAAAAAAAAACAATGAAAAAGTAGATTAATTCAGTAAATCATGAATTTAGATTTGTTGTATTGATTTTGATGAACAAGAATTTCTCGGGAAGACGGAAATGGCGCGTAAAAACATAGCGATCGCAGGAGGAGGCTTCTTTGGTTTGTATTTGGCGGAGCAAATGGCCTTAAAAGGTTGCCATGTCACCGTGTATGAAAAAAGTCCGCAGCTGATGTCGCGCGCTTCTTATGTCAATCAAGCCCGAGTGCATAATGGCTATCATTACCCAAGAAGTATCCTCACTGCGCTTCGTTCGCGACTCTCTTTCCCTCGTTTTGTTGAAGAATTCAGCGACTGCATAGATGACGAATTTTCAAAATATTACCTCGTTGCGGGTTCGCTAAGTAAAGTCACAGGCGAGCAATTCCGTCGATTTTGTCAGCGTATCGGAGCAGAGTGCGAAGATGCACCGGCCTCAGTAAAAAGACTGGTTAATCCCGCAATGATCGACTCGGTGTTTACCACGCGCGAGTACGCCTTTGATGCTCACAAGTTGCGTGACATTATCCTTAAACGGCTCGACGCTGCTGGCGTGAGTATAGTAACTGATGCGGTCGTTGAAAAAGTGCGCAAATACGGAGAGGGTCTTGAGGTCTTCACAACAATTTCTGGACAGCAGGAAAGCAGCTATGTTGACCATCTGTTTAACTGTACTTACTCGCGCATCAACTATTTATTAAACAGTTCAGAAATAGAATTGATCCCTTTGCGTCATGAAATGACTGAAATGTGCCTGGTAGATGTCCCTGATGAGTTTAAAAAAATGGGGCTAACACTGATGTGCGGCCCCTTCTTTTCTGTGATGCCTTTTCCATCGGCGCAATTGCACTCATTTAGTCATGTGCGATATACACCTCATTATCAGTGGAGCGATAGCGCCACCCAACCCTATGAAGATGCACATCTTAAATATGATCATAATCACCGTCAGTCGGCATGGGGCCATATGATTCGCGATGCGCAACGCTATGTGCCGGGATTGAGTGAATGCCAGTATCAGCGTTCAATCTGGGAAGTGAAAACTATCCTGCCGCGCAGTGACAGCGATGATTCACGTCCAATCCTTTTCCGCGCTAACCATGGTTTGAAAGGGCTACACTGTGTCATGGGTGGAAAAATTGACAATATTTACGATGCGCTGCAAGAAATTGAGCGCGTTATTGAGTTGAGCGAGTAATGAAAAGCGAATCATTTGTTTCTGTAGTTATTGTCATTCCGACCCATTTAAATGACATTTACATGGCCTTAGAGGATGTGGCATCACTGTTAGAAAAAACCTACAGTGACTACGAATTAGTCGTTATCGCGCCAGGTTTAGATAGCACGAATGCCGAAGCGGAAGATCGCGTGCTTAAAAACATCCCCTGCGTGAGGATCATCCATCTTTCAACCCCTGTTTTTCATGATGTAGCACTTGCTGCTGGTCTAGAAAATGCGATCGGTGATTTTGTTGTATTATGGAACCCGCTGTCGGATCCAGCCGAAGTTGTACCGCAAAGTGTTAATCAGTGTCGCGACGGTAGTGATGTTGTTGTGGGCGTATCGAATCATGTTCGTTCACTGCGATATCGCGCCATCCGTCGGCTGATGAATATCGTATTACGTGCCATCGATTATGAAATCCCCTCCAATTCAACAAATTTGCGGTGCTTGAGCCGTCGTGCAGTCAATGCGGTCACAAGAATCGGTCGTTTCCATCATCAATTCTATCTTCGCATTCATAAGACGGGATATCCCGCGAGTGTACTGCAGTACACTCCACTGAAAGATGCAGAGGGCAGTGGCATCGTAAGGTCTTTACGCCGATTAATGCGCCTGGTGGTCTTTAATTCTTCAAGACCGCTACGTTGGATGTCCGTATTAGGGTTCATTGGCAGCATTTCTGGTTTCCTTTTTGCCAGTTATAGCGTGTTACTTCACTTGTTCAGTGGACTTGTCGTTGAAGGCTGGACAACCACAATATTATTTATGTCATCATTATTTATTATTCAATTTGTAATGATGGCGTTTTTTGGCGAGTATCTCGGTCGTTTACTTGATGAAAGCAGTGCTCAATCGGAATATGCCGTAGTGTACGAACGCACAAGTGAAGTTATGGTTAATGCAGATCGGGTAAACGTAACGAATACATCTATTTCGCCAGAGTTGAACCTTGTACAAACAGGTCGCGACGGTTTTTCTGCTTCAAGTGCGAGGGACTAATGGACGCTTTAATTGGATATTCCGGCTTTGTGGGCTCTACTTTGCTGAAACAACGCCATTTTGACTCTCTTTATCGTTCAACGAATATTGATGAGATCGTTGGAAAATCATTCGATACAGTCGTTTGTGCTGGCGCCCCAGCGCAAAAATGGCTGGCGAATAAAGATCCTGTCGATGATTTACAAAAAATAGAAGCCCTCATTGAAAAATTAAAAACGGTTACTTGCAATCAGTTTATCTTGATCAGTACCGTGGATGTTTTTCAGAATCCGGTCAACGTAAATGAAAATAGTGAAATTGAAACCGAAGGTTTACATGCTTATGGTTTGCATCGCTATTATTTAGAAAAATTTGTCAGTGAATATTTTCCTAATGCATTAATCGTTCGCTTACCTGGATTAGTTGGTCCAGGACTAAAGAAAAACATTATTTATGATTTCTTAAATGATAATAATATTTCTCAAATCGAAAGTCGTGGCGTCTTTCAGTTTTATCCCATGATAAATCTTTGGTTCGATATTAATATTGCACTGCAAAATCGATTGACCCTTGTGCACTTAACCGCAGCTCCTTTGAGTGTTGCAGAGGTTGCCAGCCTTGGATTTGGTTTTGAGTTTACTAATCATATCCAGCAAACACCAGGTCATTACCAGATTAAAAGCTGTCACAGCTCTTTATTTACTGACAACGAGGATTATCAGTATAACCAACGAGAGTCATTGATGGCCATCCGTGCCTATGTGCAATCTGAACAAGGCAAAAAAACATCATGAGAATTTCACTTTCAGGCATGGCCTGGAATAAAGACGAAGATAATGCTGTCGCCAAACTTTTGCGTTCATGGCAAGTTGATGCGATAGATATCGTCCCGGGTAAATATTTTCCCGATCCGCTACACGTTGGTACCGATGAGATTGCTAGAGTAAGTCAATTCTGGCAACAGCGTGATATTTCGCTGGTGGGTATGCAATCATTACTGTTCGGCACTCAGGGACTGAATCTCTTTGCAGATCACACGGTGCAACAAAGAATGCTGGATCATTTAGAAGCTGTCAGCCGCATCGCAGCAGGGTTAGGCATTCCCGTCTTAGTTTTTGGTTCACCAAGAAACCGCGATCGCCAGGGTTTGAGTGATGAAAAAACGAATGACATCGCAATAAGTTTTTTCCGCCGCTTGGGTGACATTGCAAAACGAGAGGGCGTTAGCTTTTGTCTTGAGCCTAACCCGATATGCTATGGCGCTAATTTTATGACAAACAGTGCTGAGGCTGCCTCAACA
Organism: Lelliottia sp.; assembly: GCF_045627565.1. NCBI lineage: Bacteria > Pseudomonadati > Pseudomonadota > Gammaproteobacteria > Enterobacterales > Enterobacteriaceae > Lelliottia > Lelliottia sp. The sequence continues at coordinate 316,725 of NZ_JAZQNX010000044.1, read as the reverse complement.
GTTCGTATGGTTGATCATCCGGCAATCAAGATGCAATTAGATACCGGAGCAATTGCGATTAACCAGGAAAATATCTGGGAAATTCTTGAGCGCGATGCTGACATTATTGGACATATACATCTCAGTGAACCTGATCTCGTCCCGTTGGGTCGAAATGAGGTCAACCATGCTGAGATATCCCACGCTTTGCACAGCACGCTTCCCCATAAGATCGCTACCATTGAAATGCTTGAAACAAAAGACGAATCTGCCTTAACGACCATTGAAGAAGCGCTGTCCTTCACGATTCGCCATTATCGTCAATCAGCAGGAGTCGGTTCATGAAATGGCTCATTTTAATATTAGGCATTGCGTCGAATGCGTCTGCAAGTGTTTTAATCAAAATGGCCATGACGCCGCCAAGAAAGTTACCAAGTCTTGCTGAACCGCTGGCAATGTTTTCCAATTGGCCATTGTGGTTGGGTATTTTTCTCTATGGAATGGCGTTTCTGTTATATGCCGCTGCTTTAGCGTTCCTCCCGCTGAACGTTGCACATCCGATTCTTACCTCAGGTGCGATAGCCTGCGTTGCGTTGCTCTCGGTGATCCTTTTTCGGGAGCCTATGTATTGGTCCACTATTGCCGGAATTTTGATGGTAATAGGTGGCGTCGCATTGATTACTCTTAAAGTTAAATAAGTTGAACCGAAATGACTGAAATGCTACCTCAAACTCTCAAGACCAAATGGGAAGTTCCGGCTTACGAACGCCAATTATGGTTGGGAAAATCGCAAAATTACTGTGTTGTAATTCCAGTTATCAATGAAGGTGATCGTATTCGCCATTTATTGGCTAAAATGGCCGCGATCAAGGTTTCATCTTATGCCGACATCATCATTGTGGATGGTGGCAGTACAGACGGCTCCCTGGAAAAAGAATCTTTGAAGCAACTTGAAGTCCGTGGACTTATTTTAAAGACAGCCCCTGGGAAGCTGAGTGCACAATTACGTTGTGCATATGCATTTGCTCTTGAACAAGGTTATAAAGGAATTGTGACAATTGATGGCAACGATAAAGACGATCCGGCAGCTATCCCTCAATTTATAGCGTCGCTTGAGGGCGGCGTGGATTTTGTGCAGGCATCACGATTCTTACCTGGCGGTGTGCAGGAGAATACTCCAAAATCGCGTGATTTTGCGATTAGATATATTCATGCTCCTTGCCTAAGTCTTTTTTCTGGTTTTAAATGGACTGATACTACTCAAGGGTTCCGTGCATACAGTAGTCGGATGCTTCTTTCTCCAGATATAGCACCATTTAGAGATGTATTTATGAGCTATGAGTTATTAGCTTATCTGTCTTATCGAGCTCCAAAACTTAATTTCCATTGTGTAGAATTACCCACTGTTCGTCGTTATCCTGTTGGTGAAGTACCAACTAAAATTAGTAGCGTTAAAGGTAATCTATCCGTATTAATGGTGTTATTTAAAGCTTGCCTCGGCTTCTATAATGTTGAGAAAAAGCATGATTGAGCTAAATAAAAAAAACTATTTAGTTCTTATTGTCATTGGGATGATTTTACTTGCAATAAGAAACCCTGTTCCCCTCATTCATCCATCTATATATGCTGAGGATGGAGTTTGGGTTGCAAATGCTTTAAGTCATGGCTGGATAAACGCATTTATTCATGCTAGAGATGATTACTTTGTATTTTTTAATATTTTCTTCCTTTTTGTATCCACTACAATAAGTAATATAGTGAGTGGGAATCCACTCTTGTTCCTTCCACAATCGATCGCTCTTGTTTCATATCTGTTTTATACAGTTGTATCGACAATGGCTTATGCTGCTGTTTTGAGAATTTCTAACGTAGGTTATGCTATTTTAGCGTTTTTGCTTATTCTCTATGTGCCTTTAGGATTATCACAAAACGAGACGATAGGGCATTTACTCCAGATTGGCTTTTATATGCCAATGATGGCGCTTTGCTTGATTTTATACCGAGAAAATATCGATAGTAAGTTCCATAAAACATTTATCGATTTGTTGATATTTCTCGCGGCAGCAACCAATCCAGTTGTATTCCCAATTGTCGGTTTGTTTTATCTTGCTAAATTTGCTGTCTCCAAAGATAAAATTAAACTGGTCAAGGATTTGTTTCCTCTCGCATTATCAATGTTTGTGCTCGCTTTAATCATCTTGCCAAGGCTTAATGGTTCAGGTGGGGTAGATAATCACGCTTATAATCCCCATAATATAGTTGAATTAGTTTCAGCACGTTTACTACTTTATCCATTTGTATTCCCGTGGTATGAGAAGTTAAACGATCTGATATCAGTTTGTTTATCAATTGTCTATTTTGCGTTTTGTTTGTTTGTTATTTTCAAAACTGAAGACAGGAATGCCAGGAAATTCCTGCTAGCAATGCTGATGACGTTGGTGATTAATATAGCTGCAACGGTAGTAGGGAGGGTTGGATTAACTGATTTTCTAAATCATTATACAGGAACCTTCCCCGATCGCTATTTTGTTGGGTCTAACATATTGGCGTTATTGCTGTTTGTCGCGTGCTTATCTCAGTGCACTTTTTCTCGATTAAGCCATCGGGTTGCCGCGGTTATCGGTGTGTGTTTGCTGGTTGTATATATTTGGAATATAAGTTCGATCCTGGAAAGAAAAGAGTTTGTCAAACGAACTGCAGTAAATGAATATTTTTCTCGTGAGCTTTGCAAGGCTCAAAAAATTCCAGGGGAGAGTTCTGTCATACAAATAAAGCCTAAAGGATGGCAGATGACAGTTCCAGCGAACTTAGTTGCTGATATCGTTTGCCGCTAGTAGACGCCTACCGCTTAAAATAAAGCGGTAGGCGTTATCTGTCCTGACTTTATCTACGGGTCTGAATTTATAATGCTAATTTCATTTTGAATTTTTAACGTATTTATTGGAGATGACATTAATAAAAATGTCATCTCTTAATACGCAGTATTCAACTTAATTCCAGGCTAACGCTGAGAGCACCCGGTACACTGCTTGTTCTGGATCTGCTGGAAGAAATCGTTGCCTTTATCATCGACAAGAATAAATGCCGGGAAATTTTCGACTTCGATTTTCCAGATCGCTTCCATTCCCAGTTCCGGATACGCTACACATTCCAGGCTTTTAATGCTGTTCTGCGCCAGCACGGCAGCCGGGCCGCCGATACTGCCGAGATAGAACCCGCCGTGTTTGTGGCAGGCATCGGTCACCTGCTGACTGCGGTTGCCTTTCGCCAGCATTACCATACTGGCACCGTACGATTGCAGTAAATCCACATACGAGTCCATACGACCCGCTGTGGTGGGGCCTAATGACCCGGATGCATACCCTTGAGGTGTTTTAGCCGGACCTGCGTAATAAATCGGATGATCTTTAACGTACTGCGGCAGCTCTTCGCCATTATCGATCAGCTCTTTGAGCTTTGCGTGGGCCATGTCGCGCGCCACAATAATAGTGCCGTTCAGCGAAAGACGGGTCGAAACCGGATGTGCGGAAAGCTGCGCCAGAATCTCGTTCATCGGACTGTTCAGATTGATGCTGACGACGTCGCCTTCACCTTGCTCACGCAGCGATTCAGGAATGTATTGCGCCGGATTGTGCTCGAGTTTTTCAATCCAGATCCCGTCACGGTTGATTTTGGCTTTGATGTTGCGGTCAGCCGAGCAGGACACGCCCATGCCGACAGGGCAGGAGGCTCCGTGGCGCGGCAATCGAATCACGCGAATATCATGGGCGAAGTATTTACCGCCGAACTGCGCACCTAAACCGAGATTCTGTGCTTCCTGTAACAGTTCCTGTTCGAGCTGAACGTCACGGAACGCCTGACCATGCTCATTTCCTTCGGTTGGCAAACCATCGTAGTAACGGGTCGACGCCAGTTTGACGGTTTTCAGCGTACTTTCTGCGGACGTCCCCCCAATGACAAACGCGATGTGATACGGAGGGCAGGCAGCGGTCCCCAGCGAGCGCATTTTTTCCACGAGATAATTTTTTAATTTCGCAGGGGTAATGAGCGCTTTGGTTTCCTGATACAGATAGGTTTTGTTGGCTGACCCGCCGCCTTTTGCCATACACAGGAACTTATACTCATCGCCATCAACGCTATACAGGTCGATTTGCGCCGGTAAATTGGTCCCGGTATTCACCTCTTTGTACATATCCAGCGCAGCATTTTGCGAGTAGCGCAGATTGTCTTCGATATAAGTGTTGTACACGCCCTGACTTAATGCTGATTCGTCACCGCCGCCGGTCCACACGCGTTGCCCTTTTTTGCCCATGATGATGGCCGTACCCGTATCCTGGCAGGTAGGTAAGACGCCTTTGGCAGAGATTTCCGAATTACGCAGGAACTGAAGCGCCACGTATTTATCGTTCTCGCTGGCGTCAGGATCGTGAAGAATGGCCGCGACCTGTTTCTGGTGCGATGGGCGCAGCATAAAAGCCGCATCGTGGAAAGCCTGCTGCGCGAGTAGCGTCAGGGCTTCGGGTTCGACTTTAAGGATTTCCTGGCCCGCAAATTCTGCCACGGAGACGTGTTCTTTGGTCAGCAGATAATAGTCGGTGTCGTCGTTTTCGAGCGGGAAGGGATTCTGATAATAAAAGGGTTTGTTCGACATAACGTGTTGCTCCACAAAAATGAAACCGCCGGAGGTGTAGCCCGGCGGCCAGGAATCAGAACATCATGGACATCCACGGATACCCAATCAGCAGCAGTGCGGCCAGGAAAATCGCGCCGAAGATGGTGCCAAGGCGCCAGTAATCTTTGGTCGGCAGGTAGCCGCTACCGTAATAAATCGGGCTTGGGCCGGTGCCGTAGGGGGTAATAATCCCCATGATGCCAAGCGATGTGACCATCAGCAGGACGAACACTTCCATATTGATGCCCGGGATTGTGGCAGCGATGGTCAGCATGGCCGGTAATAGCGCGGTGGTATGCGCGGTGGTGCTGGCAAACAGGTAGTGCAGCAGATAGAACGCCAGCAACAGCACGATGGTTGCGGTGCCTGGAGAGATGCCGCTCATCAACATGCCGCCCTCTTTACCCAGCCAGCTAATAAATCCCGTGGAGGACAAACCGTCGGCCAGCGCAACCAGCGTGGCAAACCAGACGAAAGTATTCCACGCAGCTTTGTTGCCGGTGATATCGTTCCACTCCAGCACGCCCGTCCACAACATCAGGCCCACGATTAACAGCGCTGCCATGGCGGGTTCAATCCACGCCGCCGCGAAAATCCACATCATCAGCGCGCAGCACACAAAGACCAGCAGCAGGATTTCATTGCGCGACAGTTTGCCCAGCTTCTCCAGTTCACGGCATGCCCACAGCGGCACTTCATCGTTCACTTTCACTTCCGGCGGGTAGAACCAGTACGCCAGCAGCGGCATCACCAGAATCAGCAGCACACCCACCGGCAGAAAGGCGATAAACCAGGTGCCCCAGGAGATATCAATGCCCACGATGCTTTTTACCAACGCCAGTGCCAGCAGGTTGGGGGCGAGCGCAGACAGGAACATTGAGCTGGTAATACAGGCCGCCGTAATGGCGACCCACATCAGATATGATCCGATTTTACGCGCGCTGGGATCGTTAGGTTTTGAGCCATACAGCGGCGGCAGGTTAGCGATAATCGGGTAGATTGTGCCACCGCTTCGCGCGGTGTTGGACGGCGTAAACGGTGCCAGCAGCAGGTCGGCGAAGGTGATGGCGTAACCAAGCGTCAGGCTGCGGCGACCCAGATATTTCACCAGGATCAGCGCCAGTCGGCGACCAAAGCGTGTTTTGTCATACCCAGCCGCGAACATAAAGGCACCGAAAATCAGCCAGACGGTGGAGTTACCAAAGCCGCTGACCGCCCATTTAAACGAGGCACCTGCCAGTTTGAACTTCGGATCGGCCAGCTGCTCCGGGCTGAACAGCACCCACTGGCTGCACAGACCGATGGCGACTACGCCGGTCAGACCAATCACTGCGCCGGGTAGCGGTTCAAAAATCAAACCGACGATCACCCCAACAAAAATGGCGAAGTAATGCCAGGCATAAGGCGGAAGTCCATCGGGCACCGGCACAAATAACAGCAAAATGGCCACAATGATGGGGAGCGCCATCATGAACAGACGGCGTGCTTGACCATCCTTTGGTTTGCTCGCCGCCAGGGGCGTTACAGCAGTTTTATCATTCATAGTTTGCGTCTTAAGTTGTCAGGAATACGGTTTGTCCGAAATAAGCGCGAGGTCTTTTTTACGTTTTTTTGCTTTCTTTAGTTATTTAAGACTCAGGTTTCTTATTTCTTGAATAACAATCCAACGCAAAATTGAATGCGGTGAATTAAAAAGTAGTGATATTTATATATTGCGCTTTTAAAGATGGATTCTATTGATCGGGATCATGAAATGAGAATTGGAGATGTATTTTTAGGCACCATTAATAACCCCAATGAGTTATGTGGATATAGCGTTTGGATTGAAGTTAATTCTCAACTTGAATTTTTTTTTGCAAACGATTAAATCACATACCCTGTTGATTTATATGTATTTTAATTTATTTATGATTTCTGGTTACGTAATCAAAAAGTTAACTGCTTTAATTTAAATGTAAACAATCAACATTAAAAAAACTAACACCAATGTATTATTTATGTTATCGAAGGAATTAAATAGTTTATTAACTAACGTAATAGCTTTAGTAACTAAAAATATCTTTATATTAATGTCATGACATCGGCAAAAAAATTAACCATAAACCGGACCGATAAAGAATTTTCGAATTTCATTTTTAAAGTTTGGAGTTTCTATTATGAGCACTAACGAACGCATTCTAAGCCCCTTCACATTACCGAATGGCACCGAGTTAAAAAACCGTTTGTTAATGGCCCCAATGACCACTTGCACAGGGTATTACGACGGGACGGTCACCAGCGAGCTGATGGAGTACTATCGCGCGCGTTCAGGTAGCATCGGCACCATCATCGTTGAATGCTGTTTTGTCGATGATTTAGGGCTGGCGTTCCCCGGCGCAATCGGCATTGATAACGACGAGAAAATCGCCGGGTTGGCAAAAATTGCCGATGCTATTAAGTCGAAAGGTTCCAAAGCGTTGCTGCAGATCTACCATGGCGGCCGTATGGTTGACCCGAAACTGATTGGCGGGCGCACGCCTGTGGGGCCAAGCGCCGTTGCCGCGCCGCGTGACGGGGCAGCCACGCCAGTCGCATTGAGTGGTGAAGACGTCTGTGCAATGGTCGGCAAGTTCGGTGAAGCCGTACGTCGCGCCATCCAGGCGGGTTTTGACGGCGTTGAAATTCATGGTGCAAATACGTATTTAATCCAGCAGTTCTACTCCCCGAACTCCAACCAGCGTGATGATGAGTGGGGCGGCAGTCGCGATAACCGCGCCAAATTCCCGCTGGCGGTACTCGACATCACCCACAAAATGGTGCGCCAGTACGCTGATGATGCCTTCATCATTGGCTACCGCTTCTCTCCGGAAGAGATGGAGGTGCCGGGTATCCGCTTCGAAGACACGATGTACCTGCTGGAAAAACTGGCGGTGCGCGGGGTGGATTATCTGCACTTTTCAGTAGGTGCGACGTTGCGCCCATCGATTGTCGAAACCCAGGATCCGACGCCGCTTATCGAAAAATATTGCGCCATGCGTTCAGACACGCTCGCGCAGATTCCGGTCATGGGCGTCGGTGGGGTAGTCAACGCAGCTGATGTGAACGAGGCGATTGACCACGGCTACGACTTGATTGCGGTGGGGCGCGCCACGATCGCCTACCCGGACTGGACCGATCGCATTGCGCAGGGTGAAACGCTGGAACTGTTTATGGACAGCACAAAGCGAGAAGCGCTGCACATTCCGGAGCCGCTGTGGCGTTTCTCGCTGGTAGAAGCGATGATCCGCGACATGAGCATGGGCGAGTCAAAATTCAAACCCGGCACGTTTATCGAAACAGTCCAGGATGACGCCAGCGAGCTGGTGGTTAGCGTCAGTCTCGAAACCGATCGTATCAGTGACATTGAGCTGGCATCCGGCTCTGACCACGACGTGGAGTTTGTGACCAGTTTTGAGGAGATCCGCAGCCGTATTCTCGATGCGAATACCCCCCATGTTGACGCCATTACTGGCGCTACCAGCCAGAGTGAAGCGGTGAAAAAAGCCGTCTCGAAAGCGATGGTGAAATCCGCCAAAGCCCTGGCGACAGAAGAGGGTGTCGATCCTAACGCGGCGAAATGTGTTGATGTCGTAGTAGTGGGCAGCGGTGGTGCAGGGCTGGCCGCGGCGATTCAGGCTTATGACGACGGGGCGAGCGTGCTGATTGTCGAGAAAATGCCGACCATTGGCGGGAACACCATTAAAGCGTCTGCGGGGATGAATGCCGCAGAAACCCGCTTCCAGCAAGTCAAAGGGATTCAGGACAGCAAAGAGCTGTTCTATCAGGAATCGCTGAAAGGTGGGCAGAACAGGAACAACCCGGAACTGCTGCGCCGCTTTGTGGAAAACGCACCAGAGGCTATCGAATGGCTGGCAACGCGCGGCATTATGCTCAATGACATCACCACCACCGGTGGGATGAGCATCGATCGTACACACCGTCCAAAAGACGGTTCTGCGGTGGGCGGTTATCTGGTAAGCGGTCTGGTACGCAACGTCAATAAACGCCATATCGACGTGATGCTGGACACTTCTGTGAGCGATATTATTGTCGAAAACGGGGAAGTGACAGGCGTGCGGCTGACCACGGAAGAGAATGAAACGGTCACCGTCACCACTAAAAGCGTGATCATGGCGACCGGCGGGTTTAGCGCCAACAGTCAGATGGTGGTGAAATATCGCCCGGATCTGGACGGTTTTGTTACCACGAACCACAAAGGCGCGACGGGCGGCGGGATTGCATTGCTGGAACGTATTGGCGCAGGGACCGTGGATATGGGCGAAATTCAGATTCACCCAACCGTTGAGCAGAACACCTCCTATTTGATTTCTGAATCCATTCGCGGCGGCGGCGCGATTCTGGTGAGTCAGCAGGGGAACCGTTTCTTTAACGAGATGGAGACGCGCGACAAAGTGTCCGCTCAAATTATCGCGCTACCTGAGAAATACGCGTACATCGTTTTTGATGAGCACGTTCGCGCCAAAAACAAAGCCGCTGATGAATACATCGCCAAAGGCCTGGTGACCAGCGCCAGCTCGCCGAAAGCGTTGGCGGAAGCGTTGGGGATGAACCATCACGCTTTCCTGGCTACGCTTGAACGCTATAACGGGTTTGTTGAAAAGCAGCACGACGATGATTTCGGTCGCACCACGGCGCTGCGTGCACCAATCCATGAAGGGCCATTCCATGCGATCCGCATCGCGCCCGGCGTGCATCACACCATGGGTGGCGTGACTGTCAATCCGGAAACCTGTGTTCTGGATAGCGCCCACAACGTCATTCCTGGCGCATTCGCAGCGGGTGAAGTGGTCGGTGGTATTCACGGCGGAAATCGCATTGGCGGTAACGCGGTGGCAGATATCATTATTTTTGGTACGCTTGCCGGACATCAGGCGGCGATGCGTTCGAAAAAAGCCTAGCTCAGCCGTTTTTGTTGACCGGAACGAGGTGTTACGGTCATTTCCCCGGCAGCGTTTGCCCGCCGGGGCTACCGTCAGGAGCCACTCCTATGCCAGATGACGACCGCGTCTACAGTTATTCCGCCGTTCTGATGGGCTCTCCCATTCTTCTCAAACTCTTCTCGCATAACGAAGCGCTCGCCGCGAAAGCGTTTCGTTTAATCAAACAGTACGAAGATTTACTGACCGTCAACCGCGCACACTCCCAGGTGATGGATATTAACCTCGCTGCTGGCAGGCACCCCGTCGCCGTCAGTCGACCGGTATTTGAGTTGATTCGCTGTGCAAAAGCGGCCAGTTTGCTGGAAAACAGCGCATTTAATCTGGCCATCGGTCCGCTGGTTAAGCGCTGGAAAATTGGCTTTCAGGGCGACAGCGTCCCGCCAGCCGATGAAATCATCACTCTGCTGACGTTAACCGATCCGACGGAAGTGGTGCTTGATGAGGCGGTATGCAGCGTGTTTCTTGCTCGGTCGGGAATGGAGATCGACCTTGGCGCCATTGCCAAAGGCTACATTGCTGACCGGGTACGGGATTTTCTGCGTAAAGAGGGCGAAACGCTGGGCTTGATTAATCTGGGCGGTAACATCCAGACGCTTGGCTCACCTGAAGGGGGCTGGACGGTCGGCATTAAAAAACCGTTCGGCGCTGCGGATGCGCTAATCGGTTCGCTGCAAATTGAAAACAAATCGGTGGTGACATCTGGAACCTATGAGCGCTATTTCGAGCGCGACGGCACGCGTTATCACCACATTTTAAACCCACGCACCGGTTATCCGCTGGATAACGAACTCGACAGCGTGACCATTATTTCGACGGACTCCATCGACGGCGATCTCTGGACCACGCTGGTTTACGGATTGGGCGTTGAGAAAGGCTGTGCCGCGCTGAGTGCGCGGCCAGACATTGAAGCGGTTTTCGTGACTAAAGCACGCGAGATTGTGTTCTCATCGATGCGTTACTTTCGTTTTACGCTGCTCGACAACCGCTATCGTCTTACTGGCAATACTGTCTGAGCAGCCCGATCTGTTCCGGCTGGAGCCGGTATCGATACACCGGACGACCGGTAGCCCCGTAATGAATGCTGGTAAACAAAATATTAATTTGTGCCAGCCAGATCAGGTATTTACGACAGGATACGCGTGAGATGCTGACCGCGTTCGCCAGATCATCGGTGGAAAACTCCATGTCGGGATGCCCGTCAATCCACTGACAAATTGTGCGCAGCGTCTGCGGGGTTAAGCCTTTCGGCAGGCGTTTGCTGTCTGCCAGTTCCGGCGCGCCGCCGTGCAGGAGACGATCAACGTCCGCCTGTTCATAATATTGATGTGAACCCATCAGATGTTTCTTTTCCTTCCAGCCGTTGAGCGCCTCTTCAAACCGCGGAAACTGGAACGGCTTAATCAGATAGTCCACCACGCCATAGTGCATAGAGGTCTGAATGGTGGTGGCATCGGAGGCCGATGAAATCATGATCACATCGATGGCGCGCCCAGAAGCACGGATAATTGGCAGCAAATCCAGACCATTGTCCTGCTGCATATAAACATCCAGCAGCACCAGATCGATAGCCTGGGTAGGGTTGCTAATGATGGACTGGGCCTGACTGAGCGTGGAGGCGACACCACAGCAGCTAAAACCCTCAACACGATTCACATACAGTCGGTTAAGGTCAGCCACCATGGCATCATCATCGACAATTAAGACATTTATCACGCGATTTTCCTCTCGCTATCCCAGGGGATCTGAACAAAAAATTGAGTAAACACGCCAGGCTCTGATTCTACGGCGATTTCACCGCCCAGTTTTTCGAGCTGCTGGCGGGCAAGAAATAATCCCACACCACGGTTTTCGCCTTTCGTCGAAAAACCTTTAGTAAAAATGTGCGCCAGACGCGAAGGGTCAATACCGGGACCGTCGTCGCTAATCTCACAGCTTAGCCAGCCGTTTTGATAATGCATCAGCAGGCTAATTTCGCCTTCGGGCTGGTCTGACATCGCGTCGAGTGCGTTTTCGATGAGATTTCCCAGCACCGTGATCAGCACCGTGACGTGTTCTGTATTTGGCGTGTCCGGCACCTGACACTCTTCCGCTAGCGTCAGGCTAATCCCCGCTTCCTTGGCGCGATTCATTTTCCCCAGCAGGAAACCGGCAATCACCGGGGATTTGATTTTGTTCTGAATGGCGCCAATATCCGTCTGATAATTTTGTGCCGTCTGGATAATGTACTCTTCCAGCTTGTCGTAGCGCTTCATGTGCAGCAGGCCCAGAATTACATGCAGCTTATTCATAAACTCATGGGAATGGGTCCGCAGGGCGTCCACGTAGCTCACCATTCCATCCATTCGCTGCATCAATTCCCGGATCTCGGTTTTGTCACGAAACGTACTGATCGCGCCAATCACTGCGTTCTGGCTTCTGACAGGAAAGGTGTTGCAAAGCAGCAGTCGGCCGTTGCAGTCGATCTCCTGATCCTGCAATGCCTTACCCGTTTGCGATACCCTGCGCAGCGAGGCGAGCATCGGAACGTGACGGGGCATATCCGCGCCTTGGGTCGGCAGAAGCAGAATCTGGCGGGCGGTGTGATTAATCATTGTCACGCGGCCCTGACTATCAATAGCAATCACGCCTTCCTTCAGGGATTGCAGCATCGCCTGACGCTGTTCAAACAGCGCAGAAATTTCGTAAGGCTCAAGACCAAACAGAATGCGTTTCAGCAAATGTACCAGGCCCCAGGTTCCCAGCGTACCCATTAACGCACTGAATAATACCGTCCAGATAACACCCCAGCGGCTGCGGCTGATCTCTTCATCCACTTTTTTGAGCGATATGCCAATCGCTACCACTCCGATTTGCCGGTGCTGGTCGTCATAAACCGGCGTGAAAACGCGCAGGGCTTCTGCCAGCACACCGTGGTTGACCGACACATTCTCATTTCCGGCAAGCGCGGGTTTAAGATCCTCGCCAATAAAATGATGGCCGATCAGGCGGGTATCAGGATGAGAATACCGTACACCCTGCATGTTGGTAACCACGGCAAAAAGCAGATCGTTGCGTCGGGTGATGGCCTCCGCGACGGGCTGAATCTGACTCTTCTCTGCGGATAACAGCAGGCCACGCTTGACGTCAGGACTGTCGGCCAGCGTTCTGGCGATGGCCAGGGCGGTGTCTTTCACGCCGTCCCGCGTCGCCTTGGTGATCTGCATAAAGTAGAGGGCAAAAATGACCAGCAACACCGAACCAATCACGCTGCTGACCATCAGCGTGACCAACGTGTTGAGTTTCATTGGCCGCTTGCGCGTCATGACTAAAGGCTGCACATCGCTCATCCGCACTCCATGGCTAATTATTAAGGGGTAATTATCGCTGATGACGGCGCTTTCTTAAAGCCATGTAAAAGCTTACGAATACATACCTTTTCGTGACCCCCTTCGCAGGTGACCTATATAAAACACTTTATAGTGTACGGGAATTCATACAAGGAGGCAGTTTATGAGCGTTAAGCTGAACGGTTTGGTCAAGGAAAGACGTCACGCGGATACGGCGGATATCGACAGGTTGTCGACCCTGGACATGCTGAATGTGATTCATCAGGATGATAAAAAAATTACCGACGCCATCACGCCGTTTTTACCCGTCATTGCCCGCATTGTCGATAATGCGGCCGCGACATTGAGTCACGGTGGCCGCCTGGTCATCGTTGGTGCAGGGGCGTCAGGCCGGGCGGCGATTCAGGCTGCCTTAGAATTTGCGCCAGGCAAACATCCCGTCATAGCGCTTGAAGCCGGAGACGGCGCTGCAAATTATGATCGGGGCGTAGCTGACCTTCAGGCGATTAATTTTGGCGAGCACGATATGATGCTGGCACTGACGGTCAGTGGCAAAACGCCGTGGGTCTGGGGCGCTATGCGGCATGCCTGGTCGCTAAGATCGCCGGTTGCCATCATCACCAGCGACGAGCGGAGCGAAGCGGCGCAGCTGGCGAGTATGGTGATTGCTCCGCAAACGGGAGCGGATGTGGTCGCTGGTTTTCATACCGTCAAAGCTGCGATGGCGCAAAAACTGATCCTGAATATGATTTCGACCGGGTTAGCTGTCCGTTCAGGGCGGGTTTACAGCAATATGCGTGTGGATCTGGAAGCCAAAAACACCCGGTGGGCCGAAAGACAAATCGCGATAGTGATGGAAGCGGGCGGGTGTACGCGTAACGTGGCGAAAGCGGCGCTAGAAAGCAGTAATTATCACTGCAAAACAGCCGTACTGATGGTCATGACTGGTCTGGATGCCTGGCAGGCGCGCGATTTGCTGGAGCAGAATAATGGTTTTATTCGCGTCGCGTTACAGGAAGCACCGTAATATTTCTGCGCTGCTAATAAAAAAGGCCGCAATAGCGGCCTTTAAAATCGATAACGATTAGAACTGATAAACCATGCCTACCGCGGTGATGTCATCGGTGCTGATGCCATTCACCTGACAGAACATATCGTCTTCATCCAGCAGGTTAATTTTATAATCTGCATAAATGGACATATTTTTTTTGAAATAATAGCTTGCGCCAATATCAGCATATTTAACCAGATCTTTTTCACTGCCGAAGACGGTATTCAGATCCTGACCTTTAGAGATCAGAATAGACAATGCCGGACGCAGGCTAAAATCAAACTGGTATTGCGCGGTGCCTTCAAAGTTTTTAGTTTTGTTAGCGACTACGTAATTTTTATTGCCGTACGGCGTTATATTACGGGTCTGAGATTACATGGCCGCCAGATAGATATTGTTGGCGTCATATTTAATCCCCGCCGTCCAGGCTTCTGCTTGTTCGCCGCCAGCTGCCGTGGTGGAATTCACCTGATCGGTTGTACGGTCAGACGAGGCGAATGCTACACCGGCGCTAAAGCCCATGCCGATATTGTAGGTTGAAGAAATACCGAAGCCGTCACCGTTTTCATGACGCACATCGCGACCGTTATTGGTGCCTTCGTTGCCATTGCCCTCGCTTTCATTATTACCCTGATACTGCAGCGCAAAGTTCAGGCCTTCCACCAGACCGTAAAGATCCGTGCTGCGGTAAGTCGCCACGCCGTTGGCGCGGTTGGTCATAAAGTTATCTGCTTTACTGTAGGTGTCGCCGCCAAATTCTGGCAGCATATCTGTCCAGTCTTCAACATCGTACAGCACACCGTAGTTACGACCGTAATCGAATGAACCATAATCACCAAACTTCAGACCTGCGAAGGCCAGGCGCGTCCAGGACTGGTTGGTTGAGCTCTCGGTGTTATTGGCCTGGAGGTTGTATTCCCCTGACCGTAACCCGTCAGCAGCTCATTGATCTGCGTTTCGCCTTTAAAGCCCGGACGTGCATAAGACTGATCGCCATCCGCGCCAGTATCCTCAGAGAAGTAGTGAAGACCATCCACTTTGCCGTAAAGATCTAATTTATTGCCATTCTTGTTATAAGTTTCTGCCGCGTTCGCCGCACCTGTGACCAGTAAAACAGGCACTAAAATAGCCAATGCTTTTCTTTTCATTATATATTCCTTTTGAATGTCATTCACGTGAATATACGTAATCACTCTCCGTAATTACATCAGCGATACTATTCGAAACATAAAATTAATTTTCAATAATAAATGTAATTATAAAGGTTTTAATATATTGAATTTTTATAGGTTTATTATCACCAATTTTATATTTGTAATGAATTCCCATACGTAAATGCTGAAATGCAATGCCTGAGATAAGTAAACGCACAGTGATTTATCGTCAATCTATGGGCCCCCCCAAGTGCCAGGGCGACAGAAAGTTGCTATGGTGAACGCTTTAATGAAGGAGGGATTATGGCGCTTACCCAGTGGCAGCAACGCTTCGAAAACTGGCAAACAGAAAATCATGACACGGATGATACCGCCCATGACATGTCGCATTTTCGCCGCGTATGGATGACGGCGCAGCGAATGATGTTCGGGCAATCCGTCGACCCGCTGGTCATTCTTACGGCATGTTATTTCCATGATATTGTCAGCCTGCCAAAAAATCACCCTGAGCGCGGCCAATCCTCGCGGCTTGCGGCGCGCAAAACCGGCCAAATTCTGCACGACGACTTCCCCGATTTTCCTCAGGCAATTATCCCCGCCGTACAACACGCCATCGAAGCGCACAGTTTTAGCGCGGGCATTGCACCGCAAACTCTTGAGGCGAAAATTGTGCAGGATGCTGACAGGTTAGAGGCCCTCGGCGCTATTGGGTTGGCTCGCGTTTTTGCGGTGTCAGGCGCGCTGGGTGTTGCCCTGTTTGATGCCAACGATCCCTTTGCTGAGTCGCGCGAATTGAATGATAAAACCTTTGCGCTTGACCATTTTCAGACCAAGCTATTACGTCTGCCTGATACCATGCAAACCGAAATGGGGCGCGAATTTGCGCGTCATAACGCCGATTTCCTGGTGCACTTTATGGCGAAACTGAGCGCAGAATTGCAGGGCGATTATCCTGGCATCGATTCGCAGGTGTTGAGCCGATTCCAGCGCAGTCTGTCACGCTGAACTATGGTAATCTGTTACCAGTCTTTTTCGTCCGGTTGAAGGTATGCAGGAAAAACTATCAGTGACTGAGCCCGCACTCATGCTGGCAGAGAAATCAACGGCAGCGGTGCAGGATTTACTGTGCAAACTGCTGACCATCTATGACGCCAAAACGCTGGTCAATCAACTGAATGCGCAAGGCGAAAGCCACTGGAGCCCGGCAATTCTTAAACGGCTGGTTTCCAGCGAGCGGGCCGGCCATCGGCTGAGCGAGGGGGAGTTTGCGCTCCTGCACAATCTGCTCCCACGCCCACCAGCGATTCATCCTAATTATGCTTTCCGCTTCGTCGATCTGTTTGCGGGTATCGGAGGCATACGCCATGGTTTTGAGGCCATTGGCGGACAGTGCGTCTTTACCAGCGAATGGAATAAACATGCGGTGCGTACCTATAAAGCAAACTGGTACTGCGATCCGCACACCCACCAGTTCAATGAAGATATTCGCGATGTCACGTTAAGCCATAAAAGTGGCGTTACGGATGCTGAAGCGGCTGACCATATCCGACGCACCATTCCGGCGCATGATGTTCTGCTGGCGGGCTTCCCGTGTCAGCCGTTTTCGCTGGCCGGTGTGTCCAAAAAGAACGCCCTCGGACGTGCCCATGGCTTTGCCTGCGATACGCAAGGCACGCTGTTTTTTGACGTGGTGCGCATTATCGACGCACGTCGCCCGCCTATTTTTGTCCTCGAAAACGTCAAAAACTTAAAAAGTCACGACGGCGGGAAAACCTTCCGCATTATTATGCAAACGCTCGATGAACTCGGCTACGACGTGGCCGATGCCCAGGATATGGGCGCGAACGATCCCAAAATTATTGATGGCAAACATTTCTTGCCTCAGCACCGTGAGCGCATTGTGTTGGTCGGGTTTCGCCGCGATTTAAACCTGAAAGGTGATTTTACCCTGCGGGATATTCCTTCGCTGTATCCGGCGCATCGTCCGTCCGTTGCTGAACTGCTGGAACCCGCATTCGACGCCAAATTTATCCTGACCCCCGTGCTGTGGAAATATCTCTATCGCTATGCCAAAAAGCATCAGGCGAAGGGCAACGGTTTTGGTTTTGGGATGGTGGACCCGCGCAATCCGCACAGTGTCACCCGCACGTTGTCTGCGCGCTATTACAAAGATGGCGCCGAGATCCTCATTGACCGCGGCTGGGATAAAGCCCTGGGCGAAATTAATTTTGACGATCCGCAGAATCAGCGCCATCGTCCGCGCAGGCTGACGCCGCGTGAGTGCGCGCGTCTGATGGGATTCGAGTCGCCTCAGGGGCACAGTTTCCGCATTCCGGTTTCTGATACCCAGGCCTATCGACAGTTTGGCAATTCCGTGGTCGTTCCGGCGTTTGCGGCGGTGGCAAAACTGCTGGAATCGAGAATTAAACAGGCGGTCAAATTGCGCCAGGGTAAGGCCGTCAATGACGGATGTGCACAGTAAGGCGACGCGCAGCAAAAACATGCGTGCTATCGGCACGCGTGATACTGCAATTGAAAAACGGCTTTCAGGCCTGTTAACGCAAGCGGGTTTTGAGTTTCGCGTTCAGGATACCGCGCTGGCGGGGCGGCCTGATTTCGTGCTCGACAGCTATCAGTGCATCATCTTCACCCACGGCTGTTTCTGGCACCATCACGACTGTTATTTGTTCAAAGTGCCCGCCACGCGCACCGAGTTCTGGCTGGCGAAAATTGGTAAAAACGTCGAGCGTGATAAACGCGATAACGCCATTTTACTGGCTCAGGGATGGCGAGTGCTTATTGTCTGGGAGTGCGCGCTGCGTGGCAGGCTAAAACTTGATGACGCTGCCCTGACGGAGCGCCTGGAAGAGTGGATCTGCGGCGGTGGCCAGACCGCGCAGATCGATACGTCAGGAATTCATCTGCTTACGGTTTTTCCACCTCACACGGCGTAACAATGGGTTTTGCCGGGAAAAGGTATTTCCCGAGCTTGACCAGCACCACCGCCATGATAATCACGCCCAGCGCTAACCACTCGACGGATGACAGCGTCTCGCCTGCAAACGATGTCCCTAACAGCACGGCCACCACCGGGTTAACGTACGCGTAGCTGGTGGCGACGGCTGGGCTGACGTTACGGATCAGGAACATATAAGAGTTAATGGCGATAATCGAGCCGAAAATCGCCAGATAACCCACCGCCAGAAAACCAGAAAGACCCGGTATGGCTGTGAGCTTTTCGCCGGTGATCGTGGAGGCGATTAACAGCACAATTCCCGCTGCCAGCATCTCAATCGCGCCCGCCATCATCCCGGACGGTAATTCGATGCGCGATCCCAGGACGGAACCAAACGCCCAGCTCAGGGAACCCATCAGGATCAACAGCGCTCCCCACGGATTACCGCTCAGGTTGCCGCCGCTGTTAAGTAAAATAATTCCCGCCAGGCCAATACCAATGCCCATCCATTCCAGTTTGCGGGTGCGAATGCCGAACAGACGGCTAAAGCACAGCGTAAACAGGGGAACCGTCGCGACGACTACGGCTGCAATGCCTGACGGCACGTTCTGATGTTCAGCCACCGTAACAAAACCATTACCGACAGCGAGCAGGAGCAGGCCGATCAGCGCCGCGTTTATCATCGGACGCAGCGGGGGTAATCGATGACCACGAAGCAGTAAAAAGGCCAGCAGCAACACGCCAGCCGATAAAAAGCGGATGCCTGCCATCATCAGCGGGGGCCAGCTTTCCACACCGACGCGAATGACAAAATAGGTGGAACCCCAAATGATATACAGCGAAAAAAGTGCTCCAATAAGCGGTAATAGTTGCCTGAAACGCATAGTCCCTCACGGCGAATTAAAAAGGTCGCTCATAGTAAACGTCAAAACTATCGTGCTGGCGAGTGCTTTAGTTGTATCAATGATGTGAATTATTTGTTGACTTAAGGTGCAGGTTTCGAGGTTCGGATTTTTGCTCCATACTATTCACTTAATTATCAAAATAAGAAGGATCAGATTTTGGCAGGAAGTAGCTTATTAACATTATTGGATGATATTGCCACGTTGCTGGACGACATATCGCTGATGGGGAAACTGGCCGCGAAAAAGACGGCTGGTGTATTGGGCGACGACTTATCGCTTAACGCTCAGCAAGTGTCTGGCGTTCGCGCCAACCGCGAGCTGCCCGTGGTGTGGAGCGTGGCAAAAGGGTCATTTCTCAATAAGGTGATTCTGGTGCCGCTGGCGCTGCTGATCAGCGCGTTTATCCCGTGGGCCATTACGCCGTTGTTGATGATAGGCGGTGCGTTCCTCTGTTATGAGGGCGTTGAGAAGGTGCTGCACTCGTTTGCCTCACGCAAGGATGAAGAGACGCCGCAGGCTCGCCAGCAGCGCCTGGAGGCGCTTGCCGCGAAGGACCCGCTCGCCTTTGAACGCGATAAGGTCAAAGGCGCGATTCGGACTGATTTCATTCTGTCAGCCGAAATCGTCGCCATCACGCTGGGGATTGTGTCAGAAGCCCCGCTGCTGAATCAGGTGCTGGTGCTCTCCGGTATCGCGATTGCCGTGACGATTGGCGTTTATGGCCTTGTCGGGGTGATCGTTAAGCTCGATGACATGGGCTACTGGCTGGTGGAAAAATCTCATGCTGTGGCGAGAATCGTCGGCAAAGGATTGCTGGTACTGGCGCCATGGCTAATGAAAAGTTTGTCGGTGATCGGCACGCTGGCGATGTTCCTGGTTGGTGGCGGGATTGTGGTTCATGGCATTGCACCGCTGCATCACGCCATTGAACATTTCGCTCAGGGGCAGGGGAGCGTGGTGGCCGCGATTTTACCGATGATCGTCAATCTGGTGATTGGCTTTATCATTGGGGCCATCGTCATCGCGGGCGTGAAAGGTATCGCCAAACTGCGCGGTGTTTCGCACTAAATGTTCTACCCGCGCTATGGAAAAAGGGCCATTCCTCGTCTAGATTGAAACAGTTTCACCCTGATACTGGAGGCGGTTATGGTCTTTGTGGTCAGTGATGAAGTTAAGCCTAAAAATGGTGGCCCACGTATGATTGTCACGGGATATTCTAGTGGCATGGTGGAATGCCGGTGGCATGACGGTTTCGGCATCAAGCGAGAAGCTTTTCGTGAAGAGGAGCTACAGCCGGGTGACAAACCGCAGCGACGCGATACGGCTTAATCACGTAAAGCCCGGCATGTCCGGGCTTTTTGTTGACTATCGCTTCAGGCGATGCGTGACTCAATGTATCGGACCGTCGAGCTTAGGTATGATGCGTACAGTGAAGATGTGAGCAGGGAGTTTGTGTGCAGCGCGATACCTTTGTCATCAAGAAAAATCTGCTGGAACGGTTACGTCACCATCCTGGGCAAATCGTTAACGTATGTTTTCTGGTTGTTCTCATTGTTTCCACGATTCTGACATGGCGAGAAGTCGTCGTGCTGGAAGACGCGTACATCTCAAGCCAGCAAAACCATCTGCAAAACGTGGCCAATTCGCTGGACCGGCAGCTTCAGTACAGTGTCAATAAACTGCTCTTTTTCCGCCAGAGCATGGGTGACGCGCTGCAAACACCACTTGGGCTGCGCGCCTTGCACGATGCCGTCCTGAGTTTTAACCATTTGCGCACTAAATCCTTCTGGCAGCTGGATGTTGAGCAGCGGCGTGCATTGCCGATAAACGGCGTGTCAGATGGCATGGTTGAGCGGACCACACTTCTGACACGCGATGACCAACGTCTCGGCGGGGAACTCTCTGCGGCGCTGGAGGTGGGCTATTTGCTGCGCCTTGCCGTCTCGCGCGCCAATAATAAAGAAAAGCGCATCACCTACGTCTCGCGTGCGGGCTTTTTTGTGTCGACGGAACCCGCCGCGCTCAACAACTCCATCGTTTCTCGTTACTACACTCTGGTGACTCGCCCGTGGTTTACTCACCAGACTGACCGCGACAATCGCGCCCGCGCGGTGCGCTGGTTTATGGCTCCCGCTTCCGCATCACAGAATGAACGCCTGATCACCGCCAGCGTGCCGGTGTATCAGGACAACTACTGGTACGGTGTGCTGGCGATGGATTTCACGCTTCCGACCATGACACAACTGCTGATGGACGCCGTCGATCAGCGCAAAGACTGTGAATACCAGTTGTATGACAATCGTCTCAATTTGATTGCGACCTCTGAAGAAAACGCCGACAGCGTCATTCAATTTGATGCGCAAGAGCTCGCTCAAATCGCGCAGGCGGTGGAAAACGATACACAAGGTGGCCTGCGGTTAAACACGCGGTTTATCAGTTGGGAACGCCTGGAACATTTTGATGGTGTGGTGCTGCGAGTCCACTCCCTCAAAGACGGCGTGCGGGGGGAATTTGGCAGTATCAGTATTGCCCTCGCGTCGTTATGGGCGCTCTTTACGGCGACGCTGCTGATTTCGTGGCTGGTGATCCGTCGGATGGTGAGCAACATGTTTACGCTGCAAAATTCATTGCAGTGGCAGGCCTGGCACGATCCGTTAACCCGACTCAACAACCGTCGTGCGCTCTTTGACCGGGCACAGGCGTTGGCCGAGGAGTGCCGCCAGCAGCAACTGCCGTTCTCCGTCATACAGCTCGATCTCGACCATTTCAAAAGCATTAACGATCGCTTCGGTCATCAGGCGGGTGACAAAGTGCTGTCCCACACGGCCCGGCTGATTACTCATGCGTTGCGAAGTAGCGATGTGGCAGGCCGAGTGGGCGGTGAGGAGTTTTGCGTAGTGCTGCCGGGCGCGACAGCGGAGCAGGCGGCCAGTGTGGCGGAGCGCATTCGGGTGTCCATTAACCGAAAAGAGATCCTGGTGAAGAAGAGCACCACGGCGCGGGTCAGCGCCTCGCTTGGCGTCAGCAGCACGGAAGAGAACGCCAATTTCGATTTTGAGCAGTTGCAGTCCATTGCCGATGCGCGTCTTTATCTGGCGAAACAGCAGGGCCGAAATCAGGTGGTGTGTCGCGGCCCGGATAAAAAATGATCCAGCCCTTCTCGCCAGCCCTCAGGCCCCGCCTGTTGAGTGTGATACACCCGTTCGGGGATATCCTCCTGGAGCCGGATCCCGAGTCGATTGATGCTTTTGACCACCACGGCGTAATCGACATTATCAAGCAGCGGGGCGTCGTTTGGACCGTCGCCAAGGCCGATGGTGGTCGGCACAAACCCCTCGCGCTTGCGGTATTCGTCAATTAACCAGTTGACCGCCTGATCTTTCCCGCCGCGCGCATCCAGAATGTGCCAGAACCGCGCGCCCTGAATGAATTTGAATCCCATCTGGGCCAGCTCAGCTTCAAACTTCGTCATCTGTTCATCGCTGTCCCGCCAGATAAGGGTCACCGACGCCTCATGCAGTCGCGCCAGGGATGATCTTTCGCGATTAAGCCCGGTCCACTCGCCGATAACCTGTTCATCAACATCATCAAACGTCGTGAGTTTATAGCCGTCGCGCGCGCGAAGAGAGTTAATAACATCGCAAATATCGCTGTGCGGCGTGCCATTGATCAGCCTCGGCGCATCGGGATGGTCATCCCAACGCACATCCAGCTGGATGACCGCGCCGTTCTCGGCAATAAACGGCAATCCATCCAGCCCCAAATCCCGCTGGATTTCAAGCGTTTCTGCGGCTGTTTTGCTGCTGCACAGAATGACGGGGATCTGGTGATCCTGCAGCTTATCCAGCCACGCAGAGGCGGGTCGCCAGTCGTAGGTATGGATATCCAGCAGCGTTCCATCGAGATCGGTAAAGACTAAAAGCGTCTCCTTGAGTAAAGACATGGCGTCTCCTGATTAACCGTTGTTTTCAGAACAGACCTAAGATAAATCCCAAAATAAATCGTGCTTTTACGTGCGCGATAATGGAAACGATCCCAACAACCCTTTAGCCGTCAGTGCTGGGTATTTATAACTAAAACGAGGGGTCATAGAACAAAGTATTTATGACCGGAATATATCCTTGTCATGCAAAAAAATTGGGGATAAGGTAAATCCCACATCAGATTTCCTGGTGTAACGAATTTACAAGTGCTTCTTGCATAAGCAAGTTCATCCCGGTCATCCCCATGACCGGGATTTTTTTCGTCTCAACGATTCACTTCCGTCACGCTAAAATCATGAATATCTAATTCGAACGCCTCTGCCAGTTCGCGATAGGTGTGGTAGTCGTGCCCATTGACAACCACGCGGGTGGGGTCATCTTCAGTGCGACGCACTTCGCTTTCACTGATCTCGTTAATGGCGGCCAGCAGGGCATCGACATCCACGTTCACTTCTCGTTTGGCGGTCTCGCTGTACTCTTTCGCGGTTTTCATTACGCATACCTCATTTCACCGGATTCAGCGTTAAGTATAGACTGCCCACAAAAGCGGCAATCATTCAGGCAGACGCTGCCAGTTGTTGCGAATTGTTCTACACTGGCTCAAAACCACAGGAGGATTTTATGAAGGTCAACGATCGGGTAACCGTAAAGACAGACGGTGGACCGCGCCGTCCGGGCGTAGTGCTGGCAGTCGAACAATTTAGTGAAGGCGTGATGTACCTGGTGTCGCTGGAAGATTATCCGCTTGGGATCTGGTTCTTTAACGAGATGGGGCATTCCGACGGGATCTTTGTCGAACTCGCTGAGTAGTGGCGTGTCGGGTGAGATGCTGCTTACCCGACTCACTTCATCGAACGAAAAATCTCTGGCGAGGCCAGAGATTGATGGGGCGCAAAAGAGAATAAAACGATTAACGCATGTTCACAAAGATGCCATTTGTCACATTATCCGTCAGACGAACAACATGATAGATAACTTGTTTATTATGCGTTTTAATTTTCCTTTTAATATTTCCCTTATGTGATGAAACGGTTTTTGCTTTGATATTCATCTGGTCGGAAATCTGAATTGTCCCTTGTCCCGCCATCCACATTCGCAACATACTTGATTCAGTACGGCTTAATGATAACGTGGGTAAGTTAAATTCTCCTACACTCTTCGCTTCTTTATTTAAATAATCACCCAAAATGTCATCCAGTGACTCGGGTTTAATCGACTTCGAACTGATCAATAAGTTTTTACGCACCAACAAATACTCATCGAAATGGATATTCGCAATTGCCATAAAAACAATAAACAGGGTTTTAGGATGCTGATTAATGATTTGCTTAATGTGCTGACTGTTGGCTGGATCGTGAATGAAACAGTCCTCATTAATAAACACCACGCCGGGCTTGTATGCTTCACAAGCGGCTGCAAGTTCGTCAACATCGTGTACATCATTGACGTCTCGTTTTTTGACCCCTCTACTTGCAAGATACCCGGTTAGCCCTAGCCGGGTGTAACTGCATAAATCCATAATGATCGTTGACATGGCATACCCTCACTCAATGCGTAACGATAATTCACCATCTGCCTGAGAGCTCAAAACAGCCATACGGGATGGATAAAAAAGGTATTAACCTGTGAGCAATACAAAGACTTTCAGGCGGACTCACTATCCCGTAAAGTTACGTATAATTTGCCAGGAATCATCTTAAAGTAAAGTAAATATTAAGTATTGTGAAGGGCATAAAAACAAATAAACCGCACCAGATATATCCTGGTAGATGTTTTGCTTGTTTTATTTTAGGAATATCCTCAGAGAGACACTATAAACATCAGGGGTTAGTATTTCGAGGTAGCTCACGAACAATATCGGATAAGAGATTGAATATTTCGCTAAATAAATGCTCGCAGAAAGGGGCAATCAGCGGCATTAATAGTCCCATTAAAATCAAACCGACCGTCAGGGTGATCGGGAAACCGATGACAAATACCGAGAGCTGCGGTGCCATTCGGTTCAACAAGCCCAGCGACAGGTTTACGGTCAGCAGAAGCGTGATGACCGGCAGCGCCAGCATCAGCCCATTGATGAAAATCAACCCAGCGGCACGGGTGAGTGCCAGAAATGCATTGCTGTTGACCGGATTGCCGCCGATGGGCAACGTATGGAAGGTGTCCACCAGCATCGAAATCAGCCACAGGTGACCATTGAATGTCAGGAACAGCAGCATGGCCAACATATCAATCACGCGGGCCAGCACGGGCATATTGAGGTGGCTGCCTGGGTCAAAGAAGGTGGCGAACGACAATCCCATCTGCAGGCCGATCAGCTCACCGGCGGTACGGATCGCTGCAAAGGCGAGCTGCATGGTGAATCCAATCGCCACGCCAATCAGCACCTGCTGAAGCGCAAGCCAGATTGCCTGCGGGGAGAAAATAGGAACATTCACCGGTGGCAACGTCGGCGCAATAACAAACGTAATCAACATTCCCAGGCCAATTTTGACGCGTTTAGGAATGGATTTTTCGCTCAGGATCGGCGCAGTCATGATCAACGCCATCACGCGCAGCAACGGCCAGAAATAGAGGCCAAGCCACTCTATGAATTGATCGCTGGTGAAATGTAGCATTCAGATAATCAGCCGATGATGTACGGCAGATTGGTAAACAGGTTGCGCATGTAATCGAGCAACAGGTTGAGCATCCACGGTCCGGCGACAATGATGGTCACGAACACGGCGATGATTTTAGGAATGAACGACAGGGTCATTTCGTTAATCTGGGTGGCGGCCTGCAAAATACTGATCACAAGGCCGGTGACCAGGGCCACCAACAGTAAAGGCGCGGCGACGGAAATAGCGACTTTCATCGCTTCCGTGCCCATCATCATGACCGATTCAGGTGTCATTGCGCGCTCCTCAACTGTAGAAACTTTGCGCCAGCGACCCGACAAGCAATTGCCAGCCATCTACCAGTACGAAAAGCATAATCTTAAAGGGCAGGGCAATGGTGGCAGGGGGCACCATCATCATACCTAAAGCCATCAGCACGCTGGCGATCACCAGGTCGATAATCAGGAACGGGATAAAGATAGTAAAACCAATCTGGAAGGCCGTTTTCAATTCGCTGGTGACGTAGGCCGGCAGCAAAATGCGCATCGGCACGGCTTCCGGTCCCTGAATCGGGCCTTCGTTAGCCAGACGGGCAAACAGCGCAAGATCCGCCTCGCGGGTCTGACGCAGCATAAATTCACGCAGCGGCTGCGCGCCTTTTTCCAGCGCCACCTGCATGGAAATTTTATCTTCACTGAACGGCTGATAGGCGTCGGCATAAATCTTATCGATGACCGGCGACATGATAAAGAAGGTCAGAAACAGCGCTAAACCGAGCAGCACCTGGTTAGGCGGCGCGGACGGTGTACCCAGCGCGTTTCGCAGCAAACCAAAGACGATAATAATGCGCGTAAAGCTGGTCATCATCAGCAAAATAGCCGGGATAAACGTCAGCGAGGTAATAAAGACCAGAGTCTGCACCGGCAAAGACCAGCTTTGTCCTCCTCCGGCCATCGGTGTGGAAATCAAGCCTGGCAATTGCGCATACACGGCGGGAGCAAACAGGGCGAGGCCTGCAAGCGTAAGGGACAACAAACGGCGCATCACGATCTCCCGGAACGCTTAAGCAAACTCTTTAACACGGACTGAAAATCCGCTGGATTCTCTGCGTTATCCTCGCCCGCAACAGGCGCAGGAGGCAGTTTATGTAGTACATTGATTTGTGATGCGGTGACGCCAAGTACCAGGCGCGCATCTTCAACGTCGACGATAATCACGCGCTCGCGTGGGCCCAGCGAGGTGCTGGCGCTCACTTTCAAACCGCGCGTGTTGGCGGTTTTACCCGCCAGACCAAAGCGTTTCGCGAGCCACGCCATCATCAAAATAAAGGCAATAATACCCAACAGCGCACCGCTTACCTGAAGCAGCGGTGAGCCTGGAACCGCAGAGGGCTGTGAGACGATTGCCTGGGTTTTCATACTTAACGGCTCAGACGACGCATACGTTCGGAAGGGGTGATGATGTCGGTAATACGAACACCGTATTTATCAGCCACAACCACAACTTCGCCCTGAGCAATCAAATAGCCGTTGATCAGGATGTCCAGCGGTTCACCCGCCAGGCCATCAAGTGCCACAACGGAGCCCTGCGTCAGGCGCAGTAACTCTTTGATGGTCATACGCGTACGACCCAGCTCAACAGTCAGCTTGACCGGGATATCCATAATCAGGTCAATATCTTGCAGGGTGCCGCTTACGTCACCGCCGCCTAACTGCTGGAACACCGCATCCGCAGCGCTTTTGCTCGCGGGTGCCTGTTGCTCGTTTAATGCATCAGCCCACAGATCGTCCAGCGCTCCGCTGTTTGCATCGGACGGATTGTTCATATCACTCATTTGGGCTGTTCCTCATTCAGCGAATTCAATATCGGATTGATCAAGTGCTCAACACGTAGCGCATATTGACCGTTTACGGTGCCGTACTGGCTGGTCAATACAGGTACGTCATCCACATGGGCAATAATACGGTCAGGTTTTTCTATCGGCAGAACATCGCCCGGTTGTAATTTCAGTATCTGAGATAACCGTAACGGAATATCCGCAAAACTTGCCACCAGTTCCAGCTGCGAGTGCTGAACCTGACGGACCAGATTCTCACGCCAGTTCTGATCTTCGTTGCGGGAGTTTTCCAGCGGCGGGTTAACCAGCACTTCACGCAGAGGCTCGATCATACTGAACGGCAGACAAATATTGAATTCGCCGGTCAGGTTACCGATCTCAACGTGGAAAGGTGTGTTCACCACGATGTCGTTAGGTGATGTCGTGATGTTGGTGAATTTCACCTGCATCTCGGAACGCACATACTCCACTTCCAGCGGGTTGATCGCTTTCCATGCGTCGCTGTACGACTCAAGCGCCAGCTTCAGCATGCGGTTGATCACGCGCTGTTCAGTGTGCGTAAATTCACGTCCTTCCACCTTCGTCGGGAAGCGACCGTCGCCACCAAACAAGTTATCGACCGCGATAAACACCAGGCTCGGAGAAAACACGAACAGGCCGGTGCCACGCAGCGGTTTCAGATGGATCAGGTTAAGGTTAGTTGGCACCGGCAGGTTGCGGGCAAACTCATGATACGGCTGAATGCGAATCGCACCGACGGTGATGTCCGGGCTACGACGCAGCAGGTTGAACAGGCCCATACGGAACTGTCGTGCAAAACGTTCGTTGATGATCTCCAGCGCCTGAAGGCGCTCGCGCACCACGCGACGCTGGGTATTGGGATCGTAGGGACGAATTTCTGGCTCGCCGCCCAGACCCGGTTTTGGATCATCGCTCTTCTCGCTGTCGCCGTTAAGCAGCGCATCGATTTCCGCTTGAGAAAGAATACTATCGCCCATGTCTCTACCGCAGGATGAAAGCTGTGTACAGAACGTCAGTGACTTCCTGCTTAGGTTGACCGGTTACCAGTGGTGGTGCCAGCGTTTGCTTGATGGCCTCGACCAGCTTCTGCTTACCGTCATCAGTTGACAGCCCTGTGGCGTCCTGACGAGAGAACAGCAGCAGCAGGCGGCTACGGACTTCGGGTAAATAGTCACTCAGACGTGTGCGCGTGGCTTCGTCTTTCAAACGCAATGTAATGCCGATATAAAGCACGCGATCCGCGTCACCGAGGTTAACGGTAAACGTATCCATTGGGAAAAAGACCGGGGCCGGAGGCGGTGGGGGTTCTGCTTTAGCAGTGGCTGACGGCGCTTGCTGCGACCGCCAGTAACTATAGCCAGCAGTGGCGCATGCGGCGAGCGTAATCAACACTAGCAGCGGGATCCAAATGGAACGCTTGCCTTTTTTGGTGATTGCGGAGTCAGTCATCGGTTACGTGCTTCCTGTTTCGGTACAGCTAATAGAGTGATTATCCCGTGTTCTGCTTTTGTCAAAGCGTGGAACAAACGAAGATAATCACGTTACCTCTGGCGTTTAGGCAAAGATGTCTACCGCGCCATTTCCGCGCGCTGCAGACTGTAATGCAGCAGGCGTGATCAGCAATTCATCATTTTCATCGTTCATTTCGCCCTGTTGGCCGGAACGAGAAGCATGCTGTTGCTGCTGGAAAGACGACTGCTGCTGGTTTGCAGAGCTGTCACTGCTGATAGTGCTTTGTGATAACTGAATGCCGTTTTCAGCAAGCTGCGTGCGCAGCATAGGGAGCGCCGCTTCCAGTGCCGAACGCACATGACCATTCGCAGAAATCATCTGCAACTGAGCCTGGTTATCATCCATTTTAATTGAGATTTGAACTTGACCCAAATCTTCAGGGTGCAAACGCAACTCAGCGCTCTGCTGGCCTTGTTTAGTAAACAGCGTGATATGTTGGCTGACTGCCTGTTGCCACTCTTGCGTGCCCAGCGGCTGGCTCAGTAATGGCGCCGATGCGACGTTAGTTGGCGCTGGTGGCGTCGTGCCGTTTGTCATGATCGGTGCGAGAGAAGCAGAAGGTGATGCGGACGAGAAGGTACTCGCGGCTTCATGCTTTTCCGCCGCGGCTGTGGCAACCTGCGTTAATTGCGCGCTGGCGGACAGCTTGCTGTCCACATCAGTGGTTTGTGTTTTGGTTTTGCCGAGGGTAGACGCATCATCATTCAGTGCTGCCTGACGGCCAACTCCTGGCTGAGAGAGTGCCGCCTGCGTGGTCACCGCGTTCACTTCGTTAGCAGGTGTAGCCCGAGCCGTCGCGGTTTGCTGATGCGGGAGCATCGCCATCAATGCGCTTAACCCGGCCAGATCTTCTTCGCTCAGATCGCTTTTGCTGTCTTCTTTTTGTGCGTCAGCCACGAGCGTTTTCAACGCATCGCTGTGCGTCGCAGGCAACAGCCCGGAGACCAGGCTTTGGATTGTGGTTTCGGCAGTGGCCGCTTGTGCCGCATCGTCGGCTTTGAACAGATCCTGACGCGCCAGCAAAGAGGCGAGTTTGCTCGGGATGGCGCTATCGCCGTCCTGTAATAAGGCCGCTTTCGACAGTTTGCCGCCAGCCGCTTTAAGATCGGCCAACGTCAACGGGGCGTCTTTTCCCTGGCCTGTGGCGTCGGTTAATGCACCTGCCAGCAGGGAGAGAAAATCTTGCGCGCCATCCGCGCCTTTACCCGTCTGCGTACCGCCGGACAGGTCGCTGTCGGTCATCAGCAGTTGTTGCAGTGTGATCATTCAGATTTCCTCATTGATGCGCGCTGGGCAAACTCATCCATTTTTTTCTGATCAAGGCGGTTCTCGGCAAGCAGTGTCGCTGCGCTCTGTCGGTCCTGTAACGTCGTCCAGGCCTGGAGTCGCTGCTTCTTCTCACGCCAGAAATCAAGCGCCTTATCCACTTTTTGGTTCCACTGCGTCAGCTGTTGGCGATGCTGTTCAATCGCTTTTTCCAGCGTCTGGATAAACTGTTGATAGTTAATCCAGCGCTGGCTGCCAATGCCCTGTGTCATATCGGTATTCAGGTTGGTACGGTATTCATGCTGATAATCGATCAGCATCGATAACTGTTCTTCGGCCTGCTGACAGCCGCGCCGCATCGCACCAAGTTGTAATGCGGCATCATCTACTTCTTTTTCAGCCAGATCTTTCAGCGTAGCTAATGCGCCATGTTCCGCCATAATCTCCGCCCTCCACCTTTATTACACCTGCGGGAAAATAAGCTCTAACGCTTGCGTTGAGTCTTCCCAGTCGGCACGTTCAAAAATACCTTGTTGCAAGAAAGCTTCCAACTGCGGCCAAACGGCAATGGCCTTGTCGAGCATCGGATCGCTGCCTTTGGCATACGCGCCCACGCTCACCAGGTCGCGGTTACGCTGGAAACTTGAAAGAAGTTGTTTAAAGTTACGCACGCGGGCGTAGTGCTTTTCCGTGATAAGCGAGGTCATGGCACGGCTGATGGACGCTTCGATATCAATCGCTGGATAGTGACCGGCTTCCGCCAGACGACGCGACAGCACAATGTGGCCATCAAGAATCGCTCGCGCGGAGTCAGCAATTGGGTCCTGCTGGTCATCGCCTTCGGTCAGCACCGTATAAAATGCGGTAACGGAACCGCCACCGGTAATCCCGTTCCCCGCACGCTCAACCAGCGCCGGAAGTTTGGCAAACACGGATGGCGGATAACCTTTGGTCGCAGGCGGTTCACCGATGGCGAGCGCGATTTCACGCTGAGCCATCGCATAACGCGTCAGGGAATCCATAATCAGCAGGACGTGTTGACCGCGGTCGCGGAAATCTTCTGCAATGCGCGTGGCGTAAGCCGCACCCTGCATACGCAGCAGCGGAGAAACGTCTGCTGGCGCGGCGATCACCACGGAACGCGCACGGCCTTCTGCACCGAGAATGTTCTCGATAAAGTCTTTCACTTCACGACCACGCTCGCCAATCAGGCCTACGACGATCACATCCGCCTGCGTGTAACGCGCCATCATGCCGAGCAGGACGGATTTACCGACACCTGAACCGGCAAACAGACCCATACGCTGACCACGACCGACCGTCAGCAGGGCGTTAATCGGACGCACGCCCGTATCAAGCACATGTTCGATCGCCGTACGTTGCAGCGGGTTAACTGGCTGAGTGATCAGCGCGCCGGTTTCGGTGGTATCAGGGGAGGGCAGGCCATCAAGCGGTTTGCCTGCGCCATCCAGTACACGACCTAACAGCGCCGGACCGAGTGGCAATTGCTTGCCGCTGTGCAGTCCGTCGCCAGAATTATTTTTGGCGTACACGCGTGCGCCGGGCAAAATGCCTTCGACTTCTTCCAGCGGCATCAAAAACAGGCGTTGGCCGTTAAAGCCCACGACTTCGCTTTCGACTTCTTGCGTCTCGTTACCATCCTGACGTTCAATCACGCAGGTAGCACCGAGCGGGAGTTGTAAACCGGTGGCTTCCAGTACCAGACCGGTTGCGCGGGTCAGACGACCATAACGACGCACGGAAGGCAGTTGCGCCATTTTCGCTTCGAAGTTATCGAGCGTGTTCAACCAACGCGTGAGTCGAGCTGTCATCAGATCACTCCCGGAGCAGCCAGACGGCACAGTTCCTGCCAGCGCGTTGCCACGCTCGCATCCAGATCGCCTTCATCGGCCGAGACTTTGCAGCCGCCATGATGTAACGCCGGATCGCCGCGCAGACGCCAGCCGTGCAGGCTAAGCGTGGCGCCAAGCATCTCTTCGACGCGCTGTAAATCGTCGGGATGTACGCGCAACTGAGGTTTCCCGCTGAATAACGGCTCCTGCTGGAGTAATCCCTGAATCTGTTTGATCAGCGATGAATTGTCCACCGGAGGCGTATGGCCAATCACCTGACGTGCGGCTTCGAGTGCCATTTGCATCAGACGCGAGGCAATCACGCTATCCAGCGCATCGAGGGTATTTTGAAATTCACTGACTAATTGCTGCATGCGGGCGTGGATTGGTGCTTGCTGCTGACGCGACTGCTCCAGGCCTTGTTCAAGGCCTTTTGCCAATCCTTCCTGATAACCTTGCTCTTGTCCCAGTTGGCGGCCTTCATTCATACCTGAGGTGTAGCCCTGCTCATGCGCTTGCATTTGCAGCTGTGCCAGCATCTGAACGCGCTGCTCTTCTTCCGTCAGCTCCGGTTGTTCTTCCGCGTCACTGTCTTCGTCGCTCAGGGCGACCATCGCAGGCATGAATTCTGTGACAGGAGGCGCAAGGTCGTCTGGCGTCCAGCGCTTCCACGGCAGCTCATTAGACATATGCGTCGTCTCCGCCACCAATCACCATCTCGCCGGTCTCTGCCAGACGACGAACAATAAGCAGGATTGCTTTCTGTTCGTTTTCCACCTGAGACAGACGCACCGGGCCACGGTTGGCAAGGTCGTCGCGCAGGATATCCGCCGCACGTTGAGACATGTTGCGCAGGAATTTCTCGCGCAACGGCTGCTCGGCGCCTTTGAGCGCGATAAGCAGAGATTCGGAGTCCACTTCCTGAAGCAGGCGCTGGACGCTGCGATCGTCGACTTCGACCAGGTTTTCGAACAGGAACATCTCGTCGATAATTTTCTGTGCCAGC
The DNA here is from genome assembly GCF_045627565.1 of Lelliottia sp. Taxonomy (NCBI): domain Bacteria; kingdom Pseudomonadati; phylum Pseudomonadota; class Gammaproteobacteria; order Enterobacterales; family Enterobacteriaceae; genus Lelliottia; species Lelliottia sp. Next base: position 283,628 of record NZ_JAZQNX010000044.1, on the reverse strand, counting down.
TCGCCGTCGAATTCGCGCACTGCGGACATAACCGCTTCTTCCTGCTGCGTTTTCATCAGGTTGATAATTTCTGCTGCCGTTCTCACGCCGCCCATTTTGCTGCGCTTGAGGTTCTGACCATCGAGCAGGCTGTTGAGTACTTCGGTCAATTCCGCCAGCGCCGCTGGCTGGACACCGCCGAAGGTGGCGATACGCAGCATGACATCGTGACGCAGACGTTCGTCGAACAGCGCCAGAATATCGGCCGCCTGCGCACGTTTGAGGTGCACCAGGATGGTGGCGATGATCTGCGGGTGCTCGTCGCGAATAAGGTCGGCGGCACTCTGCGGTTCCATAAAGTTGAGCGTTTCGATACCGCTGGCGGTATCGCGCGTTTCGAGAATGTCTTCCAGCAGGCTGGAGGCACGCTCTTCACCCAGGGCTTTCACCAGAACCGTACGCAGGTATTCGTTGGCGTTGACGTTAAGTGCAGCAAACTGTTCAGCTTCACGCTCAAACTCGGCCAGCACGTCGGTCAACTGTGAGTTTGAAATCTGACGCACGTTAGCCATCGCCTGGCTCAGCGTCTGGACTTCGCGGTCGGAGAGGTGTTTGAACACCTCTGCCGCACGATCTTCACCGATGGTCATCAGCAGGATGACGCTTTTATCCGTACCTGAAAGCGTTGAATTACTCATGGTCGTTACTCATCCACTGGCGGATGACCAGCGCGACGACGCGCGGATCGTTGTCTGACATTTCGCGAATGCGTTGGCTCATCACCTCAGCACCCAGGCGCTGATTCACACGGCGTTGCTGAGTCTGTTCGTCTTTGCTCAGGCGAACTTCCACGGCTTCTTCTATATCCTGACGCGCACTCATCATTTCTTGCGCGGCTTTGGCTTCCTCAGCGCGACGGGTGAGCTGCGGACGAATCGCTTTACGCCACAGCAGCCATGCCACAATCAGAACCAGTAGCCAGCGACCAGCAGACAGCATCTGTTCGATAAACGACTGTTGTTGCCAGAACGGCAGTTCACCACCGGTCTCGTCGGTCGCAGTGAACGGCGAGTTCACGACGTTAAGCGAGTCACCACGTTTTTCGGTAAAGCCCATCGCTTCGCGGGTCAGGTCTTCAATCTGTTTCATCTGATCGGTGGTCAGCGGCAGAGGCTTACCGTCCGGCAGCGTTTTATAGTTCACCACCACAGCCACCGACAGGCGCTGGACATCGCCGACGTTCATCTTGGTGTGACGAATCGTACGGTCAACTTCGTAGTTGGTCGTTTCGTTACGGCTACTATTGCGCGGACCCGCGTTGGCCGCCGTTGACGTGGTCTGCTGTTGCTGATTATTCGGCTGACCGTTTTGTTGCCCATTCTGCGGGTTAGCAGGTGGCGTTGAAATGGGTGCACTGTTGGCCGGAGCGGGCTGATTAGAGAGCGCGCCCGGCACGCCGCCAGGATTTTGGCCGCCAATCTGATCGGTGGTATTCAACTGACGTGAACGCATCACGGCCTGAGCGGCATCTCCGTTCGGGCTGTACTGTTCTTCCGTCTGCTCTTTATTGTCAAAGTTGATTTGCGCGGTAACCTGCGCATGAATGTTGCTGCTGCCCACGATAGGGCCAAGGATTGCTTCGATGCGGCGCTGAATGCGGCCTTCGACATCGTTAGCGTATTTCAGCTGTGCGTCGTTGAGGTCGCGGCTGCTGGTGTTGGATTGCGTCAGCAGATGACCGCTCTGGTCGACGACGGTGACGTTGCCTGTTGGTAAACCGGCAACGGCGCTGGAGACCAGGTGGGTCACCGCGCTGATTTGTCCTTCATCCAACGCACGGCCCGGTTCGAGAGTGACGGTCACCGATGCGGATGGATTCTTCTGCTCGCGCACGAAGAGAGACGGTTTTGGCATAGCCAAATGCACGCGAGCGGTTTTAACCGGACCCAGCGTTTCAATGGTGCGCGCCAGTTCACCTTCCAGCGCACGCTGGTAGTTGATCTGCTCGCTAAACTGGCTGATACCGAACTTTTCCTGATCCAGCAGTTCAAACCCGACCGCACCGCCTTTCGGCAGGCCTTGCTGAGCAAGACGTAAACGCAGTTCGTGAACTTTATCTGCAGGGACTTCAATCGCTCCGCCGTTATCAGAGAAACGATAAGGAATATTCAATTGGGTCAACTGCGTGACGATAGCCCCGCCATCCTGATCGGACACGTTGCTATACAAGGTGCGGTAGTCGGGGCTTTTCGCCCACAAGACCATCGCAACGAGAATCGCAATAGCCGCGGCGCCAGCCACGATCAATGGGATTTTAGGGTTCGCACGCAGGCGGTTCATCCACTCGAGCGATTTATTTTGCGATGCCGTTGCTGCTGTTGCAGTCATAGCGCACCTCGCGGCTCAATGTGGATTACGTTATTTGTGTAAAGAAACAAAATGACTCCCGGGTCGGCAAACACGACAAAAGGCCCATATTTATGGCCCCGCCATTATTTGATGAATTGAGATTTTCTATGCGTCAAATAACCCGTTTTTTTAACGCTATTTAGCGCCATTATCTTATTGACAAGGTGCTAGTCTTGCCGCTGATAAAAAACCATCCAGGGGAGAGTCATGGCAATACAGGGCATTGAAGGGGTGATCAGTCAGTTGCAGGCAACGGCGATGACGGCCCGTAATACTAGCGTGGCGGATACACAGCCGGAAATCAGCTTTGCAGGGCAGCTCCACGCCGCTCTCGATCGCATCAGCGATACGCAAAACGCTGCGCGCACGCAGGCGGAGAAGTTCACTCTCGGCGAACCTGGCGTGGCTTTGAACGACGTAATGACCGATTTGCAAAAATCCTCTGTCTCTTTACAGATGGGCATCCAGGTACGAAATAAGCTGGTTACGGCTTATCAGGAAATGATGTCGATGCAGGTGTAGACCTTGCTAAGCATTCAGAATCTTGCGCTGGCAGCTTTAACGCTTTAATGCCACAATATTTTTTTCTTCGCAGGCAGGAAAGATGATGAAAAAAATAGTGATGGTTGGCGTGCTGCTGGCGTTGACCGGTTGTGTGCAGGTCGATAATTATCGGGAAGTGATTAAACATCCGGTCCCTGCACATCTGGCGGGCTACTGGCAGTCTAAAGGGCCGCAAAGCAAAATGGTGAGTCCGCAGGCGATTGCAACGCTTGTGGTGACGGAAGAGGGCGACACGCTGGATTGTCGTCAGTGGCAGCGAGTGGTGGCTGTGCCAGGTAAAATCATGCTGCGCTCAGATGATTTCTATAACGTCACGCGCAAACTGGATATTTATCATCTGGAACGTGAAGGCAATACCCTGGAATATGATGGTATGGAATTACAACGCGTCGACCGTCCAACGGTGGAATGCGCGCAATACCTGACTAAAAATCCTCTCGAAAGCACCTTGCCATAACGTGTTTGCCGGGTGGCAACGCTGCCTTACCCGGCAAACAAAATCTTATCCCTTACAGCACATCCTCCATCACCCAGATACTCACGCTGCCGCCGTTACAGGTGAACGTGCCCTCGCCATCTGCGGCGGTAGTGACCGTCTCTTCACGGTTGCCGAGGAAATCACGCCAGCTCTTGTTGCCGTAATTCTCGCCCAGACAGATCACTTTTTCGCCCTCGTCACCGTTAGACAACACCACCACACAGCCTGGTTCTTCATCCGTGCCGCTGCGGCTGAACGCAATACAGTTTGGATGATCAAAATAGAGCGTTTGCACCCCATGGGCAAAGCGTTGACGGGCGAGGATCAGCTCGTGCAGCTGTTCGATAATCGGCATTTCGATAGGGTAAGTTTCGCCGTCGCCGCCCGTGTCTTCGTAGCTTGCGCCAAAGAGATCGGGGTAAAACACGCTGGGTACGCCGTTTTCGCGCAGCAGGATTAATGCGTAGGCGAGGGGTTTGAACCAGGATTCGACCGGGGCCTCTAACGCCTGAAGGGGTTGGGTGTCATGGTTGGCCACTAGCGTCACTGCGTGGAACGGATCGGCTTCAACCAGCGTACCGGTGAAAATCTGGCTCATGTCATAGTCACGTCCCTGGCGAGACGCTTCATGGAATTTCATTTGCAGTGGGGCGTCGAACAGCATGGTTTTGCCTTCGACCTGCTCAATGTACTGCTGCAATTTGTCGACTTCGTGGGACCAGTATTCGGCTACGATAAACAGCGGTTTTGGCGCGACTTCCTGGACGTGTTCGATCCACTCTTTGTAGAACCAGGCGGGGATATGTTTGACTGCATCCAGTCGAAAACCGTCGCACTGGGTCTGTTCCATGACCCAACGTGCCCAGTATTTGATCTCTTCCGTCACGGCATGATTGCGAAAATCAATGTTTTCGCCCATCAAATAGTCGAAATTCCCCAACTCATTATCGACCTGATCGTTCCAGCCTTCGCCGGTGTAATCATTGACGATTTTAAAGATGCTGTCCTCGTTCGGGTTTTCGATATGATCAATGCCGCTAAAGCATTTGAAATCCCAGACAAACTGAGAATATTGACCGGCGCGAACAGGGAAGGTGTAGCGGGTCCAGGCTTCGCATTCGATGACTTCATTGTCGATCTGGGTCCGGTCCTGCTCATTAACGCGCTGCACACGGATGGGCTCTTTTTCATCCGCACCCATTTTGTGATTCACCACCACGTCCAGCAGCACCGCAATATCATTACTTTTTAACGCCGCGATGGCTTCAAGCAATTGGGCCTTATCACCATACTTAGTGGCAACAGAGCCTTTTTGATCAAACTCACCGAGGTCGAACAAATCGTACGAGTCGTAGCCAACTGAATAACCGCCCGATGCGCCTTTGTAGGCGGGGGGCAGCCAAATCATATTGATGCCGATTTCATTAAGATTGGGAGCCAGGGCAGTTACTTCCGGCCACAATTCACCGCCGGTGGGGTAATACCAGTGAAAACATTGTAATAGCGTGGGATTTTTCATCTTCCGTGCTCCAGAGGCCGTTATCGGCGAATCTCTGGAGTATGGATGATAAACCGCTAATGTGGATTACTGATTGATCTCACCGGGAAACAAAACGTTACCGGAAAGTCTTCCATAGGTAATATTCACATTTTTCTGCTTGCCGGTCTGAGCCATCAGACCGTGCAGTTCATCCATCCGTTCCTGCAGCAGAGTTTTGAGCGTCATTTCATTCTGCAGCACATTGTTCAGCATCACCATTGCCTGATCCTGTATATGCTTACTGCCAGGCGGGAAGGGGGTAATGCTGATCTTTTCTACCAGCGAAACGTAGGCGACCTCCTGTTCAATAAGCTCATCCCATTTCCCGGATTGAGCAAGGCTTAGCATGGTATTGCTAAGCGCAGAAAGTGCATGCCACTTTTTTAGGGATAAGCTGGAGTCGTTCATCAAAATTGATCCTGCGTGGGAGGAAAACCTGGATTGATTTGCTTCCAGGCGTCGGAAATATTGAGCAGCAGTGCTTCAACTTCAACGATAGCCTCGACGTCGTTACGCAGGTTAGCGTGCAACAAACGGCGTACCATATAGTCGTAAAGTGCTGAAAGATTATGGGGAAGCGTGCCCCCGACATCCATGTTCAGCCCAGCTTTAAGTCCATTGTCGATAATATTAATGGCTTTCGATAGCGCTTCTCCTTTGGCAGGGATATCACCCTGCTCAAGGAAAAGGCGCGCTCGAACAAGCGCGCTATGGACACCGTCAAATAGCATGACAACCAACTGGTGCGGGCTGGCACTTAAGACGGCAGATTCAACACCTACCTTCTGATAGGCCTGTACACCAGATTTGCTATACATAAAGGTTCCTTTCTCTTCTACTACTTATTGCTGAACTGTTGAGTCAGATAGCTGGCGGTACCATTAAATTTGGTGACCAGGGCATCTAAATCACTAAATTGCTTTTTGTAGCGCGCCATCGTGGCATCAATGGTGAGTTCCATCGCTTCGTAACGCTTACCGATAGATTTCAGCGTGGCATTGATACCGTCTTTCGCATTTTGAATAACACCTTCTTTACCGACGGATGTGCTGAGCATATCGGTCAGTTTGTTATTCAACTGGGTGGCGAAACCGGTGGTTTTACCGTCACCAACAAAGTATGCCTGCACGCCTGCTGGGTTATCCGCTAACACCTGGGTCAGCTTCTTGTCATCAATCTTCAGGTTCCCAACTGCGCCATCAGCGGCTTTGATTGGATCCTGAGTGATGCCCAACTGCGCCATAATCGCATACGATCCGCTCTGTACATTGGTCAATAAAGAGCGCAGATCGGACTGTACTCCCCTGATGGTGCTATCACCCATCAAGACGCCGTTGCTGGAGGACTGGGCGGTAGCACCCGTCGCAGGCGGTTCGTATTTGGTCAGAGAAGCGATTGTCGACTGTAATGAGTTATAGGCTGCAACCCAGTCGGTAATGGCTTTTTTGTTATCCGCGGTGGAGCGAGTGACCGACAGCGTTTCATCTGCTGTGCTTTGTGCTTTCAGGGTTAAGGTCACGCCTGGCATCGCGTCGTTGATAACATTGCTCTGACGGATGATGTCGATACCGTTAACGTTTACAACAGCATTCTGCGATTTAACCTGTTCGTTAAGCGCAGCGCTGCCAATCACGTTGTTCAGCGTGTCGTCGCCCGTCACCGATACCGTCATGTCCGAATCAGTACCGGTGGTTTTGGAAGACAGCATCAAGCGGTAATCACCGTTATCGGCTTTCACTACGCTTGCGGTCACGCCGCCGTTGGCTGCGTTAATCGCTTTAGCAATACCATTTAAAGAGGTATCACCGTCTGCCAGTTTCACCGTCATCGGTTTGCTGTCAGCACCAGCCTGAGTAATGGTAATAGTACGGGTGTTATCCGCAGTGGTGCCGCCGAGCTGCTTAGTATTGCTATCAATGGTGCCAGGTGCTGTTGTCAGAACCTGACCTTTCGCAATCTTGCTGACATTGATCGTGAATTCACCAACGTTAGCATTGGTTGAGGTGGTCGCAGCAAACGCAGTATTCGTACTGGAAACGGTTGTTGAGTTCCAGGTATCAGTGTTGGCAAGCTTGGCCGCAGCGGTTTGCAGGTTAGTCAGTGAGCTTTGTAATTTGCCATAACCGGTAATCTGCGCGTCGTATGTGGTCTTCTGCTTGGCGATCGCCGTTAGTTTTGTCTCTTCTGCCGCCTGCAACTTGTCGTAAAGGTCGGACAGCCCAGCCATACCTACGCCGAGGTTACTGATAGTCGCCATACATTGTTCCTTGTCAATGGTAGTTTCAGACATATATCGGCTATACGCGGGAAAAGTTTACGGTAAGCCCAAAAAAATAAATCGCGGAATTACCCCCTTAAACGGATGCTTATATAAGCATAACCCCCTCCATCACTTTTCAACGCCATTAATAAAGAGCGCAAACCACGTGCGTCGGAGATGAGGATTTGTACATATAAAAGAGATGCTTAGGGAGTGGGTGAAAAAATAATCCTTTTAAAAACAATAAAATAAAAAAATCCTTCGATATTTTCTAAAGTCTTTTTGAGACCCGTCGATAACCTTGTTGACGGTGAGAGACGCCGTGAGTGTTAGACACCGACCCTAAAAACCAATTTGAAGGAATTTAACCATGGCTGTTATCAATACTAACTTGTTGTCCCTGACCACTCAGAACAACCTGAGCAAATCTCAGTCTTCCCTGGGCACTGCTATCGAGCGTCTGTCTTCTGGTCTGCGTATCAACAGCTCTAAAGACGATGCTGCTGGTCAGGCGATTGCAAACCGTATGACCTCCCAGATTAAAGGTATGACTCAGGCAGCGCGTAACGCCAACGACGGTATCTCTCTGGTACAGACCGCTGAAGGTAACCTGAACGAAATCAACTCCAACTTACAACGTATCCGTGAGCTGGCAGTTCAGGCAGCAAACGACACCAACGGTTCTACCGACCTGACTTCAGTTAACACTGAAATCACTCAGCGTCTGTCTGAAATCGACCGTATCGCTGGTGGTGCTAACTTCAACGGTAAGAGCCTGCTGAACGGTGCAGTATCTACTTCCCTGAGCATTCAGGTTGGTGCTGGTACTTCTGCTAACGACACCATCAAAATTGACAGCACCGCGCTGATCAACGCAACTTCTGGTACTCTGAGCTCCACTCTGAGCACTACTATTTCTAACAACTCAACTGCACAGACCGTAATCTCTGCAGCTGACGCCGCTATCGCTAAAATCGATGGCGCTCGTTCAAACATGGGTGCGATTCAGAACCGTTTCGAATCTACCATCAACAACCTGAACAACTCTATCAGCAACCTGTCTGCTGCACAGTCCCGTATTCAGGATGCTGACTACGCTACCGAAGTTTCTAACATGTCTCGCGCGCAGATCCTGCAGCAGGCTGGTACTTCAGTACTGTCTCAGGCAAACCAGGTTCCACAGGCGATGCTGTCCCTGCTGCGTTAATTTCGCAGAACATACAGAAAAGGTTGCTGGAAACAGCAGCCTTTTTTTTTGCCTCTCTTCCTTTATTACGTCATTCCCCTCCCTTTCTAATATCGAAAATAAGCCCTTCATTTAGGTTTTGTTCCCCCCATTATGGTTGCCGCCACGGTGATAACCTTTCAGCATCTGCAGCATTGGCTAAAAATTGTGTCACCACAGGTCACGTAAAATATGAATAATTACGCTCGTACTCGAGCCCTGCATCAATTTTATCGGGATGTTTTTACCCGTACGATCTCTTTGCCCGAAGCCGATGTTCTGCCAGCGCATCTCGTGGTAGAAATCCTTAACTACGCCAATGCCGATTTCGAGTCGCTCGAAGCGAAATTATGGGATGCGGAAACCGATTTAGACACGGATAACGATCGCGCACTCAAGCTGATGATGTGTGCCATTGCGCTCGCCAACGGTGCATTTGATGGCCGCTCTGACGGACCGCTGGCACCTGAAAAAGTCGCGTTGATCACCCGTCAAGTCGTAGAAGCCATGCAGCTTTCAGACAACGTGAATTATCTGGTGGCGTCTATTCAACTGTTGTTCCGCGTCAATGAAATCGACTCGGTGTTGTTCCTCATCTCCAACAATCTTTCAACGCTCAGCGAAACGCCAGTCGTGCTTAAAATCCTGCTGCTCATCTGCCTGATGGAAGAGGATTACAACCAGGCGCACGTGGTGATTCAGCAGTTAACGTCCAATGCCGATCTGATTGGCGAAGACCGCATGACGCTGGTGATGGTGGTGTGCTGCATTTATAAGCTGGGCGGTCATCCGGATTCATTTATTGATTTCCGACCACTAGCTGAACCCGCGCCAAAGCTGGATGCATCCCGCTACGAATGGCTGATCGCACCGGAAGACAACGGCAAAACGACCGTGCTGGTGGCGTGCGACAAAGGTTATTACTACGAACACGCTGTCGCGCTGCTGCTTTCTATCTATGAAACCAACGGCACCGCGCTGAACGTCCATGTCCACATTTATAACTGCGACGCAGAAATGATTTCGCATTTGAAATCCCTCGGCGAAAAACTGCCAGGGCTGTCGATCTCACTCAGCAGCGAATATTTTGCCGCGGTTAAAGCGGTCAATGTGCATTACGCCTGCCGCCGTTTCGTCTTCCTGAGCCATGCGATCGAGAAAATCGCCGGGCCGATTATGGTGCTGGATGCCGATTGCCTGGTGAGAAAGCCGTGGGCTGACGTCAAAACGCGCTACCAGGATAACGAGCTGATCTTCTCGAATCATGAAGGGCTACCGCTCTGGGAACAGATCCCAGCCGGGTTCGTTTTTACCCGCGGCGGTGAAATCTCGCAAAAGTATTTTGCGGCCGTCGGTCATTTCATCGACGTTAACCTGACTTGTGACAAAGCCGAGTGGTTCCTCGATCAAATTGCGCTCTCTTTCGCCGTTGATCTCTTGTCTCCGGTGGAGCAGATGGCTATTGGTCGCGAACCGACGGAAGAACTTATTGATATCAGGCATTCCGACGCGGCATTTAGCTGGGTGGTGACCACGAAGAAAAACGTCGCGGGCCCTTACCAGGACTATAAACACCAGTTGCACAGCAAATATCTGCCAGTGGCCTGAGCCCCGGCAAAGACAGTTTCATTCTTTATTTTGGATACGTTATCGTGACAAGCGTTTACTCTGCCTCTCGCTCTACGCCGGCCGCACTCCATGCGGCGGCCTCGCTTTATCTCGCTGATGCGGTTAATCCCGCAGAGGCGCGTATTCTGGAGCTGGGATGCGGGCAGGGTGAATCGCTGATTGCCAACGCGCTGGCCTGGCCACACAGCCTGGCGATTGGCGTCGATATCAATGAAGACGACATCGCGCGCGGTCAACAGCAGATTGCACAGTTCGCCCTGGCGAATATAGAGTTGCATCATGCCGGGCTTGCCGATCTGCTGGCCTCCGACTTGGGGGAGTTTGATTACATCATCCTGCGTGGACTTTTCTCCCTGATGGGGGGGGACGAGCGCACTGCGCTACTGGCGTGGTGCCAGACGCATCTTTCCGCCCAGGGCATGATGGGAATTCACTGGCAGGTATTGCCTGGCGCGCACGATGCGAAAACGTTACAGGACTCGCTCAGCTTTCACGCCGGTAGCGCAGAAGGTATTGACGCCCAACTGGATTCCGCACGCGGGATGCTTAGCTATCTGGCGATGACGCTGCCCGAAGGTGGCCTGAAAAATCAGGTGACTGACGCAGAGCAGAGCAGCGATCTGACCCTCGCGTTCCGTTATCTCGGCAATATCAATCAGGCCGATTATTTCGCGGATTTCCATCAGCAAATTACCGATGCGGGTTTTAGCTATGTTGGGGATGCCGTTCCTCAGTGCGAAGTGGCGAGCACTTACGGCACGCAGACAGCACAGATGCATGCCCTGATTGGCAGCGGCAGTACGCGAGAGAAAAGCCAGCAATATCTTGATTTCACGGTTAATCGTCGTGAACGTTTTAGCCTTCTCGCGCATGCCGGAGCGCAGAGCATTGCCGCCACGCCAGACCTGGCATCGGTTGAGCATTTACATTGGGCTGGCTGTTTCAAGCGCCAGATAAATAGCTATGGCGTTATCGCTAATGGTCATCTCACACTGGATGGCACGCCGCTAAAAACGGAAAATACCACCACTCTGCAAGTGCTTGATGTCTTGACGGAAGTTTGGCCATTGAGCCTGACGTTCGAGCAACTGCTTTTCCACTGCCGTTTCCCGGAAAATTCCAACAGTGATAACCGCGCCGAGTTGATTGCCTCGCTGCAGGATCTGCTGGCGAATTCGATCAATGGATTGATTGTTAGCGCAGTGCCTTCTGCTTACAACGTGGCGACAGACGATGCGTTACGCCCAATTGTGTCCCTGACAGAGGACGCGTTTGCACAGCAAGAGAGCATCACCCTCAGTAATTACTGGGGACAAAGCGTCACGCTTAACCGTGAAGAGTGGGAATTTGCCACGCGTGGCGTGACGTTCAGCGACGCATCCAGTTGGGCGTTATTTAGCACGCTGCGTGATAAAGGTCTGCTGACCGGCTCGATCGATGCCTGGCGAATTGCCCTGCAACGCTTTATGAAATCCAATGATGTGGCGGTGATCAAGCAAGTTTATATCGCCTTGCTGATGTTTAGCTGTGAACAAAAGTATGGGGGGTTCTTAGCGAAGGTTAATCTCCAACTTACCGTTAACGGTGATGATAAACAGTACGACAGTTTGTACGATGAGGTTAACGCGTTAATTAAACAGGGGCGTCACAAAGAGGGGCGAGACCGCGTCGCTAATTTGCTTAAAGACGATCCGGAAAATGTTCACTTGCTGCGCTGCCAGGCACGATCAAACCTGTTGATGGGCGCCTGGCATCCATCGCTACTTCTTACCAGCCGTTTGCTGGGGCAATATTCCATGCACTGGGATAGTTATTTCGATCTGGCGACCGCGCTGTTCAAGACTAATGAACTCCTTGAAGCACGCAAGCTGTTGCGCGCTTTGCTGCGTATTGACGACCAAAATGCTAACTGCTGGAATTTGCTGGCCTGTATCTATCACGAACGCCGTGAGATTGCGATTGCTGAGAAGTGTGCTCGTAACTCGATTCGTATTCATGCCGACGTACCGTATTTCCTTAGTATTCTGGGAATTATCCTCAGCGATAACCAAAAAATTACCGATGCACGGTACTTCCTCGAAAAGGCGTTGTCGCTGAAAAGCCCTGATTTTGACGCCTATACCAGCCTGCTGTTTGTCATGAGTCATGATGCCAGCGTATCGCCAGCGGAGCTTTTTGCGGCTCACCAAAAATACGGTCATCAGGTTAACGAATGGTGTGCCTCACAGCAGGTGACCATCACTCATGGCGGGAATAAAGATCCGCACCGCAAACTGCGCATCGGGTTTGTTTCCGGCGATCTTCGTATCCATCCAGTCAGCAATTTCTTCCTGCCGTTCTGGAACAATCTGGACCGAGAGCATTTCGATTTAATTGCCTACAGCACCATCGACCGTCCCGATCATGTTCGAGATCATTATGAGCAAACCGCGACATTGTGGCGCATGGCAACAGAATACAGTGACGCGGAGCTGGCGAAACAAATTGCCGAAGATCAGATTGATATCCTGATCGACCTGTCGGGTCATACAACGGGAAGCCGGTTGCCGGTGTTTGGCTTTAAACCAGCACCTGTGCAGATTACCTGGTTAGGCTACCCAGGCTCCACCGGGTTGGAGCAAATGGATTATCGGATCGTCACCCCGGGACTTGGAAAACCGGGTGAGATGGACGACCAATATACTGAAAAATTGCTCTATATGCCGCTGCGAAGCTTCTTTGCACCGAGCGAACTTAGCCCGGATGTGAATCCGCTGCCTGCACTGAGTAATGGCTATTTCACTTATGGCAGCTTCAATCGCCCTAAAAAGCTCAACCATCAGGTTTTTGCGCTTTGGGCGCAGATCATGGCGCGTAACCCGACGGCCAAATTGCTGATTGGCTTTATGGACGATGACCAAATGATCGCGCGCTATCGCAAAAAACTGTGCGCGTTGGGTGTTCTGGAATCTCAGCTGATTTTCCGTAAAACCACCGGTCTCGAAAACTATCTGAAAATGCATCATGAAGTGGATATTTTGCTCGATTCCTTCCCGTACACCGGCGGTACCACGACCAGTCATGCCGTCTGGATGGGGGTGCCGACGTTGAGTATTGCTGGGGCGACAACCGCTTCGCGGCAGGGCGTGGAAATCATGCACATTTATGGTCTGCAAACCTTTATCGCGACGAGTCAGGAAGATTACATCGAGAAAGCCATCGCATGGCAACGAAACCTCGAAGAACTGAACGGCTGGCGACAGAGAATGCGTAAAAATATGCCACTCATGCAGGATAGTTCTGGTGTAGCAGATCTGTTGGATAAAGCGCTGCGTAAAGCATGGCAAATTTACTGTGCGGGGCAATCTGCGCAAAGTTTTACCGTAGAAGAGTAAGGTGATTCGTGGCGGAGAAATCCCACCAGCGAAGGTAAATACCGTTTTATTTTGAAGGTGCGCAAATGAAAAATAATGTCTATATTACGAGCCCGCTGCTCCCACCGTTGGAGGAGTTTATTCCTTACCTGGAAAAACTTTGGGAAAGTAAAATTCTCACTAATGGTGGTCAATTTCATCAGCAGTTAGAGCAAGCGCTCGCGGATTATCTTGGAGTAAAATACGTCTGCCTGTTTTCTAACGGCACGCTTGCATTGTTAACGGCACTGCAAACTTTACGTATCTCCGGGGAAGTGATTACCACACCTTATTCTTTTGTTGCAACTTCCCACAGCCTCCTGTGGAACGATCTTACGCCAGTTTTTGCTGACATAGATCCAGTAACCTTCAATATTGACCCTGACCGGATTGAGGAGTTAATTACTCCTAAAACCACCGCTATTATGCCTGTGCATTGTTATGGAATTCCTTGCGACATGGAGCGTATCCAGCGGATCGCAGATACCTACGGTTTGAAGGTGATCTATGATGCCGCCCACTGCTTTGGCGTAAAACAGGATGATATTAGTATCCTGAATTATGGCGATTTATCGGTGTTAAGCTTCCATGCGACGAAAGTATTTAATACTTTCGAAGGCGGCGCAATCATATGCCATGATGCAAAAACCAAACAGCGAATTGATTATCTCAAAAACTTTGGGTTCGCCGATGAAACAGTTGTCATGGCGCCGGGGATCAACGCAAAGATGAATGAAGTTCAGGCTGCGATGGGATTGTTGCAACTGAAATATATTGATAGCGCCCTGAATGAACGAGCCATAATATATCAACGCTACGTTGACCTTCTGAGTGATGTCTTACCTCAAATTGAATTTATTACTCCCGCTGAGAACATCAACTGGAACTACTCTTATTTCCCAGTACTGATTCGGGAAAATTCGGCAGTTAGTCGCGATGAGATTTATGCTGCGCTACGTCAGCATGATATTTATGCACGTCGTTATTTTTATCCGCTGATCAGTGCATTTCCAATGTATCGCCATTTCCCAACGGCGAATGCGCAGCATTTACCTGTAGCAAGCGAAATATCTTATGCAGTGTTATGTCTGCCTATTTTCCCTGGGCTGAGTGAATCCGATCAGACTCGTATTATTTCTGTTATCAAAGAGCTTTTTGATGCTGCATCGTTATTCAGTGCACCGGCTCTTGTGGTCAATGGGTAGGAATCGCGATTATGAACCTGGCGATTATGCAACCTTATTTTTTCCCTTACATAGGGTACTTCCAGCTCATGGCATCGGTTGATACTTTTGTGGTGTATGACAATATTAAGTACACCAAAAAGGGCTGGATAAATCGTAATCGCATACAAAATCGTGGTGTCGAGAACCTCATCTCGCTTTCGTTGAAAAATGATTCAGATTATCTTGATATAGGTGCGCGCGAGCTTTCTCCTTCATTTGATCGCGCGAAATTATGTAATCAGATTGCTGGTGCGTATCAACGAGCACCTTATTTTCGAGAGGTGATGCCGATACTCGATAAAATAATCATGAATGACAGCAGCAATTTATTTGATTATTTATATCAATCTCTTTTTGTGTTACGCGATTTTTTAGGTTTACGCAGTGAACTGCTGGTTTCTTCGACTATCCCAGCCGATCACAACTTAAAATCTCAGGATCGCGTTCTTGATATCTGTCGGGTGCTTAACGCAAAATGTTACATAAATCCACCTGGTGGTGTTTCTCTTTATTCGCCTCAGAATTTTGCAAACAATGGTGTTGTGTTGAAATTTATTCAACCAAAGCCATGGCAATATTCACATTCTGAGGCCGATTTTATTCCTTGGCTCTCGATAATAGACGTCATGATGTTTAACTCGCGTGACGAAGTCGTACAGCGTCTGAAAACTGGCTATGAGTTGAATTGATATGTTCACATGGAAAAAATTGGGTAAAGTTTTTACCCCTCAGGAAATAACGCATCTTCCGTGGCTGAAAGAGTTTGCTCAGGCACCTGCTACGTTGGTTTTTGACGATTTTGTCCGCGTTTATTTTTCCTGCCGTCCACCTGCGGACGAAAAGGGAATGTATGTGAGTTATTCCGCGTGGGTAGACCTTGCACGTCACGATTTGTTTAACGTGCTCCGCTTTGCTAAGAAGCCGATCCTTTCACTTGGTGGGCATGGTGAATTTGATGAGTTTGGAACTTATCCGGTCTCCGTTGTGCGTGATGAAGGCGTGGTGAAGGCATGGTATGCGGGGTGGACTCGTTGCGAATCGGTTCCATTTAACGTGGCGATTGGCATGGCTGAAAGTTACGACGGTGGTGAAACCTTTAAAAAAACAGGCCCGGGTCCCGCAATAAGTTATTCACCTGATGAGCCTTTTGTTATGAGTGGCCCAAAAATCAGACGCTTCAACGGGCAGTGGCAATTGTTCTACATTGCCGGACGTAAATGGAAGAAAGTCGATGGGCGCGCTGAACCCGTATACAAAATCCGTATGGCCACCTCATCCGACGGAGTTAACTGGAAAAAACTCAACAAAGATCTGATCCCCAGTCGTATAGAGGAGGATGAGGCTCAGGCTAGCCCTGACGTTTTTTTCGCCAATGGCAAATACCATATGTTCTTTTGCTATCGCTTTAGCGCGAATTATCGCGGTAAACAAAATGGCTATCGTATCGGTTACGCGTGGAGTACAGATCTCATCGAGTGGAATCGAGAAGACAGTAAAGCAGGCATTGATGTTTCAGCATTCGGTTGGGATGCTGAAATGATCAGCTATCCCCACGTTTTTGAGCTGGATGGCGAAGTGTATATGGCTTACCTCGGTGATCAGGTCGGACGTTATGGCTTTGGGCTGGCAAAACTGGAAGGGGAGCTATGCTGATGCTCAGTTGGGAAAAGTATGGCCTGATTTATTCTCCGACGCAGAATCCGCCTCTGCCGAACGGGGTTGGATTTGCTCAGTCGCCACAAGCATTGGTCTTTGACGATTATATTCGCATCTATTTTTCTACTCGCGAGCAGGATATCCCCACAGGGAAATTCATCAGTCGCGTTTGTTATGTTGATATGGATAAATCGCTGCAAAAAGTTATCCGTATGAGTCCTGCACCAGTTATCGGCCCAGGAGAACTGGGTACTTTTGATGAACATGGTATTTTCCCTTTCAACGTTTTGCGACATGAAGGCAAAATTCTGGCATGGACGACAGGATGGAATCGTCGAGTCTCGGTGTCTGTCGATACTGCTATTGGGCTTGCGATCAGTGAAGATCAAGGCGAAAGCTTCACGCGCTTCGCTAATGGGCCAGTCATGGCGGCGTCCCTGAATGAACCACATCTTGTTGGTGACGCGTTTGTCATTCACGCTGATGGACATTTTCACATGTGGTATATCTTTGGCACTGGCTGGAAAAAACAGACACCCGAGGCTGAGCCAGATCGTATTTACAAAATTGCCCATGCAAAGTCGGATGACGGTATCGACTGGGAACGTGACAGTAAAACCATCATTGATTCTGTTTTGGGTGATGATGAATGTCAGGCACTCCCCACCGTTATCGAAGCGGGTGGACGCTATCATATGATCTTCTGTTATCGCGAATGTTTCGATTTCCGGGCGCAGCGTGGAAGGGGCTATAGACTGGGATATGCATCGTCAGTCGATTTACTTAACTGGAATCGAGATGACAGTCAGGTTGCACAATTATCATCACAGGGTGAATGGGACAGCGAAATGCAATGCTATCCGCATCTCTTCCGTTGTGAGGAAAAAGTGTATTTGTTGTACAATGGGAATGCCTTTGGCAAAGAAGGATTTGGTCTGGCGGAAATGATGTTATGACCGAAATTCGATTTGAGCAAAATAGTGTTGTGAGTGAGAACGTGATTGCGCATTTTAATCGATGTGATGATTTTTTCTTGCAGAATCTGGCTGCCAAAATCGACATTTCATCTTATGCCACAAAAATTGTGCTTCATGCTCAATGTTTTGAGGCGTGGCACAGAATGACACTTATCGGTCTCGTTGCTGCATATTTCGACGGAGAAACGGGGATAGGATTTATTACTAACGTTTCGGTCATACCGGAATTTCAGCAGTGTGGTTTAGGTGGCCAATTATTGACGCGTTGCATCAAGAAACTACAGGAGGCTGGTGCATTCCGTATCCGCCTTGAGGTAGACGAAAATAATCATACTGCACAACGGCTTTATTATAAATATGGATTTAGCGCGGTTGCTACTCAGCGTTCGATAGTGACTATGATGCTCCAAAGCGAGATAAAAAAATGAAAACCCGAGACTATAACCAGGAAATCAAAGACACTGCGGATCATCAGTATGCCTACAATTTTGATTTCGATGTTATGCATCCGTTTATGATTCGTTCGTTTAGCCCGTTTTTCAATAAAGGTAGCCTCCTGGAATTAGGGAGTTTCAAAGGCGATTTTACTGCACGACTGATGACTAACTTCACTGATATCACCTGTGTGGAGGCATCAGAAGAGGCTCTTGACACTGCGCGAGAGCGTCTCGGCGAAGAGATAAATTATGTGCATTCTCGCTTCGAGGATGTCGAACTCCCGCGCCGTTACGATAATATTGTGCTGACACATGTGCTTGAACATATTGATGATCCGGTAAGTTTATTGAAACGTGTGAATGATGAGTGGCTCGCAGAAGGGGGGCATTTCTTCCTTGTTTGCCCTAATGCACATGCGGCTTCCCGTCAGATTGCCGTTAAAATGGGTCTGATTAGTCATAATGATGCTGTAACGCACTCAGAGTTCTTACACGGGCATCGATGCACTTATTCCCTTGATACTCTTGAACGTGATGCGCGACTTGCCGGTCTTGATGTGGTGTATCGTACGGGTATATTTTTCAAGGCGATGGCCAATTTCCAATGGGACAAACTTTTACAAACAGACATTGTTTCAAAACAATATCTCGAGGGTTGTTATCAGTTAGGTCATCATTATCCGGACTTATGTTCAAGCATATTTCTGTTGTGCAAAAAAGGCTGATTTTAACAATTAGCATCAGTTTTTAATGATGCATGTTTTACGGCATGCATCATTACCCTTCAAATAACCCCTCATTTCACCCACTATTCACCCGATTAAAACCCCTCCAGAATCGGATAATCATGCCGATAACTCAATTAACGCAGGGCTGTTTATCGTGAATACACTCTATACCGCTGATGGTGTAATGGATAAACACTCGCTGTGGCAGCGTTATGTCCCGCTGGTGCGTCACGAAGCATTGCGCCTCCAGGTGCGATTGCCAGCGAGTGTTGAATTGGACGACCTGCTACAGGCGGGCGGTATTGGTCTACTGAATGCAGTGGATCGGTATGACGCTCTGCAAGGAACGGCATTTACGACTTACGCAGTACAGCGTATTCGTGGTGCGATGCTGGACGAACTGCGTAGCCGTGACTGGGTACCGCGAAGTGTTCGCCGCAATGCCCGCGAAGTGGCACATGCTATAGGGCAACTGGAGCAAGAGCTGGGACGAAACGCGACTGAAACTGAAGTGGCGGAGCGTCTCGGGATCGCGGTTCAGGATTATCGTCAGATGTTGCTTGATACTAATAACAGCCAACTCTTCTCTTATGATGAGTGGCGTGAAGAGCATGGCGATAGTGTTGAACTGGTGACTGATGAAAATCAGCACGAAAACCCGTTACACCAATTACTGGAAGGTAATTTACGCCAACGCGTAATGGATGCGATTGAAGCATTGCCTGAACGTGAGCAGTTGGTGTTAACCCTCTATTACCAGGAAGAGCTGAATCTTAAGGAGATCGGCGCGGTTCTGGAAGTGGGGGAGTCCAGGGTGAGCCAGTTGCACAGCCAGGCCATTAAACGCTTACGTACCAAACTGGGTAAGTTATAGGCGAGTCATTCGCCCGAAAAATGCCGCACAACGTATTGACAACCAGGAGTTATCATGACGGTGCAGCAATCTAAAAGACGGCCTTTAAGCCGCTACCTAAAAGACTTTAAACACAGCCAGACTCATTGTGCACACTGCAATAAGCTGCTTGACCGTATCACGCTGGTTCGTCGTGGCGAAATCGTCAATAAAATTGCGATCTCCCGTCTCGATACCCTGATGGATGAATCCGCGTGGCGTGAAGAGCAGCAGGAGTGGGTCGCTTTGTGTCGTTTTTGTGGCGATCTGCATTGCAAAGAGCAGAGCGACTTTTTCGATATTATCGGCTTCAAACAATTCCTCTTTGAGCAAACCGAGATGAGTCACGGGACCGTGCGCGAATACGTCGTGCGTCTGCGTCGTCTGGGGCAACATCTGACGGTACAAAATATCTCGCGCGATCTGCTGAAAACCGGTTACATGGATGAAAACCTGGAACCGTGGTTGCCTGCAACCAGCACCAACAACTATCGCATCGCGCTGCGTAAATACGCGCAATATAAAGCGCATTTGCCGGGTACGGTCACGCAGAAAGTCTACGCCGAAGCGACTTCTGATATATATTAAAATTGAATAAGATGTAGCGGACTCGCCTTTGACGCCAAAGGCGAAAGCCTTACACTACTCAAAAAACCACTATATCGGGGTATTTATGAAATTAGCACTTCTGGGTCGTCAGGCGCTGATGGGCGTAATGGCTGTGGCGCTGGTCGCGGGAATGAGCGTGAAAACGTTTGCGGCCGAAGGATTACTGAATAAAGTGAAAGAGCGCGGCACGCTGCTGGTTGGGCTGGAAGGAACCTATCCACCGTTCAGTTTCCAGGGTGACGATGGCAAGCTGACCGGCTTTGAAGTTGAGTTTGCCGAAGAGCTGGCGAAACATCTGGGGGTGAAAGCGTCGCTGAAACCCACCAAATGGGACGGCATGTTGGCCTCACTGGATTCCAAACGTATTGATGTGGTGATTAACCAGGTCACCATTTCTGATGAACGTAAAAAGAAATATGATTTCTCAACGCCGTATACCGTGTCAGGTATTCAGGCGCTGGTGAAGAAAGGTAACGAAGGCTCGATCAAAACCGCTGCGGACCTGAAAGGTAAAAAAGTGGGTGTCGGTCTCGGGACCAACTACGAAGAGTGGCTGCGCCAGAACGTGCAGGGCGTGGATATCCGCACCTATGATGATGACCCGACAAAATATCAGGATCTGCGCGTGGGCCGTATTGATGCGATCCTGGTCGACCGCCTGGCCGCGCTGGATCTGGTGAAGAAAACCAAAGACACGCTGGCCGTTGCCGGTGAGCCGTTCTCGCGTCAGGAATCTGGCGTTGCCATCCGCAAAGACAACGACGATCTGGTCAAAGCGATCGACGGTGCTATCGCTGAGATGCAAAAAGACGGAACGTTAAAAGCGCTGTCTGAGAAGTGGTTCGGTGCTGACGTCACCAAATAAGTCTTAAATGACAAAAAAAGGCGCTTTTAAAAGCGCCTTTTTTATTTCTGGCGTTCTAGCGTGCATAATAAAAATAATAAACAAAAACAGAGTTACCGGAGGTTCCATGTCACTGCAAAATTTAACGCGCTTTCCGCGCCTCGAGTTTATCGGCGCGCCGACGCCGCTAGAATATTTACCGCGGTTTTCGGATTACTTAGGGCGCGATATCTTTATTAAACGTGACGACGTGACCCCTACGGCCATGGGCGGAAACAAACTGCGTAAGCTTGAGTTCCTGGCGGCTGATGCGCTGCGCGAAGGGGCTGATACCCTGATTACTGCGGGTGCGATTCAGTCCAACCACGTTCGCCAGACGGCGGCGGTGGCCGCAAAACTCGGGCTGAACTGCGTGGCACTGCTGGAAAACCCGATTGGCACGCGTGCGGAAAATTATCTCAGCAACGGAAATCGCCTGCTGCTGGATTTGTTCAACGCGCAGATTGAAATGTGCGACGCATTAACCTATCCAGCAGAACAGCTCGAGGCGCTGGCGACGCGCGTAGAAGCGCAGGGCTTTCGGCCTTATGTGATTCCGGTAGGCGGCTCCAATGCGCTCGGTGCGTTGGGATACGTAGAAAGCGCGCTTGAAATCGCGCAGCAGTGTGAAGGCGCGGTGAGTTTGTCCTCGGTGGTCGTGGCATCGGGTAGCGCGGGAACGCACGCAGGACTTGCAGTAGGGCTTGAGCAACTGATGCCGGACGTCGAACTCATTGGCGTGACCGTATCGCGTAGCGTGGCGGATCAAAAGCCAAAAGTGTTTGCTTTGCAACAGGCGGTTGCGCAGCAGCTGGAAGTCCCGGCGCAGGCTGAGATTGTGCTATGGGATGACTATTTTGCGCCAGGCTACGGCACGCCGAATGATGAAGGGCTGGAAGCGATAAAATTGCTGGCGCGTCTGGAAGGGATCTTGCTCGATCCGGTTTACACGGGTAAGGCGATGGCGGGCCTGATCGACGGTATCACTCAGAAGCGCTTCAAGGATGAAGGCCCAATTCTGTTTGTGCATACGGGCGGAGCGCCTGCGTTGTTTGCCTATCATCCCCACGTCTAAAAGCAGGTAGAAAAACGATAATGCAAGAAAGTATTCAGCTGGTTATTGATTCGCTACCGTACCTGCTCAAGGGCGCTGTGTTTACGCTGCAGCTCAGTCTGGGTGGGATGTTCTTTGGTTTAGTGCTGGGCTTTATTCTAGCGCTGATGCGTATGTCGCCGGTTCTGCCGGTGCGTTGGCTGGCGCGCTTTTACATTTCCATATTTCGCGGTACGCCGCTCATCGCCCAGCTGTTTATGATTTATTACGGCCTGCCACAGTTTGGTATTGAGCTGGATCCTATTCCGGCGGCGATGATTGGCCTGTCGCTGAACACGGCGGCGTATACGTCTGAGACGCTGCGTGCCGCGATTTCATCCATTGATAAAGGCCAGTGGGAAGCGGCGGCCAGTATCGGGATGACCCCGTGGCAAACGCTGCGTCGCGCCATTTTGCCCCAGGCCGCACGCGTGGCGCTCCCGCCGCTGAGCAACAGTTTTATCAGTCTGGTAAAAGATACCTCCCTCGCCGCGACGATTCAGGTACCGGAGTTGTTCCGTCAGGCGCAGCTGATTACGTCGCGCACGCTGGAAGTTTTCACCATGTATCTGGCCGCCTCTCTGATTTACTGGGTGATGGCAACCGTACTGTCCGCGCTGCAAAACTATTTTGAAAATCAGCTTAATCGTCAGGAGCGAGATCCGAAATGAGTGCAATTGACGTCAAAAACCTGACGAAAAAATTCCACGGGCAAACTGTCCTTCACGGCATTAACCTTGAAGTGCAGGAGGGCGAAGTGGTGGCGATTATCGGGCCGAGTGGTTCTGGTAAAACCACGCTGCTGCGCAGTATTAATTTGCTGGAGCATCCAGAGGGCGGAACCATTCGCGTGGGTGATATCACCATTGATACCGCGAAGTCGCTTGGGCAGCAGAAAACGTTGATTCGCCATCTACGCCAGCATGTCGGTTTTGTGTTCCAGAGTTTTAACCTGTTCCCCCATCGCACGGTGATGGAGAACATTATCGAAGGGCCGGTCATCGTAAAGGGTGAGCCTAAAGACGAGGCGATTCAACGCGCCCGTGAACTGCTGGCAAAAGTTGGGTTGTCCGGGAAGGAGACCAGCTATCCGCGTCGTCTGTCGGGGGGTCAGCAGCAGCGCGTGGCGATTGCCCGTGCGCTGGCGATGCGACCCGATGTTATTTTGTTCGACGAACCAACATCGGCGCTCGATCCCGAGCTGGTAGGGGAAGTGCTGAACACCATCCGCCAACTCGCGCAGGAGAAGCGAACGCTGGTGATTGTCACGCATGAGATGAGCTTTGCCCGGGACGTGGCAGACAGAGCAATCTTTATGGATCAGGGGCGTATTGTAGAGCAGGGGCCAGCAAAAGAATTGTTTACCAATCCCCAACA
Organism: Lelliottia sp.; assembly: GCF_045627565.1. NCBI lineage: Bacteria > Pseudomonadati > Pseudomonadota > Gammaproteobacteria > Enterobacterales > Enterobacteriaceae > Lelliottia > Lelliottia sp. The sequence continues at coordinate 260,274 of NZ_JAZQNX010000044.1, read as the reverse complement.
GCCGCGTACGCGTCAGTTCCTCGAGAAGTTTCTGACGAAATAGTCCGCTTTACTCAATTTGCTCCAGAAAACCAATCTGGAGCAAAATTTTCCCCTATTGTCCGTAATGGGAGGTGTTTTTATTCTGCTTCTTCATTTCAAACCCTGCTTAAACGCAACTAATTCTCAATTGGGGCAATATTTTATACATATAAATAAGTTTTATGTGTTACGTTGTATTCACCATAATAATGATTAGTTTTTTCAGGGGTTTTATTCGGTAAGTATGAGGGAAACAGACTTTTTTACATGGCGACGGAATTGCTTCCTGCGATTCCAGGAGATGGGCTCTGCCGATGAAGTGTATGAAGAACTTCAACGACAAACTCAGGCACTTGAATTCGATTATTACTCACTCTGTGTCAGGCATCCGGTTCCATTCACGCGTCCTAAAATATCCATTCATTCAAGCTATCCGGCGGAATGGATTTCGCAATATCAGTCAGAAAATTATTTCGCTATTGATCCGGTATTAAAGCGTGAGAATTTCTTGCAGGGGCATCTTCCCTGGACTGACGCGTTATTTGCGGATGCGCAGGCGTTATGGGACGGCGCGCGCGACCACGGTCTGCGCAAGGGCATTACACAATGTTTGATGTTGCCCAATCATGCGCTGGGCTTTCTCTCGGTTTCTTGCACCAGTCAGTTTGGTAAAATGATGGACAGCGATGAAATAGAATTGCGCCTGCAAGTGTTGGTGCAAATGGCGCTGACCACATTGCTGCGATTTGAGCATGAAATGGTGATGCCACCTGAGATGAAATTCAGCAAGCGTGAAAAGGAAATTCTGAAGTGGACGGCGGAAGGAAAAACGTCGGCTGAAATCGCGATTATTCTTTCGATCTCAGAAAATACGGTCAATTTCCATCAGAAGAATATGCAGAAGAAATTTAATGCGCCGAATAAAACGCAGATTGCTTGCTACGCGGCGGCGACCGGTTTCATCTGACCACAACATTGTTCTGCGTGCCAGACACGAAGACGGCTGAATGCATTGCGTTCAGCCGTTTCTTTTTTTACTGACGGTAAGCCTGTTTAATTTGCTTAACTGTGCCAGCATATATGTCAGCCTGGCTTTGATCTTCCATCTGCGCGATTTGTCTTTCCATCTTAATGATCACACGGCCCGCATCGGCCTGACCCATTGCCTGAAGCATAAGAGTCAACAGTGCTTTCAGACAGGATACTTCCTGCGCCAGTTCTTGGTTATTTTCCGCGGTGGCGAATTCAGGTGTGCTCATGGATAATCCTCATTACAAAACTGCGCTGTAGCGCGACGATGAAAGTTAAGGCGGCGGAGTATACCATAAGCCAGAGGAAAAAAAGCAGTGGTTGTTTTTTGAACATCCTGCCGTTTTGTTTATTCGGGTAAACTAGGGTTAAGTATAATTGCTATCGTGTTTAAATATCCCTTAATTGTTTAGTCTTGGTTTGGCTGCTGTTAATTATTGTTACAAAAATATATGTTCTGTTTTTTGCGCTTCCTGCCGTGTTTATTTTTTGTAACTTTTTGAATGCAGGTGCTTAAAAAGGGCAAAGAACGCCATTAAGACAGGGTTTTTCTTTCCACTTGCTGTACAGACTAATTTCCAAAAAAGAGAACGGAATCGTACTGCACCTTTTTAACGTTTTAAACTTGGGAGGAAAACCGTTAATATAAACCAATTAGCAGTCAGTCGCGTTATCCCTATTTCTGGAGACATTTCCTTTGATCAACGTCCTTCTTGTTGATGACCACGAACTCGTGCGCGCAGGGATACGTCGCATACTTGAAGATATAAAGGGTATTAAAGTGGCCGGAGAAGCCTGCTGCGGTGAAGACGCCGTGAAGTGGTGCCGAAGCAACTCTGCCGATGTGGTGCTAATGGACATGAATATGCCTGGCATCGGTGGGCTTGAAGCCACGCGCAAAATCGCCCGCGCCTTCGTTGATACCAAAGTCATCATGCTGACCGTGCATACCGAAAACCCCTTGCCCGCGAAAGTGATGCAGGCTGGCGCAGCCGGTTATCTCACTAAAGGCGCTGCGCCGCAGGAAGTGGTGAATGCCATTCGTTCCGTGTATTCCGGACAGCGCTATATCGCCTCGGATATCGCTCAACAGATGGCGTTGAGCCAGATTGAGCCGGAAAAGACGGGTTCACCGTTTGCCAGTTTGTCTGAGCGCGAATTGCAGATTATGCTGATGATCACCAAAGGCCAAAAGGTGAATGAGATTTCGGAGCAACTGAATCTTAGCCCGAAAACGGTGAACAGCTACCGCTATCGTATGTTCAGTAAACTGAACATTCATGGCGATGTCGAACTCACTCACCTGGCTATTCGTCATGGTCTGTGTAATACAGAGACCCTAACCAGTCAGTGAGTGATGTGTTCGATTCTAAATCTTTCCTGAAAACCGTAACCAGCCAGCCAGGCGTATACCGTATGTACGACGCTGGCGAGACGGTTATCTATGTTGGTAAGGCGAAGGACCTCAAAAAGCGCCTTTCCAGTTATTTTCGCGATAATCTTGCCTCGCGTAAGACTGAAGCGCTGGTTGCGCAAATTCAGCAGATCGATGTCACCGTCACCCATACTGAGACGGAAGCACTCCTGCTTGAGCACAACTACATCAAGCTGTATCAGCCTCGCTACAACGTCTTATTACGTGACGACAAGTCTTATCCCTTTATCTTCCTGAGTGGCGACACTCATCCGCGCCTGGCCATGCACCGTGGTGCTAAGCATGCGAAAGGGGAGTATTTCGGTCCCTTCCCAAACGGCTATGCGGTACGTGAAACGCTAGCGCTGCTGCAAAAAATTTTCCCGGTTCGCCAGTGCGAAAACAGCGTTTATCGCAACCGCTCTCGGCCATGTCTGCAATATCAGATTGGGCGTTGTCTTGGCCCGTGTGTGGCTGGTCTGGTCAGCGAAGAGGAATACGTGCAGCAGGTTGAATATGTGCGCTTGTTCCTGGCCGGTAAGGACGATCAGGTTCTGACGCAGCTAATTGAACGCATGGAAAAGGCCAGTCAGTCGCTGGCGTTTGAAGAAGCGGCGCGCATTCGGGATCAGATTCAGGCTGTGCGTCGCGTGACGGAAAAACAATTCGTCTCCAATAATGGCGACGATCTGGATGTTATTGGTGTCTCTTTCGATGCCGGGCTGGCCTGCGTACATGTTCTGTTTATTCGCCAGGGCAAGGTCCTGGGTAGCCGCAGCTATTTTCCAAAAGTGCCGGGTGGCACTGAATTGGGCGAAGTGGTGGAAACTTTTGTTGGCCAGTTCTATCTGCAGGGTAGCCAGATGCGCACGTTGCCGTCGGAAATTTTGCTCGACTTTAATCTGAATGATAAAACCCTCCTGGCTGACTCGCTTTCTGAGCTGGCGGGCCGGCGGGTCAACGTCCAGACCAAACCTCGAGGCGACCGTGCACGCTATTTGAAGCTCGCTCGTACTAATGCGGCGACTGCGCTGACCACCAAACTTTCTCAGCAATCGACTATTCATCAGCGCTTACTCGCCCTGGCGACGTTGTTGAAATTGCCAGAAGTGAAGCGCATGGAGTGTTTTGACATTAGCCACACCATGGGCGAGCAAACTGTCGCCTCTTGCGTGGTGTTCGACGCGAACGGCCCGCTGCGCGCGGAATATCGCCGCTATAATATTACGGGCATCACGCCTGGCGATGATTACGCAGCGATGAATCAGGTGCTGCGCCGTCGCTACGGAAAAGCGATCGAAGAGAGCAAAATCCCGGACGTCATCATTATCGATGGCGGGAAAGGGCAGTTGGGTCAGGCGAAACAGGTTTTTGCTGAGCTAGACGTGCCGTGGGATAAGCATCATCCGCTGATGCTGGGAGTGGCGAAAGGGACTGACCGTAAGGCGGGTCTGGAAACGCTATTCTTTGAGCCTGAAGGCGAGGGGTTCAACCTGCCGCCAGATTCTCCTGCTTTGCATGTCATCCAGCATATCCGCGATGAGTCGCACGATCATGCTATCGGTGGGCATCGCAAAAAACGGGCGAAAGTGAAAAATACCAGTACGCTTGAAACGATCGAAGGCGTTGGGCCAAAACGTCGACAAATGTTGTTGAAATACATGGGGGGATTGCAAGGATTACTCAACGCGAGCGTGGAGGAAATTGCAAAAGTGCCAGGTATTTCGCAAGGGCTGGCAGAAAAGATCTACTACTCGTTGAAACATTGAGGGCTCTGTAGCAACATAGAGCTAAATTTACTGACAACAGACAGTTACCGTCATTATGCGATTTAATATCCCTACGTTGCTTACGCTTTTTCGCGTCGTACTTATCCCATTCTTTGTTCTGGCATTTTACCTGCCGTTCACCTGGGCACCTTTCGCATGTGCATTCATTTTTCTTATCGCCGCGGTGACGGACTGGTTTGATGGTTATCTGGCGCGTCGCTGGAATCAGAGTACGCGTTTTGGTGCGTTCCTCGATCCGGTTGCGGATAAAGTGATGGTCGCCATCGCGATGGTGCTGGTGGCGGAGCATTACCATACCTGGTGGGTGACGCTGCCTGCTGCCACCATGATCGGCCGTGAAATCATTATCTCTGCACTGCGTGAGTGGATGGCTGAGCTGGGTAAACGCAGCAGCGTTGCGGTTTCCTGGATCGGCAAAGTGAAAACGACCGCCCAGATGGCTTCGCTGGTGTGGATGCTGTGGCGTCCAAATGCGTGGGTAGAGTGGGCGGGCATTGGTCTGCTGTGGGTTGCCGCCGTCCTGACACTGTGGTCGATGCTGCAATATCTGAACGCCTCACGCGGCGATTTGCTTGAACAGTGATCGTTTCGACGCAAATTTCAGCAAACGATCCTGGGAAGCAAAAATTAACGTTGACTCAAACCGTCATATAAGTAGAATGCAACGCATCGAACGGCGGTACGCTTAGCCAGTCGGTAGTAAAATCAAGTGATTAGCATAATGACTTGATGATTGCGGGAATAGCTCAGTTGGTAGAGCACGACCTTGCCAAGGTCGGGGTCGCGAGTTCGAGTCTCGTTTCCCGCTCCAAATTATAAGTATCGGCAACAGCGGGTGCTCAGTAAAAAGATTCAAAGGCGCGTTAGCAAAGCGGTTATGTAGCGGATTGCAAATCCGTCTAGTCCGGTTCGACTCCGGAACGCGCCTCCAATTTCTTCCCGAGCCCGGATGGTGGAATCGGTAGACACAAGGGATTTAAAATCCCTCGGCGTTCGCGCTGTGCGAGTTCAAGTCTCGCTCCGGGTACCATGGGAAAGTAGAATAATCAAAGCAATAAGCAGTGTCGTGAAACCACCGAAAGGTGGTTTTTTTGTGCCTGTAAATCACGTTCCGCCATTTGCTTTCACTATAAGGTTAGGTAGGCACTGCCCAAACCACCGGCACGATAGACAATTTCTTGTCGTATCTTTCTGAGGCTAATTACGCCGCGCAGATATGAAGGTAATGCCGCATTCTGTGCGACTTCCCGGCGAAACCTAAAGGAGACCTGGCCCGCTTCGCTGATCTTGAACTGCAAAATCGGACAGACTCAATCAGCAGTTGTCAGCCAATGAAATTCAGCGCGGAAAATAGTTTTGCTTGTTTTATGTTAAGAGGTACTGAATGAGTGACCATAAAATATACAGAGCAAAGACAACCCGTATCATTTTAAATAGGTATCTTACATGGCGCCACTCGTGGCGTTCTCTGGCGTTGGCTTGGTAGATTGACGCTTCTACACTTGGTTTCTTTTTCCTTCTTTTCCGCAGTTCATCAAAGCCTCAAAATAAAAGAAGAATGACTACCCCTATTTTAAGAAGTACCGAGCTGTCTATACTGAAATGTGTTTCCCAGTTCCAGTTAATATTGTTCATCTCTTCTGACCTTTTACCCTTTGGGCTTGACGACAGTGATTTATAACAAGTTAAGTCTTTTATATCCACACTGGAATAATGGTTATAGTGCATATTATTATCATGCCTCATGTGTGTGCTAATGATGTCATGTTCGTGTTGGGTTGTTATACCAGCCTCTCACTCACAGCGGCCACAGGGCATAGTAGGGGCGGTTCAGTCACTATTGCTGTTAATAAAAACATGTTTTAAAAAACAGTATTGACCTCGAATCTTAAATGAGTAAATTAGTACTCAGCAGCACAATAAAATCGTTAGTAAATAGTATGAAATACTGGGTTAAACCATTTTGCTATACGGGCCACGAAGTTTGTTGTTTGGGATGTAGTTTGCTTTCAGGCCTTGTAGAGTTTGTGCTGGTTTGCAAAATGGTAGTGATAGCGCGACGATGTAAGGCCTTGTTTTTCTTGTTAATGTCGGTGGTTTCGCTTGTTGATGGTAACCGGATCGGCAAAGGGCAACGCATCAAAGAGTGTATGTCGCGAGGGGGGATGTGCTTGTTCAAGTTGCCACGCTCAGATTTTATAAGCGCAGGCAGGTATATAACGAGATAAATAGAGGGAGGTTTTTAGTCTATACACCCAATATTATCTGTAGTAAACGGGTACATTTAAAAGCAGTATCAATAGCAGTATCACTCTATTAAGTCCATTAATGTCAAATCTGAAGCCTGTAGTACCTTAAAAGCCCTGGCTGCAATGGTCAGGGCTTTTAAGATTACTCCCTCTTAGAATTGTAAATTTTCCCAACAAATCACTGACAAAAGTAACCTTGATTATTATCCCATAAGAGTCCAACATGCCTCATCGGTTTGGCATACAGACCTTATGAAAGCAGTTTTAGTAAAGCAGTCCTCATTTCAAGCGATATCCTTTGATACTCTTATGCATGAGCCTTCTCCTAAGTGCCCAATAAGTCCTCATCTGCAAGCAGGCCATGTTCGCCGCCACGTGTGGCTCAAGAAAATTTAAGGAAATATCTATGTCTAACAAAATGACTGGTTTAGTAAAATGGTTTAACTCTGAAAAAGGCTTCGGCTTCATTACGCCAGCCGATGGTAGCAAAGATGTATTCGTACATTTTTCTGCTATTCAGAGCAGCGATTACAAGACGCTGGACGAAGGACAGAAGGTTGAATTCTCGATTGAGAATGGTGCCAAAGGTCCGGCAGCTGCTAACGTTACCGCGCTTTAATTGCTGATAACGCCGTGCACACTTATGGCAGCGATGATGGCTTCAGCCTGAGCAGATAAGTGAACGTAAAAAACCCGCCTTGAGCGGGTTTTTTACGTTCAAGGCATGGCATATAGCAGAAGATGGCCGTCGTTTTACTTCAACTGCTGGAGTGAAAAAACGAAACCAAATAGTGCAAATCGAACGATGGTGACAAAAAGAAAACCGATTAGAAATTTCCAACCCAACAATCTATCCTCCCTACGTCAGTTTAATAAGCTAGAGAGATAATAATATTGATTATTTACAGGTCAACCGGTGTAGGTGTTTTCCAGAATAAGCAGTCATGAGTACTGTCAACAGGACACTTTTCTGTATCTGGCACACCGTTACGTTATCAAGATCATATTCAGCAGCAGATAATGAAATATTAAAAGAATTTGCAGTATGGAGGTGAGATGAATTTTTTAGCTGTGAACATACCGATATGACGAACTGACGATTGCCTCAAATACTGATCTCAGGGGCTCTCATCTCATATCACAGCCAATCAATAACATTGCGTGAAAGGTCAATTTCTGCGACGTCACACACAGTGTTATACATTGATAAAAGTTCGATTAACCAACTGATTTTTCGAGGTTTTTTATTGCGGCTTCATAGGCTAACGCTTCGTCAACGGAAGCGCTCGTTTCGTAAATATGCACATACTTGCGGGTGAGGTGCTGAATCAGCATTTTTGGCGTTATGTGGTCAGCTACGCCGGCCTGGATAATGTCAAAGACAGCGCTGCCTATGACTCTGTCAACATCGTTTGTGACGAATTCGTTGGATGAAAAGCTAAACATGTCGCTGTCCCGCATTGTTAATGTATACATTTAAGCATACACGCCTTACTTCATTCGTGTACCGCGTGGTCGTTGTTTTCAGACATTTGTGATTATCATCCGATAATTTGGTCCAGAACGGCAACTCGATAGTCTGCTTCATATGACTCTTCCGGGATAGAAGTGATGTGTAGAAGCATGAAGAAAATTAAGACGTTAGACATTGTTTGGCGGTCTTTAAATCTTGAGCTTATAACAGGTAAAAGCGCTTTGAACGTGTGGGCGATAATCTTCTCTTGAAAGGCTTTCGGCCCGGCAAAATGTCATAGCATATGAGATGGGTAGTAAAGAATGCTTTGCTTATTGTCACCGTCCGTGCCTTAATGTCCTGATAAGTTCGATGTACAAGCGAACGTAAACATTTTATCGGGCAGTCCTCATTACCAGGTGCTATCGCTGATACCCTTCCTTCTGAGTCCATACGTTTATTATTATACGTTTATTACCCCACTCATCATGCGTAATAGGAGTAAATATGTCCTCAAGAATCAGAGGTCTGGTAAAGTGGTATAAAGAAGATAAAGGTTTTGGTTTCATCTCTCCTCTTGATGGAGGCAAAGATATCTCAGTCCATGTTTCGAATCTTAAGGGTGATAATTGTCAAACCCTATTTGAAGGACAGAAGGTTGAGTACACTATTTATAATGGTAACAAAGGTCCCGCTGCTTCTAACGTAATACTTTGTGATAAATAAATAGGTGTGGTTCTGCGATATCGAGTGGAAGGATAACCGAGCAGGCATAACTGTAAGATGATTGAAAGGCCGAAAATTTCTAAAATGAGGCCAGCATCTTTTCAGTTGTGCTGACCGGAATGATGAAGCGCAGGCCTCTCGCATGAACAGTCTAAAAGTTGACGTTAACTGACAGTATAAACAGTAATGAGCATCAATGATTAGACGGCCTACAACAGCATCATTTTTGGTATTCCCTAAACTACGGCTAAATATGGGGCGTTAGTTGCAACGCTCATCATATCTGCAACAATTTTTTGCAGTCATTTTGATGACTTGAACAAGGTGCTGCAAAACGGGCAGACCAGCTGGGAACCTTTTTGAACGCGACTAAAACTGTGTTCTGAGTCTTTAGAACAGTTTGGGCATGGGCATTTGACTAAATAATTACGACGGGTTTGTGAATTTTTACGTCCAGACATAGGCATCTCCTGATATAAGGGACGACCACGATACACGTTTACTATAATAATTACTCGTGTTTTTTACGATGAATTAGAAAATGCCAGGGATTTGGAAATACAAGTTTTTTCTGAGAAAAAATCTACCGGTATCGTCTGTAATGAGGCTCATAATATTTGAGCGAATAGCAGACATCATTTAATCCGCAACTCATATCCCTATTTTGATGATGAAGCGCTCATTCTTTCATGCCCGGAAAATGTTTAGCGCGCAGCGCAATCGTCTACAATCTTCCGTTTATCTTTTGGTTATCCCTGAGCACTTCGATAGCGGTTTGCATTGCGACTTTATTATCTCTGCCTGATAGTTTTTTTTGCGTAACCTGCAGGTATTCAAGAAGCGTGCGAGTGTTGATTGGGCGGCCTGTTTTACCGACTTCGAGCACTGCATTACCCAGAATGATTTTTACGGGTGGGAGCTGGGCTGGGTACCAGTCGAGGGTGTCTTCTGATTTCATGACAAATTTCTCTTGGAAGGGCAGTTTACCACAAATTGAGTCAGCCGGCGCGTTGACAGATAGTCCATGTTGTACAATGCCCACACAAACTCCTCGCCATAATCAATTATTAAGCTACATAACGGCTGAGTTTTTATGAACAACATGCGTGATGTTAAAATCTCTCGGCACTTGCGGTCTGCGAATTCAAGTCTTGCGTCATTTACAAGGGAAAGCGAAGAGCAATCAAAGCAATAAGCCGTGTCGTGAAAGCTCCGAAAGCTGCTTTATTCACCAAATTCCCCGTGGATTACACGCCGCCCAAATACGCTTTTCGCACATCTTCATTACCTAACAGTTCCTCGCCGCTACCGCTCAGTCGGATTTGCCCGTTAACCATCACATACCCGCGATCGGAGAGCTTGAGCGCGTGATGTGCATTTTGCTCCACCAAAAAAATTGTCATTCCATTACGCGCCAGCTCGCGCAGCGTCTGGAAAATTTGTTTTACCACGATTGGCGCAAGACCAAGACTTGGCTCATCAAGCAGCAGGAGTTTTGGTCGACTCATCAACGCACGCGCAATCGCCAGCATTTGCTGCTCTCCCCCGGACATGGTCATCGCCCGCTGTTTGCGTCGCTCTTTCAGTCGCGGGAACAAATCAAACATCGTTTGCAGATCGTGCGCGGCATGTTGGTTACCCACAGGAATGGTCCCCATCAGCAAATTTTCTTCAACGGTCATATCCGGGAAAATACGTCGACCTTCCGGAGCCTGCGCGATACCCCCCGACGCCACGTAATGCGTCGATTGATGACTGATATCCTCGCCGCAAAACAGGATCTGACCTTTTCGAATGCGTGGCTGGCCGAAAATGGACATCAATAGCGTCGATTTTCCCGCGCCGTTAGCACCAATCAGCGCCACCGTTTCGCCTTTATTCACCTGCAAAGAAACCTGCTTTAATGCCTGAATCACACCATAAAACACATCCACGTCCTTAAATTCCAGCATCGTCTCGCTCATACGCTGACCTCGCTTTCATCGGTGCCCAGATACGCGGCGATAACCTTCTCATCATGCTGGATTTCATGCGGTTTACCCTGCGCAATCACATCGCCATGGTCGAGAACAATAATGTGATCTGAAATCTCCATCACCATTCCCATATCATGTTCAATCAGCAAGACCGTGATTTTATGATGGTCGCGCAAAAAACGAATGATTTTACTCAGCGCACGCGTTTCGACGGGGTTTAACCCAGCGGCGGGTTCATCCAGACACAGCATCTCTGGCCCCGTACACATTGCGCGCGCAATTTCGAGACGCCGCTGCTGACCGTAGGACATCTCACCCGCCAGGCGATTAGCGCAATCCACCAGATCCACTACCTCTAGCCAGTAAAATGCCCGATCCAACGCGTCGCTCTCCGCCCGGCGGTACGCGGGGGTATTCAACACGCCGGCAATCAGGTTACGGTTGACGCGCATGTGCTGCGCGACCAGCAGGTTTTCCACCACAGACATTTCCCGAAAAAGGCGGATATTCTGGAAGGTGCGCGCCAGCCCAGCGCGGTTGACCAGATGCGTCCCGCCAAACATTTTGTAGAAAATACGCCCGCCAAGCTGCGCTGGATTGATCCAGTCTCCGGGCTGAAATTTTTGCCCAAGCACCTGAATCACGTTGGTGGTTTTGCTGAGCGTATTGAACAGAATCGTGCCGCCGGAGGCTTTGTAGAAACCGGTCAGACAGTTAAACACCGTGGTTTTTCCGGCACCATTCGGGCCGATTAACGCGGTTATTGAGCCACGCTGGACGTCCAGATTCACATCGTTTAGCGCTTTAATACCGCCAAAATGCATCATTAAATGTTCAACGTTTAATATCGTCCCGTTCATGGCGCGACTCCTTTGCGAACCGCAAATCCGCTGCGGTTAATGCGAATCAGACCGCGCGGCCGCCAGATCATCATCACGACCATCAGCATGCCGAATAACAGCACGCGGTATTCTGCAAAGCTGCGCAACAGCTCTGGCGTCACGGTGAGGACAAAGGCGGCTAACACTACGCCGACAGTCGATCCCATTCCGCCTAAAACGACGATGGCGAGGATGAGCGCGGACTCAAAAAACGTAAACGACGTGGGGTTAACAAATCCCTGATAGGTCGCAAAGAACACCCCAGCAATGCCTGCTGTGGACGCCCCAAGGGTAAACGCCGAGAGCTTGACCAGTACATGATTAAGCCCCATCGAACGACAGGCGATTTCGTCCTCGCGCAACGCTTCCCACGCGCGTCCAATCGGCATACGCGTCAGACGGTGTTTGACGTAGAGCACCAGCAAAACGACCAGCAGGAGGACGACATAGATGAAAATAAACTTCAGGTTGGGGTTGTAGGTCAGATGGAAAAACTCATGGAACGGCACGCCGCCTTCTTTGGCTCGTCGGCCAAACTCAAGGCCGAAAAAGGTGGGGGGCGGGGCCGAAACGCCGTTTGGTCCGCCGGTAAAGGTCAGCCAGTTGTTGAGAATTAGACGGATGATTTCCCCAAATCCGAGCGTCACAATCGCCAGATAATCGCCGTGCATGCGCAGAACCGGGAACCCCAGTAAAGCCCCCGCAGCAGCGGCCATCAGTGCCGCCAGCGGCAACATCGTCCAGAATCCCAGGCCTAGATATTGATAACCCAGCGCTAAACCGTAGGCGCCAATCGCGTAAAAGGCGACGTATCCCAGGTCCAGCAGACCAGCGAGGCCGACAACGATATTCAGCCCCAGCCCCAACAGGACATAAATCAGCCCAAGGATCGCTACCGTCAGCACATATTTTGTGGCGATAAACGGAAAACAGACCGCCAGCGTCAGCACCAGTGGGATAATCCAGCGCATCCGACTTTTATACTCGGGAGGCCGCACGTAAACACCTGCGTTATCGGTGTCGAATCGCGATAAAAATCGTGTACCCACAGCCGTCATCAAAAACGCACTCAGGAAAAAGCGCCCCGTCACCACGGTGGCAACGATCCACGCCAGCCGTCGTCCTTCAAAGTTGAAACTGTAGCCGTCCAGCACCACGCCAACGATGGGGCCAAAAATGATTAATGCGATCATGCCGGCAAAGATGGCATCCAGAACGCAGCGTTTGAGCGAAAAACCGTCGTGCACATCAGTTTGCGATGTCATATTTGACTCCCTCATACTTTGGCGACAACCGGGCGGCCAAGCAGTCCTTGAGGACGGAAAATGAGGATCACCACCAGTAATCCAAACGAGAACACATCTTTGTAGTCAGAATTTACCATTCCCGAAAATTGTGCCTCGGCTATCCCGAGAATCAACCCGCCCAGCATTGCGCCGGGCAACGAACCAATGCCGCCGAGAACCGCAGCCGTAAAGGCCTTTATGCCGATAACAAACCCGACGTAAAAATCAAACGTGCCGTAGTTCATGGTAATCAACACACCCGCCAGACCTGCCATAGCTGCACCAATCACGAACACCAGCGAAATAATCCGGTCCGTATTTATGCCTAAAATCGACGCCATTTTGCGGTCCTGTTGCACGGCGCGGCACATGCGTCCCAATCGGGTATTGCTGATTATCCAGGTGAGCAGCAGCATGCCTGCGAATGAGGCAATCAGAATAAACACTTTGGTGTAGGTGACTTGAACAAACCCCTCGCCAATGTGAAAACGGAACACGCCATCCAGCATCGTGGGCACGCCTTGCTGACGCGGTCCCTGGCTGATTTGCGCGTAGTTTTGCAGGATTAACGACATCCCGATGGCCGAGATCAGCGGAGCCAGGCGCGTTGAGTTTCGCAGCGGTTTATAGGCAATACGCTCAATGGTCCAGCCGTAAACGCCGGTCACAATAATGGTGAACACCAGCGTGCCGAGGATTAAAAGCGGAAATGACTCCAGGCCAAACCAGGCGAGTAGCGCCAGGCCGATGGCGCTGAGATAGGCGGAAATCATATACACTTCGCCATGAGCGAAATTAATCATCCCGATAATGCCGTACACCATCGTATAACCGATGGCAATGAGTCCGTACACGGAACCCAGCGTTAGGCCGTTGATCAACTGCTGAAGAAAGAATGTGCTCATCACCGCGCGCTCGTGTTATGGGCTGCACGACACATGCGTGCAGCCTGATGTGTATATCGAATCGATTCGCCATGCTATCGACGTTGAGCGTGACGCCGTTCCGTTACGGCACTTCGGTATATTTCCCTTTGTCATCCCACTGATACACCACGTAGTCGGAGACTTTCAGGTCACCCTTATCATCCCAGGCTTTTTTGCCCATCACCGTTTCAACAGGATTAGCTTTCAGCCAGGCGCTGGCTTTGGCAGAATCCGTGCCGCCAGTCGCTTTAAAGGCTGCGGCGATGGCTTGAACAGAAGCGTAGGAATAGAGCGTGTAACCTTCGGGTTCAAACTTGCTGGTGCGGAATTTCTCGATGACGGCTTTACCATCGGGGATCAAACGGGGATCTTTGCCAAAGGTCATGTAAATGCCGTTGGTGTATTTCGGCCCACCCGCAGCGGTGACCATTTCTTCGTTGACGATACAGTCACCGGAGAAGAATTTGGCCTGCACGCCTTGCTCACGCATCTGACGCACCAGCGGACCGGCTTCTGGATGGCAACCACCGAAGAACACGACATCAGGTTTTTGCGCGCCGATTTTGGTGACCAGGGCGTTAAAGTCTTTTTCACCGCGCGAGAGGCCTTCGTACATCACATCGTTTACGCCACGTTTTGCCAGTGCGGCTTTCGTCGCATCCGCCAGTCCCTGACCGTAGGTGTCTTTATCGTGAATGATCACCACCCGTTTGGCCTTCAGCTTATCGATAATAAAATCGCTGGCGACTTTCCCTTGCTGGTCATCACGTCCGCACATGCGGAACATATCGCTCATGCCGCGTTCGGTGATCAACGGATTGGTCGAGCCGGGAGTGATAGCCAGAATGCCGGCATCGCTATACACCTCAGAAGCCGGCATGGTAGACGATGAGCAGAAATGGCCGACAACCGCTTTGACTTTATCCTGATCAACCAGACGGTTAGCGACGGCGACGGCCTGTTTTGGCTCGCAGGCGTCATCACCCTGGACCAGCTTAATCTTTTCGCCGTTGATCCCACCGGCGGCATTGATATCTTCTGCGGCCTGAGTCGCCCCATGCCAATACTGATCGCCATAGGTTGCGTTCGGGCCGGTGAAGGGCCCCGCGACGCCGATGACGATATCCGCCTGGGCGGAAAATGCCGTGACCAGACAACCTGTTAATACAAGAGAAAGGGGACTTCTGATTAATTTCAGCGACATTGTTATGTTCCTTAGCAAAGAGGTTTTTGCACCACGGTCTAAACCTGAACGGCATATGGCGCAGTCAATCCAAAAACAAAAGCGAGAACAAAATGCACGAAACAAACGCGAGCCTGACAATATCCTGCTCATACGACGAGATTTCCTGTCACCCTCTACGGGCAGGAACATTAAGCAAGCAAAATGGCTGCCAGAGTGAATAACCCATTGCGGGTTTTTGACTTATTTCAGTATAGAGTGCCGTTTTACGCCACCTGACGCCGTGAACTGAAATTACAGCGGGGATCACATCTCGTTAACAATAAAGCCCGCCACGTGGGCAACGGTCACGATTCAAGCTATCTTGCACCAGGAAAGCCCATGGAGAATATGGTGTTATCGGCGTGTAAACAGCATGCTCCACGCGCCTGGAGCTGGCGTTTGAGAAGTCCTTTGGCATTGTGTGATAAAATCGTTTTCTTTTTTTATCAGGAGTGTCTGCAATGACTGAAGGCCCATTAACTGAAAACGAACTGGAGTGGCTGGAAGAGACGTTAATGTCTTACGGTCATGAGGATGCGTCTGTGATTGACGTTTCCGAGCTTGACGGCATGCTTACCGCGGTTTTATCGGGTCCGGTTGTCGTTGAACCCGATACCTGGCTGGTGGCGGTGTGGGGCGGTCAAAAGTATGTTCCGCGATGGAAAAACGATCGCGAAATGAACCGTTTTATCGATCTCTGCTTTAAGCATCTGAACGATATTGCCGAGCGACTGAGTGACTATCCCGATCAGTTTGAACCGGTTTTCGGCGTTAACGACGTGGACGGGAAAAGCTATACCGTGGTGGAAGAGTGGTGCTATGGCTATATGCGCGGGATGGCACTGACCGACTGGTCATCGTTGCCGGAAGAGCTGAAAGCCGATTTAGACATCATTACGCTGCACGGAACGGAAGCGAATGCCGAACAGCTGGATGAACTAACCGAAGACGAATATCACGCCAGCATTGAACGAATCAAACCGGCGGCGCTTCGTTTATACAACTACTGGGTGGCAAACCCGCAGCTAACTGTGGCGCAACAGCCGATTATCAATGGCGCGAAAGTGGGTCGTAACGATCCTTGCCCATGTGGCAGCGGTAAGAAATTCAAAAGCTGCTGTTTGCATTGATTGCGCTGATAAAAAAGGGCTCATTATGAGCCCTTTTTGTTAACCGACTTCTGGTAAGAATCCTGCTGCAATCGAGAACTGCACCAGGATAACCACAATCCCGCAGGTGAATACCATCGCCAGAAGCGGTGTTCCTCCCCACACCCGATAGCCTGAGTCAGGATGCTGCTGACGGCTTTTCCACGCCAGAAGGGAAGGGAGCAGCAGCGCAAGCACGGCTAATGCCACACCCGCATAGCCCAGCGCCATCACAAATCCGCGTGGATAAAACAGCGCAAAGGCGAGTGGCGGCAAGAACGTCACAACGCCTGTCTGGATGCGGCCACCGAGGGAGCGACGGCGCTGGAACAAGTCCGCCAGATAATCGAACAGACCCAGCGCCACGCCAAGGAAAGAGGTCGCCAGCGCAAGGTCAGCAAACAGATGAACCGCCAGCTCAACATGTGGCGAGGCTACCACTTCACGCAGCACCTGTAGGAATCCATTCAAACCGGAATGGTCAGCCATTAAGCCGATAAACGTCGAGGAATCGATGCTGCCCAACGTCACCAGTTGCCAGAAGATATAAGCAATTAATGGAATGGCGCTGCCGATGATAAATACCCGACGCAGCTTGCGGATATCACCGTTCATGTAGCTCACAATGCTCGGCACGCTGCCGTGAAAGCCAAATGAAGTGAAAATCACCGGGATGGCGGAAAGCGCCAGGCCTTGCTGAAGCGGAAGTGTCAGTAAATTGACTTTGTGCACATGCGGGGCAAGCAGAACGAGCATCACCACAAGGAAAATAATTTTGGCGCTAAACAGAAAACGGTTAAACAGATCGACGAGAGAGGTCCCGACACACACCACGCCGCCACCGATTACGGTGAAAAAGATAACGCCGGTCGCCGGGGAAATGTCCGTACCAAACCAATCATTCACACTCGAGGCGATCAATTCACCCGCGCCGCTTATATAAGCCGCAGTCAGCGCGTACATCAGGAACATCATGCTGAAACCGGTGATCCATTGACCGTAACGGCCGAGATAGCGTGCCGCCAGCGAGCCAAGCCCCGTGTCAGCAGGAACGTGCTGATAGACTTCAAGCAGCAGCAATGCCGTGTAGCACATCAGCGCCCACAGGCAGCCTAAAAGCAGTAAAGTGACGCTAAAGCCAACACCCGCGGCGGCCAGCGGCATCGCCAGCATTCCTGCGCCAATCGTCGTGCCTGCGACGATAAAAATACTTCCCAGAGTTCTATTTCTCACGCTTTCCTCTACCGCAACAACAAATCGCAACCCATTCTGCGGCGCAGAGTAAGTGAAAAGCACCAATTCGTCAAATCACCGTTACAAGTGGTGTAATAAAATATTTACGATTCCGGCTGGGTACGATATTTAGTGCAACTGGCTGATACTTTTGAGGGTTTTGCCTACTTCATAAGGGCAATACTTTCGCGCGAAAATCAGGCGTACCTTAAACAGTAAATATAAATAATCAAAAAAAGTGAGAAGCTGATGGCAGGGGATAATCCCTTTAAGGCCGCATGGAGTCGTTCAGGCAATTTGCTGTGTCACGGACACTGGATTATTCACTGGAACGGCGAGTTAATTGAATTGCCTGAGCCGCGTCGTGAAAAAGATATGGGGACGTGGGCGATCTACAACATTATGGATCCGGACGATGAGATTTTTGCCCAGGGTTTGAAAGAGGATGAGTGGATAATTGAACACGTCGACTGGCTAACCGATCTGTTCTTCGACAATGGCATTCCGCTCGAAACCGACAATTATCGCGCTTTTTATCAGGCGATTAACCCTCATGACTGGCGATGCACTAGCTGTGCCGGGTGCATGTAAACCTGTGCCAGCGCAAGGCGCGACACGGACTTCGCGTGTAGTCTGAGCCTTTCTTTGCGGAGGGGTTATGACGTCAATTCACGGGCACGAGGTGCTCAATATGATGCTGGAGTCTGATGAGCACTATTCGGAAACCAGCCTGATTCAGGCTATTCACATGCGATTCGGCGATAGCGCCCATTTTCATACCTGTTCTGCTGAAAATATGACGGCCGCGCAGATGGTGGAGTTGCTGAAGAATAAAGGGAAATTTATTCCCTTAAAGGAAGGGTTTTCTACGCACGAAAGTAAAATATGTCGGCATTAAAAAAGGGAGCCAATGGGCTCCCTTTTTTAATTAATTCTGTGTGTCGAGCGTGGCAAGCTCTTTATCAATAAAGTACAGACCTTCGCCGGATTTACCTGCCAGTGACAATTTATCCAGAACGGATTTAAACAATTTCTCTTCTTCGTGTTGTTCTGCCACATACCACTGCAGGAAATTAAAGGTTGGATAATCCTGACCAATCATCGCGGCGTGGGTTAATTCATTAATTTTTTGCGTGATCAGCTGTTCATGTTCGTAGGTTGCACGGAACAGTTCATCCAGAGAAGCATACTCTGCGAAAGGGGACGCAACAGGGTTGATGCGCGGCAGACTGCCGGTATCGGCCAGATAATCAAACAGACGCTGCATATGCGTCATCTCTTCCTGAGCGTGACGACGCAGAAATGCGGCCGCGCCTTCAAAACTGTGGAAGCTGCACCAGGCACTCATCTGTTGATAAAGCAGGGATGAAAAAAGCTCAAGGTTCATTTGCTCGTTGAGCTTATCGATCATTTCAGTTTTCAGCATGGTGCGGCTCCATATAATTATTAATGAGTCGGGCAGAGCGTCACTATAATTTGTTATTAAATTATTTGCAAAAGGTAAAATAAAGATATTATTTATTTAAAATACGAATGGGAATAAAACGCATTGGCAATGGTTAATATTTTAATGAGAATTGTTCTGTTTCTTATTTGAATATGCTGCCAGCGCGATTCTGGCAGCACTATTATTAATACCTACTATTAATAGTAGGTTTGCTTTGCCGAGGGATTAATCGCGTAACCCTGGCATTTGTACTGGATAGTTACGCTTTCATTCAGGCACACCGAACCGCTGACAACAGTGCAGGTTTTTATCGGCTGGCCATAGGCTGAAGCGGTCGCATAACCCATTGCCTGGCATTCACGTGTCGCCGTACCGTTAGTCACGTAATCATCATAGTGGCTATTTTGCAGTATTGCCTGACCCATATTGAGCCTGACAACGCCGCTGGTGCTGTCCACGCTGTTCACTTCGGCCTGGCGGGTCACATTACAACCCGCGAGTATCAGAAGCGCGCCTGCAAGGAATAATCTCTTCATATTTCGCTCTGAGTCATTGAAAACACTCTATCCTACCGTCTGATCCGGCGCGCAATGCCTGGAATAGCCAGTCAATCCGCTCTTTCTCTTCGCGACGGCGGGGCTCAATCCGCCAGACTGTCAAATATCGTGCGAAACTTGAGATGATGTTTGCGGAATAACGCGATGAGTTGCGGATCGAAGTGGCGTCCAGCGCCATCAAAGATCACCTCGCATGCTTTTTCGTGACTAAATGCAGGTTTATACACGCGTTTTTGCCGCAATGCGTCGTACACATCCGCCAACGCCAGGATGCGTGCTTCTAGCGGAATATTCTCGCCGCGAAGCCCCTCGGGATAGCCGCTGCCGTCCCATTTTTCGTGATGGAAGTGAATAATATTTTCCGCGACCGGACCCAGCGCCAGGCCCTGAATAATCATATAGCCTTTCGTCGTATGCAGTTTCATTTCGCTGAATTCTTGAGGCGTTAGCGGCCCCTGCTTGCGCAAAATGTGGTCGGGGACGGCGATTTTCCCGACATCATGCAGGGAAGCGAAATGTTCAATTTCTGCGATCATCTTGCGGGATAATTTCAGCTCACGGGCCATCATTGCGCAGTATTTCGCGACACGCTGGATATGGCTTCCGGTCTCGTCATCGTGCGCACGGTTGACCTTTTCCAGCGCCTGCACAATATTGCGGTTTATTAACCGGTTCTCTTTTATATGGCGGCGCATCATTATCAGCATAAACAGGCTAAACAGTGCCGTCACAAGCAAAATGACGCTGATTATTTTCAGCGTGTTTTTGGTTAAATCAGGAAAGAAATCAGGCTCTTCCTGGCGCTCGAGTTGCGTACGGAAGCTGGAGAGGCGGTGAATCTGAGTGAGCAGTTGAAAGAGAGGGTGATCGGGCTGAACCCAGGGGCCGACAATAAACTCAGATCGCGTGATGCCAGCGACTTTTAGCACGCCCCGGAACAACTCATTGCCGCGAAGCGTCGACTCCAGCGAACTTAAATCGCCCAGGATATAGTCAATTTTATTATTTTCGATAGCATCGATCAGGCCGTTAAGGTTGGGTTGGGTCACGATAACGACGTCATTACCGAATCGTTCCTGTAAATAGCGGGCGGAGAACGATCCCTCCAGCACGCCGACACGCTGGCTGCGAATACTCTCCTCATCCCACAAAAATGGCTGTTTGATTCGATTGTAATAGACGTTGTGCCAGGCAATGTCCGGCCCAATTCGACCTGCTGCATGCTCGGTATTGCTGCTTTCGGCGACATCAACAAGACGAACAGGCCAGCGCTGTTTTTCCAGCGTTTCGGCATAATTATCAATAAAATGAACATCCACTTCCATGCCGAGTAATTCGCGCATGTCATTAATCATATTGATCGCGGTTCCCTGATAACCGCGGTTGTCTTTCCAGATTATCGGCGCAAAGTTTTCATTTTTAGGTAACCAGATTTCCAGATGATTATTGGCAAGCCAGGCTTTTTCATCATTTGAAATAACAATACGACTGAGAAGGTATTGTCGCTGACTCTCCTCCAGCGCCTGGCGTAACGCCCCGCTGCGGTACCACTCACCAATAAAGGTATTTACCTTTTCGCGTAAATCGCGCAGCTCCGGGCTGAACGCTAGCACCACGGGGATACGCAGTTCAGGAAAAGGATGGGAGAGCAGGTAGTAGCGCTGGGTGTTTTCCATTTCGCTGGCGTCATTAATGTAGAAATCTGCTTTGCGCTCGCTCAGCAAACGGAAGGCTTCTTCGCTGGTGGCGACCAGGTGAATCGAGCGAAACGTCAGATCCGGATAACGCTTTTGCACGCTCTCAAGCGTGGCATCATTCTGGCGAAACAGAACGCGTGCGTTCGTCAACTCTTCCGCAGTATTCACCGACATCGATGGGCTTGCAGCCACCACCTCGTTGATAAAAAGCTGTGATGAGAGGATTTTGGTGCGCGCCCTCGACTCTGTTCGCAGGACTCCGGCATACACTCCGTAGCTATCGGCATTAAAACGCTGCCCGATTTCAGACCCACCGACCGGCCTGAGTTCCAGATGTGTGTCATATTTGAGGTTAATCGCGCGCACGAGTTCGGGGTAGAAACCCAGTAATTCACCCTGAGGAGTGCGCCAGAATTCGAAACTGTCGGCGTTATAAATCCAGACGGGAACGGGGGGTGAATCAGGTGTGGGCTGTGCAAAAGATATTCTTGCCCAGAGTAGGGCATCAAGGATAATTAACCCGATTAGCCATGTGATGCGAGGCTTCCGGCGGCGCATATTCACAGATGTTCCCCAAAGGATTTTACTGTCTTTTAAATGCAGTCTAGCTAACTGCCGGATTCGCGAGTAAAAATTTCTTCAGTTTATGCGGGCGCACAAATTTCAACCGCAAAACAGAAATGTGTGAAGTCACCTTAATTTTTTAAAACATTTTTTCAGTTAATTTGAAAGTATGTTTGCCAGATAGTAGAGTTGAGTGGACGAGCTATCTGTGGCGGGAAAACCCGCATCGCATTCAGGAGATAAAGAATGAAAATTGCACTGATGATGGAAAACAGCCAGGCGGCAAAAAACGCCATTATCCTTAATGAATTGAAAGCGGTAGCCGATGAGAAAGGCTTCCCGGTGTTTAACGTTGGGATGAGCGATGAGAACGATCATCACCTGACGTATATCCACCTGGGTATCATGGCCAGCATTCTGATCAATTCTAAGGCTGTTGATTTCGTCGTGACCGGCTGCGGCACCGGCCAGGGCGCGTTGATGTCTCTGAACATCCATCCTGGCGTGAACTGCGGCTACTGTATCGATCCGGCTGACGCCTTCCTGTTTGCCCAGATCAACAACGGTAACGCACTTGCGCTGCCGTTTGCCAAAGGCTTCGGTTGGGGCGCGGAACTGAACGTGCGCTTTATCTTTGAAAAAGCATTCACTGGCCGTAAAGGCGAAGGCTACCCACCAGAGCGTAAAGAGCCGCAGGTTCGTAATGCCGGTATCCTGAATCAGGTTAAAGCCGCAGTAGTGAAGGACAACTACCTGGATACGCTGCGCGCAATCGACCCGGAACTGGTGAAAACCGCCGTGTCAGGTCAGCGCTTCCAGCAGTGCTTCTTTGAAAACTGCCAGGACAAAGAGATTGAAGCCTTTGTTCGCGGTATCGTCGGCTAATCTTACGATCAGCCGCTAAGTCGAAAAGCCAGCATCGCGCTGGCTTTTTTTATTCTCTTTTTTTCGAGACCGCGCTGCCTGCATCTTTGGTCAGGCTAAGCGTATCAAACATTCCGACCAGACAGATGATGGCGACAGCGACAAAGGCCAGCCGGAAGCTCAGACCGGGGATCGCAGCCATACCTAGCGCATGACTCACTTTCTCACCAATGCGTATCCCAATTGCCCCCAGTGTAATTCCCAGTCCCACGGCGAGCTGCGTGGCCGTCGAAAAGAGGGTGTTGGCGTAGCTCATCTGCGCGGAAGGCACATCAGAAAAGGCCAGCGTGCTGACGGCGGTAAACTGAATGGAACGGAAAACCCCACCCAGATACAGGATCAGCAAGATAAGCCAGACAGGCGTTTGCGGGGTGATAAGCGCGCAGGCCAACAGCGACAGGACGTTCAATGCACCATTAATCAGCAGTAATTTCCGAAAACCCAGGCGACGGATCAGCGGCGTTGTGGCGGGTTTGATGGTCAGGTTACCGACGAAAACGGCCAGCACCAGCAGGCCAGAGTGAAACGCATCCATGCCAAAGCCGACCTGAAACATCAGCGGCAGAAGGAAAGGAACGGCGCTAATAGAGGCACGAAAGAGGGAACCGCCGTACATCGTCACGCGAAAGGTGGGTACCTGCATAGCGTCGAGGCGGATCATCGGCCATTTGGCGCGTTGGAAATGGCGCAAAGCGTAAAATAACGTCACGCATCCGATAGCCAAAAGCGCGATCGTTACAACGCTATCTGTCTGCTGAGCACCCATTGACTCCATCGCATACACCAGACTCACCATGGCGAGGGTTGTTGCGATGAATCCCGGCAGATCGAAAGGGCGGCGGGCATCTTCATGCAAGTCCGGAATAATACGCAGCGCCAGAATAATCGCGATGATCCCAAGCGGAACGTTAATAAAGAAGATCCAACGCCAGTCGGCGTAGCGAGTAATAAATCCGCCGAGCGGTGGCCCGATGATCGGTGCAACCAGAGCAGGCCAGGTTAACGTTGCGATAGCGGTAATCAGCAGATGCTTTGGTGTGGTGCGCAGGACGGCCAGCCGACCCACCGGCACCATCAGCGCGCCACCCATGCCTTGTAATATGCGCATGGCGACAAACTGATCGACTGTTGTCGACAATCCGCAAAATACCGATGCCAGCGTAAAGATAGCTAATGCTACCGCAAACACTTTCCGGGCGCCGAAGCGATCGGCAATCCAGCCGCTGGCGGGGATCAGTACCGCCAGCGTGATGAGATAAGCACTGATACCGATGTTTAACTCTACCGCCTCAACGCCAAAACTCTTCGCCATAGCCGGAAGGGCAGTCGCAATCACGGTTCCGTCGAGAAACTCCATAAAGAACGCGCCGGCGACTAAAAGTGCCGCTGGGGATATCCCCCGGCTCTGCTTCCCGCTGATATTTTCTGTCATCTCTACCTTGCCGTATCAAAAAAATGATAAAAATTTACTGGAACTTATAAGGCGCTAACTCACGGATTTGTCGCTGGTTTTATTAACAATCCGGCAGCATTGCCGGTCTGGCAACTGTGATGTACATCACATAATCATTGATTTTTGTGACTCTGGTCATATTATATGCGGATAGAGAATTACACCTGCATAACAAATTACCGGAGCATGACCATGAAATTGCGCAAAATCCTGAAAAGCATGTGGGCCAACTACTGCAATACGTTTAAAGACGTCCCGCCAGGCGCAATGTTCTGATAAAAAAACCTGCTTCGGCAGGTTTTTTTATGTCTGCGATCGACGAGAGGGAAGATGAAAGGGCTGGCGTTTTGCTACTATGGCGCTCTTTATTAAAGGAGCAGCCTATGTCTCAAAATCTGAGCGCCGATCAGGAACTGGTATCTGACGTCGTCGCGTGCCAGTTGGTTATCAAACAAATCCTTGATGTATTAGACATTATCGCACCAATCGAAGTGCGTGAAAAAATGTCCACTCAACTGAAAAACATCGATTTCACCAGCCATCCTGCTGCAGCGGATCCGGTTACGCTTCGCGCAATTCAAAAAGCTATCGCGTTAATCGAACTCAAGTTCACACCGCAGGGTGAGTCGCACTAAAATAAACCGATGTTTTGAAATTAGAAAGGTTTTTGATAAAAAACGCAGAGGGCGACGGAGAGCGTCGCCCTGTTGGCAGGTTAAAAGAAGGTTTGTACCAGTAGATAGCTTGCTGCACAGGCACAACTGACGCCGATCAGGCCCGGTAAAATAAAGCTGTGGTTGATGATAAATTTACCGATGCGCGTGGTTCCGGACCGATCAAAGCCGATACATGCCAAATCACTCGGGTAAGTTGGTAGAACAAAGTAGCCGTACGATGCGGGGAAGAAGGCAATCAGCATTTTGGGTTCGATGCCTAGCATCAACCCCATCGGCGCGACCGCTGTCAACGCGGCAGCCTGGCTGTTCACCAACTTAGAAACCAAAAACAGCACGATGGCGTAGGTCCACGGATGGCTTTTTACCACCCCTTCCAGCGCCATTTTCAGCTCGTCGAGGTGGGCCTGGAAAAACGTATCACTCATCCAGGCAACGCCGAATACCGAGAAAATCGCCACCATACCGGCTTTAAACACCGCTCCGTTCGAGATGGCAGAGGCTTTGACCTTACACACCATCAGCATGACGGCCCCAGCAATCAGCATCATCATTTGAATCACCAGATTCATCGACAATGCGGTCATTTTCCCTTTAATTTCGAAAGCGGGACGCAAGTCAGGAAGCGCACCCAGCAGAACTACGACGGCTATCCCCGCGAAGAAAATCCACGTGGACCAGTAAGATTCTTTAGGGAATCGTTGATTCATTAAGGTTTCAGTACTGCCGAAAATAAACTCGCGCTGTTTGGGATCTTTTATCTTTTCCTGAAACTCCACGTCATCGGCCAGATCTTTCCCGCGACGTAGGCTCCAGAGTGCGGCGATCATCACCCCGAAAAGTGAGGCGGGAACCGAAATGGCCAGGATCTCGAGAATCCCCCACGCCTGTCCAATCCCGTGTTGCGCGCCAATGATAGAAACCAACGACACCACGGCAACGGAAACGGGCGAGGCGGTTATCGCCATCTGTGAAGCGATAGACGCGACGGCCATAGGACGTTCCGGCCTAATCCCTTTTTTAAGCGCGATATCAGCGATAATTGGAAACATGGTGTAGACCACGTGTCCTGTTCCGCACAGGAAAGTCAGCATCCAGGTGGTGAAGGGGGCGAGGAGGGTAATGTGCTGAGGATGTCGTCTTAACAGGCGTTCGGCAAACTGCATCATCACGTTCAGCCCGCCAGCCGTTTGTAACGTCGCCGCGCAGCCAATCACCGCCAGAATCGTGAGCATCACGTCAACAGGTGGTTTGCCGGGTTGGAGTCCAAAGATAAAGGTTAAAATGAACAGGCCGATGCCGCTTATCAGCCCAAGCCCCATGCCGCCAAACCGTGTTCCAACCAGCAGGCAAAGAATGATGACTATAAACTCGATGGTGATCATGAAGCTCCCTCGTCAATAACAATGAAATTGCCTAAATCATTTCATTTTGTATGGGTATTGGCTGGGAGCCAGATCAGATTTGTATAATTTCAATAAAAGCAATGAGTTGGTAACGAATGATTAACAATTATAGCGTGGTCTGTGGGCCAGTCGGCCACAGACCACATCATTAATGACGCTGGCAATTCACCAAATTCAGTAAATGTTGATCGGTTTGCTCAGCACAAAGTCCTGCACATTTCGCGCTACGCACTTCATCAAGAATGGTTTTCAGCAATACACCGTCGTGCTGCTGGTCTTTTTCCATATCATGTAGAAAATCTAGCGTCGCGCTGTCCTGAAGGAATTCTGCTTCATCGGCAAGTTTGTTCAGCGTGGTAAAACGTGTTTCATAATCGTCGAGCGTTTTTTGGAATAGCTCTTCCAGAGAAGAATATGAGCCATCAGTCATATTTAGTGCTTTTACCACGGGATTACCCCCGGCACTTTTCATAAAGTCGAAGACACGCATCATTTGCGTAATGTTGCTTTGCGCCTGGTTGCGCAGGAAAGTGGCTGTACCGTTGAGACTGTGCTCGGCGCACCAGTCGCTTAAATGGAGATAAAGGTTGGAAGTATTGAATTCAAGATTCATCTGGGCGTTGAGTTTCTGAATCATTCCTGGTGTCGTCATAATAATATCCTTATTTCTGGAACCCGATCATTGATACAAGAATAGAGCTGTTCAGCATGTCCTGAATGTGATCGACTGTTCACTTTCTTTACTGACTAAAATCAGCATAGCGTTATCGCAGCTCTAAGAAAATGCTTAATCGGTTGGATTTACGAACAATGACATTTTTTATTATTTATTCACGCATTAGCGGTAAGCTCTGTTCATATTTCTCGGGAAGAAAAAATATTATATTGCTCATAAATTACAGCTTGTTAGAAGATTTATTCTCTTCGGTGTCATAAATATCATGACATTATTATTCTCGCTAGAGAGCCTATTTTGAGATGGATCACTTTAACTTAAATACTCAAAACTGTGATCCAGACGTATTTTTGATTTTGCACTTTCCATGAGGATGAAACGCTGTTTTAAATTATTTCAAAAATGGAGGCTCTATGGTGAAAGTCGCGGTGTTGTTAGCACCAGGATTCGAAGAAGCAGAAGCCATTATCACTATTGATATTCTGCGACGCATGCACATTGACGTTGAAATGCTGGCCTGTGCTGAGTCGCGAGCGGTGGTGAGTTACCATGATATTCCAATGGTGGCTGACAGCACGCTAAGGGAGCGGATGGATACGCTGTACGATGCCGTGGTATTGCCTGGCGGGCCACAGGGCAGTGTGAATCTGGCTGCCAGTCAGGACGTTATCCGTTTTATATCCATGCATGATGAAGCAGGCAAATTAATATGCCCTATTTGTTCTGCAGCGGCGCGGGTATTAGGCGGGAATGGGCTGCTCAAGGGACGGCGCTATGTCTGCTCTGGCGATTTATGGCAATCCGTAACCGACGGCGAATATATCGATGCGCCCGTTGTTGAGGATCAAAACCTACTGAGCGGAAAAGGTCTTGGACATGCGTTCGATTTTGCCCTGACGCTCGCGGCACGTTTACTGGATGATGAAACGCCGGTTCGCGATCACGCTGATCACATTTATTACACCTGGTAATTTCTGAGCCGGGCGCTATGGCGTTCGGCTTACAGGGACTTCTTAGCTGACCTTATGGATAATCTTGCTTAACCCCTTCTGATTTGTCCGACAAACCCCGTCATTTTTATGTCATTTCTCGCTGAATCTATGCACGCAATTACTGTAATTCTGCGGTGTGATGGCGCTCTCTTATGGATGATTAATTTCCCGCTAAAACTATCTCCAGCACTATCACTTATAACAGGTTTTCTCTAATACCTTGTTTTAAGTCCGATTAAATAAAAAGTACGTCTTTGTTCCCTACATAAAAGAACGCTAAAGCTGGAGATAACCATGCACAAATTTACTAAAACGCTCGCGGCCATCGGTCTGGCTGCCGTTATGTCACAATCCGCTATGGCAGAGAATTTAAAACTCGGTTTTTTGGTTAAACAGCCAGAAGAACCCTGGTTCCAGACCGAGTGGAAATTCGCGGATAAAGCCGGGAAAGATCTGGGTTTTGAAGTCATTAAAATCGCCGTTCCCGATGGTGAAAAAACGTTAAATGCGATTGATAGCCTCGCGGCAAGCGGCGCGAAAGGTTTCGTGATTTGTACGCCGGACCCGAAACTCGGCTCGGCTATTGTCGCTAAAGCGAAGGGTTACGGGATGAAAGTCATTGCGGTTGACGATCAGTTCGTTACCGCAAAAGGCAAACCGATGGATACCGTTCCACTGGTGATGATGGCGGCCACCAAAATCGGGGAGCGTCAGGGTCAGGAACTGTATAAAGAGATGCAGAAACGCGGTTGGGACGTGAAAGAAACCGCTGTGATGGCGATTACGGCCGATGAGCTGGACACCGCTCGCCGCCGTACAACCGGCTCCATGGATGCGCTTAAAGCCGCAGGTTTCCCGGTAGCGCAAATCTATAAAGTGCCGACGAAATCGAACGATATCCCTGGCGCATTTGATGCCGCTAACTCCATGCTGGTTCAGCATCCTGAAGTGAAACACTGGCTGGTGCTGGGCATGAACGACAACACCGTGCTGGGCGGCGTGCGCGCAACGGAAGGACAGGGCTTTAAAGCCGCTGATGTGATTGGTGTGGGCATTAACGGTGTTGATGCGGTGAGCGAGCTGTCAAAAGCACAGGCGACCGGCTTCTATGGCTCCTTGCTGCCAAGCCCGGATGTCCACGGCTATAAATCCAGCGAAATGCTCTACAACTGGGTGACCAAAGACGCTGAGCCACCGAAGTTTACGGAGGTCACTGATGTGGTGCTGATCACCCGTGACAACTTCAAAGAGGAACTCGCCAAAAAAGGACTGGGCGGTAAGTAATTCGTTGTGATTGTGCCCCTCATTACGAGGGGCCAGCCGTACACTACTGGAATCACGGAGACGTTATGCAACAGTCTGACCCGTATCTCTCTTTCCGCGGCATCGGTAAAACGTTTCCCGGTGTTAATGCGCTGACCGATATCAGCTTTGACTGCTATCCGGGTCAGGTTCATGCCCTGATGGGCGAGAACGGCGCGGGAAAATCCACGCTGTTAAAAATCCTCAGCGGAAACTATTCCCCTACCACCGGAACCATCGCCATTCGCGGTGAAGAGATGGCGTTTGCGGATACCACCGCTGCGCTAAATGCCGGAGTCGCTATTATCTATCAGGAGCTGCATCTGGTCCCTGAGATGACGGTAGCGGAAAATATTTATCTGGGGCAACTCCCGCACAAAGGCGGTTTCGTTAATCGCTCATTACTCAATTATGAAGCCGGGCTGCAGCTAAAACATCTGGGCCTGGATATTGATCCGCAAATCCCCTTGAAATACCTGTCTATCGGTCAGTGGCAGATGGTGGAGATTGCCAAGGCGCTGGCGAGAAACGCGAAGATTATCGCCTTTGATGAGCCAACAAGTTCACTCTCCGCGCGTGAAATCGAAAATCTGTTCCGCGTCATTCGCGAACTGCGCAAAGAAGGGCGCATCATTTTATACGTTTCACACCGTATGGAAGAAATTTTTGCCCTGAGCGACGCGATTACTGTTTTCAAGGATGGTCGCTATGTGCGTACCTTCACCGACATGCAGCAGGTCAATCATGATCAGCTGGTGCAGGCGATGGTCGGACGCGAGTTGGGCGATATCTATCACTGGCAACCGCGGCCGTACGGCACTGAGCGTTTGCGCCTTGAGAATGTGAAAGCACCCGGCGTAAGAATGCCAATCAGCCTGACGGTGCGCAGCGGCGAAATCGTCGGCCTGTTCGGTCTGGTGGGCGCTGGACGCAGTGAATTAATGAAAGGGCTGTTTGGCGGGACGCGTATCACGGAAGGCCAGGTCTACATCGACGGCCAGCCGGTAAATATCCAAAAACCAGCGCACGCGATTCGCGCGGGCATGATGCTGTGTCCAGAAGACCGTAAAGCCGACGGCATCATTCCGGTTCACTCGGTTCGCGACAACATTAATATTTCAGCGCGGCGCAAGTTTATCCGTGCGGGCTGCCTGATTAATGACGGCTGGGAATCCAGCAATGCGGATCATCATATTCGTTCGCTGAATATCAAAACGCCGGGTGCTGAACAGCTGATCATGAACCTCTCCGGTGGCAACCAGCAGAAGGCGATTTTGGGCCGCTGGCTGTCAGAAGAGATGAAGGTCATTTTGCTCGATGAACCGACCCGCGGCATCGACGTTGGGGCCAAACACGAGATCTATAACGTCATCTATGAACTGGCGAAACGCGGCGTAGCAGTGCTGTTTGCTTCCAGCGATCTTCCCGAAGTGCTTGGCGTTGCGGACCGCATCATCGTGATGCGCGAAGGTGATATCGCCGGCGAGTTACACCATGAACAGGCGAATGAACAACAGGCGTTGAGCCTCGCCATGCCTAAAGTCAGCCAGGCTGTCGCCTGAGTAAGGAGTTAATGATGTCCTCTGTTACTACATCGCAAACGCAGAAGTCGGCTTTTAGCCTTGGTCGCATTTGGGATCAATACGGAATGCTGGTGGTGTTTGCCGTCCTGTTTATCGGCTGTGCGATATTTGTGCCTAACTTCGCCAGCTTCATTAATATGAAAGGCCTTGGGCTTGCGATTTCCATGTCAGGCATGGTGGCCTGCGGCATGCTCTTCTGTCTGGCTTCCGGTGATTTCGATCTCTCCGTTGCCTCGGTGATTGCCTGTGCTGGCGTGACAACGGCTGTTGTCATCAACATGACGGAAAGCCTGTGGATCGGTGTTTTTGCCGGCCTGTTGCTCGGTATGCTCAGCGGCCTGGTGAACGGCTTTGTTATCGCGCGTCTGAAAATCAACGCACTGATTACGACCCTTGCTACCATGCAGATTGTGCGCGGTCTGGCGTACATCATCTCTGATGGTAAAGCGGTGGGCATTGAAGACGAGCGCTTTTTTGCGCTGGGCTATGCCAACTGGCTGGGTCTGCCCGCGCCAATCTGGCTCACGGTGGGGTGCCTGATCATTTTCGGTTTCTTGCTGAACAGAACCACTTTCGGACGCAACACGCTGGCGATTGGTGGTAATGAAGAAGCTGCGCGTCTGGCGGGTGTCCCGGTTGTGCGCACGAAGATTATTATCTTTGTGCTTTCCGGGCTGGTGTCGGCAGCGGCGGGGATTATTTTGGCTTCGCGAATGACCAGCGGACAGCCAATGACGTCGATTGGTTATGAGCTCATTGTCATCTCAGCCTGCGTTTTGGGCGGTGTATCCCTCAAAGGCGGCATCGGAAAAATCTCATATGTGGTGGCGGGTATTCTGATCCTCGGCACGGTAGAGAACGCCATGAACCTGCTGAACATTTCCCCGTTCTCTCAGTACGTGGTTCGCGGCCTGATCCTACTGGCGGCGGTGATTTTCGACCGTTACAAGCAAAAAGCGAAACGCACCGTTTAAGCGATTTTCCCCTCCCAACGACCCAACTTTTAAGTCTAGTCGTCCCCTCCAACCGCTTGCCAGCTTTGCTGGTAGGCGGTTTGCTAAATGGCGAGCCCCGTCACACTGTCTATACTTACATGGCTACTGAGATGCTAACCGTTTCGACATCTCTCAAACTGTAAGGAGGACAAGGGTGGCAGACACGTTAATCGCACCGCCTGTGCTGACCGGAGATTATGCATTCTTTTTCGATCTCGACGGGACGCTGGCGGAGATCAAACCGCATCCCGACGAGGTGGTTATACCTGCCGATATTCTCCGGATGTTGAATCAGCTATCAGAACTGAATCAGGGCGCTCTGGCATTGATATCAGGGCGCTCAATGGCCGAACTTGATGAACTCGCAAGGCCTTACCGTTTTCCGCTTGCCGGTGTGCACGGAGCGGAGCGCCGCGACATCCATGATCAATCGCATATCGTCTCTCTCCCTGAACCGCTCGTGAAGACGCTGCATGCGAAACTCACGACGGCGCTTTCTCATTTTCCGGGGACGGAACTGGAAGCAAAAGGGATGGCCTTTGCGCTGCACTATCGCGGTGCCCCTGAGCATGAGCAGGCCATAACCGAGCTTGCGGCCTCTGTTGTTGAGGCTAACGCTCTGCTGGCGATTCAGCCGGGCAAATGCGTGGTTGAAATCAAACCACGAGGCATCAACAAAGGCGAGGCGCTTAAGGCGTTCATGGCCGAAATGCCGTTTAAAGGGAGAACACCTGTCTTTGTCGGTGACGACCTGACCGATGAAAGCGGTTTTAGCGTCGTGAATCAGGAAAAGGGTATATCAGTAAAAGTCGGGCAGGGTGAAACCTGTGCGAATTGGCGACTGGCGAGTGTTGCCAGCGTCTGGCAGTGGATCACTGAAATCGCTAACCAGCAACAAGAAGAAAAAATAGCGCATCACAATAGGAGAAAACATTATGGGTCGCTTAGTCGTAGTCTCTAACCGTATTGCGCCACCGGATGATAAAAAATCCAGCGCCGGGGGTCTGGCGGTAGGGATTTTGGGTGCCTTAAAAACAGCGGGTGGACTCTGGTTTGGCTGGAGTGGGGAAGTCGGTAACGAAGATAAGCCATTACAGAAAGTCACGCGGGGAAATATCACGTGGGCTTCGTTTAATCTGAGTGAACAAGATCACGAGGAGTATTACTCCCAGTTCTCAAACGCTGTGCTGTGGCCTGCGTTTCACTATCGTCTGGACCTGGTGAAGTTCCAGCGAGACTCCTGGGAAGGCTACACGCGCGTCAATGCGCTGTTAGCGGATAAACTGCTGCCTCTGATCGAAGAAGACGATATTTTGTGGATCCACGATTATCACTTGCTTCCGTTTGCCAGCGAGTTGAGAAAACGGGGCGTGAACAATCGCATCGGTTTCTTCCTGCATATTCCCTTCCCGACGCCGGAAATTTTTACCGCCATTCCACCGCACGAAGAGCTGCTGGAAGGGCTGTGCGATTATGACCTGCTGGGCTTCCAGACTGAGAATGACCGTCAGGCATTCCTTGAGAGCGTCTCGGGCAAAACGCGTCTGACTACCCACAATGGAAAATCCCATCAGGCATGGGGGAAAACCTTTGATACCGAAGTGTATCCGATTGGGATTGAGCCAGACGAAATTGCGGCTGACGCCTCCGGGCCGCTGCCACCCAAACTGGCTCAGCTTAAAAATGAACTGAAAAACGTTAAAAACATTTTCTCTGTCGAGCGACTGGATTACTCAAAAGGGTTGCCAGAGCGCTTCCAGGCTTACGAAAGGCTGCTGGAGAAGTATCCTCAGCATCATGGTAAAATTCGTTATACGCAGATTGCACCGACGTCGCGTGGCGAAGTGCAGGCCTATCAGGACATTCGTCATCAACTCGAAACCGAAGCCGGACGCATCAACGGGCGCTATGGACAGCTGGGCTGGACGCCGCTCTATTATCTGAATCAACACTTCGAGCGAAAAGTGTTGATGAAAGTGTTCCGCTACGCCGAGGTTGGCCTGGTGACGCCGTTGCGTGACGGGATGAATCTGGTCGCAAAAGAGTATGTGGCTGCGCAAGATCCTAAAGACCCTGGTGTGCTGGTTCTGTCGCAGTTTGCGGGGGCGGCCAATGAACTCACCTCGGCGCTGCTGGTCAATCCATACGACAGTGATGACGTGGCGAATGCGTTGGATCGGGCGCTCAAAATGCCGTTAACGGAACGCATTTCCCGACATGCGGAGATGATGAAGGTCATTCGCGAAAACGATATAAATCACTGGCAAGAGACGTTTATCCGCGATCTCAAGCGTACGACTCCCCGCAGCGTGGAGAGCAACCTGCAAAAAAAGATCGCAACCTTCCCTAAACTCGCCTGATCGCGGCCCCTCGGTAAATCAATTGCCGAGGGGCACCAGCAGCACATCCACCTGGCTTGAACTGACAATCGCTTTTGCAGAGCACGCGGCGCGTGAGAAAAAGCTGTGGTTGTGGTTTCCACAAATCACCAGATCGATGCTCTGTTTGCGACACACATCCAGAATATGTTCGTTCAGCTCACCCGTCGCAATAAAGGTCCGCTCGACCGGGTAGTGGGCTTTATCTTCCAGTTCCTGAAGAAATTGCTGCGTCTCTTCCTGCAAGAGTCCCCGTATGTTTTCCAGCATCGGTGCGGCTAGCTGATTGTACATTTCCGGCTCAGGGGCGAGGGTGATAAAACTGACGCGAGCGTTGAGGGGGCGTGCAATGGAAACAGCGCGTTCGACGAGGAGGTGGCTTTCGGGTGAAACGGCGACAGAAACCAAAATATGGGAGTAACTCATTACGCACTCCTTATACTATAAGCCCACGATATCAATCACCATTACCGCGATTCTACTGAGTTCGCAAGGGGGCAATACGACACTCGTGTGACGCTTATCATAATTATTCATTAATTATTCTTATAAAACGAATAGTGGCATAACGTGGGTTGCTGCCGTAAATAAAGCACTTAACGTAAACCATACAAATAAAATAATGGTCTGTTTAATAATTTTAACCTGTTATTAACGGATAATGTATGATAACGGGTGGCAATTAATAACGGTGTGATTTAAGTTAACTTATTGTATTTAAGGTAAATAATTATCCTGTTTCTAAGGTAGAAATGATCTTGCGTCCGCTCAGACTGACAGTGAGCCAGCCTCATGCTGTTTGTATCCTTATTGTTAATACTTATGCATGACTATTCGTTCAGAGAGAATAGAAAAGAGTGGTGTTTGAGCGTTTTTTATTCAATCAACAAGTCATACTGATGGATTTGCAGATTTATCTGGCTAATTTTTGTGATCCAGGTCACACTTTTTTTAAATTCTTGGCGGGGCTGGATTGTATGTCTCAAACCTGACGAGTAGAGTTGCCGCAATTAGGAAAAATCTTAGTTATTTGTAAGAATCGATAAAGCGTGTAAACAGAATGTAACATTTACAGCACTGCGCGTTTTACTCAGCATGACCCTTAATACAACTATGCATTTAGCCTTTACTTTATTTTTTTACCGGGGGTTTTCCCGGCGACATCACGGGATGCGGTTTATCCGCATAAAAATTATAGTTGGTTATTGTGGATGGGAAAAATGCACACATCCGAAATGTTGAAACACGTCTATGACATTAATTTGTCATACTTATTACTCGCTCAGCGTTTGATTAGTCAGGACAAACCTTCCGCGATGTTCCGCCTCGGTATTAGTGAAGAAATGGCGACAACATTGGGCGGTTTAACGCTTCCGCAGATGGTTAAACTGGCGGAAACTAATCAGCTGGTTTGCCAGTTCCGTTTCGACAGTCACCAGACCATTACGCGTCTGACTCAAGATTCTCGTGTAGACGATCTGCAACAGATCCATACCGGTATTCTGCTTTCGACTCGTCTCCTCACTGAAGTCAGCCAGACTGACGAAGTGGCCCGGAAGAAAAGGGCTTAACGATGAGCGAAAAAAGCATTGTTCAGGAAGCTCGCGACATTCAGTTGGCAATGGAACTGATCACGCTGGGTGCCCGCTTGCAAATGCTGGAAAGCGAAACTCAATTGAGCCGCGGTCGCCTTATCAAGTTGTACAAAGAATTACGTGGCAGCCCACCGCCAAAAGGCATGCTGCCATTTTCAACCGACTGGTTTATGACCTGGGAGCAAAACATCCATGCGTCGATGTTTTGCAATGCCTGGCAATATCTTCTCAAAACGGGTTTATGCACTGGCGTAGACGCCGTTATCAAAGCTTACAAACTTTATCTTGAGCAATGTCCGCAGCCTGAAGAAGGCCCGTTACTTGCGCTGACCCGCGCCTGGACTTTGGTGCGCTTTGTTGAAAGCGGCCTGTTGCAATTGTCACGCTGTAACTGCTGTGACGGCAACTTTATCACCCACGCTCATCAGCCTGTAGGTAGCTTTGCCTGCAGTTTATGCCAACCGCCATCACGTGCGGTAAAAAGACGTAAACTTTCCCCGCAATCTGCCGATAGTAATCCACAACTGCTGGATGAACAGATCGAACAAGCTGTTTAACCCGAACGTAGGGGCAAGATTCCAGCAGCGGTAAGAAATTACCGCTGCTTTTTTTTACCCCGCATTCCGGTTAATCATTCGAACTGAGTATCCTGCCATAGTCACTAGCTGAAGGATGATGTCGTGCTTATCGTATTAGGTTACCTGGTAGTTCTCGGTACAGTTTTCGGCGGTTACATGATGACCGGCGGACACCTTGGAGCACTCTATCAACCCGCTGAGCTGATTATCATCGGCGGCGCAGGCATAGGTGCATTCATCGTTGGTAACAACGGTAAATCCATTAAGGGCACGCTTAAGGCGCTCCCATTACTGTTTCGTCGTTCGAAATACACCAAAAGCATGTACATGGATCTGCTCGCGCTGCTCTATCGCCTGATGGCGAAGTCGCGTCAACAGGGCATGTTCTCGCTGGAAAGGGACATTGAGAACCCGAAAGAGAGCGAAATTTTCGCCAGTTATCCGCGTATTCTCGCTGATGCGATGATGCTGGATTTCATTGTCGACTACTTGCGTCTCATCATCAGCGGCAACATGAATACCTTCGAAATCGAAGCGCTGATGGACGAAGAGATCGAAACACACGAGAGCGAGTCCGAAGTGCCGGCCGCAGCGCTGGCGATGGTCGGCGACTCCTTACCAGCATTCGGTATCGTTGCAGCGGTAATGGGTGTGGTACATGCCCTGGCGTCAGCAGACCGTCCGGCAGCGGAGTTGGGTGCGCTGATTGCTCACGCGATGGTGGGAACGTTCGTCGGTATTCTTCTGGCGTATGGTTTTATCTCTCCGCTGTCGAGTGTGTTACGTCAGAAGAGCGCAGAAACAACCAAAATGATGCAGTGCGTGAAAATTACCTTGCTGTCGAACCTGAACGGCTACGCACCACCAATCGCGGTGGAATTTGGGCGTAAAACCCTTTACTCCAGCGAGCGTCCATCGTTTATCGAGCTTGAAGAACATGTTCGTGCGGTGAAAAACCCAAACCAACAGACGACGACTGAGGACGCATGAAAAACCAGTCCCATCCCATCGTCATAGTCAAAAAGCGTAAGCACAAAGGCCACGGGCACGGTTCCCATGGCTCGTGGAAAATCGCGTATGCGGACTTTATGACCGCGATGATGGCGTTCTTCCTTGTGATGTGGCTGGTATCGATCTCAAGCCCCAAGGAGCTGATTCAGATTGCGGAGTATTTCAGAACCCCGCTGGCGACAGCCATCACGGGTGGGCCGCGAATCTCTAACAGTGAAAGCCCGATTCCGGGTGGCGGCGATGATTTCACCCAACAGAAGGGTGAAGTCAAAAAAGAGCCGAACATTGATGAGCTGAAAAAGCGTATGGAACAAGCGCGTCTGAAAAAGCTTCGTGGCGACCTTGACCAGTTGATCGAGGCCGACCCAAAACTGCGCGCCCTGCGTCCACATCTGAAAATTGATCTGGTGCAGGAGGGGTTACGCATCCAGATTATTGATAGCCAGAACCGCCCAATGTTCAAAACAGGTAGTGCAGAAGTGGAGTATTACATGCGCGATATTTTGCGCGGTATTGCGCCTGTTTTGAACGGTATTCCTAACCACATCAGCCTTTCGGGCCATACGGATGATTTCCAGTATGCCAATGGTGAGAAGGGGTACAGCAACTGGGAACTTTCAGCCGATCGTGCCAACGCCTCGCGTCGCGAGCTGGTAGCAGGTGGGCTTGATGATGGCAAAGTTCTGCGCGTAGTCGGCATGTCATCCAGTATGCGTGTGACCGACCGCGGGCCGGAGGATGCCGTTAACCGTCGTATTAGTCTTTTGGTACTCAATCAGCAGGCGGAGCAGAGCATTCTGCACGAAAACGCCGACAGTCAGAATGAGTCACTGGACGATTTAAAACAGCCTAGGGCAGTTCCTTCGGCTGCCGTTCCAACATCGCCACAAGCCAATCCGAGGTGATAGCGTGAGCATGGATATTAGCGATTTTTACCAGACGTTTTTTGATGAAGCCGACGAGTTGTTGGCTGATATGGAGCAGCATCTGCTGAATTTGGTGCCTGAGGCCCCGGATTCAGAACAGCTGAATGCCATATTCCGTGCGGCACATTCTATTAAAGGTGGCGCCGGAACCTTTGGTTTTACCATTTTGCAGGAAACTACCCATTTAATGGAAAACCTGCTGGATGAGGCGCGTCGCGGTGAGATGCAGCTCAACACCGACATTATTAACCTGTTTTTGGAAACCAAAGATATTATGCAGGAACAGCTTGATGCCTATAAAAGCTCATCAGAGCCGGATGCAGCCAGCTTTGAATACATCTGCAACGCGCTGCGTCAGTTAGCGCTGGAAGCGAAAGGCCAGGCGGCGACGCCAGCCGTTAGCGCGGCAAAATTGAGCGTCGTGGATGCGCTGGCGTCAAACGAGGCGGTTGCTCCCGTCGCTGAAGACAAACTCCGCGTCGTGCTCTCTCGTCTGAAAGAAAGCGAAGTCAATTTGCTCGAAGAAGAACTGGGTAATCTGGCGACGCTGAGCAACGTGGTGAAAGGCAAAGACAGCCTGGCAGCCACCATCGACGGTGGTATCGGTCAGGATGATATCGTGGCGGTTCTCTGCTTCGTTATCGAGGCCGATCAGATCAGTTTCGAAATGGAATCTGCCGCCATTGAAGCACCAGCTGAAGTCGACGAAGAACCTGAATTCACGGCACCTGCGGTTGTTGCACCTACGACGGCCCTGAAAGCGGTGCCAAATGATGTTGCGGCACCGAATCGTGCTGAGCGCGAAAAACCGGCAGCCCGCTCAAGTGAATCGACCAGCATCCGCGTCGCGGTAGAGAAGGTTGATCAGCTGATCAACCTGGTAGGCGAACTGGTGATCACCCAGTCTATGCTGGCACAGCGTTCTAACGAACTGGACCCAGTGACGCATGGTGATTTGATTACCAGCATGGGTCAGTTACAACGTAACGCCCGCGATCTGCAGGAATCGGTGATGTCCATCCGTATGATGCCGATGGAATATGTGTTCAGCCGCTTCCCGCGTCTGGTTCGCGATCTGGCCAGCAAGCTGGGTAAGCAAATCGACCTGACACAAATCGGGAGCTCTACTGAGCTGGATAAGAGCCTGATTGAACGCATTATCGACCCGTTAACGCACCTCGTGCGTAACAGTCTTGACCACGGTATTGAATCACCGGAAAACCGTATTGCGGCGGGTAAATCCCCAATCGGTAACCTGACGCTGTCTGCTGAACATCAGGGCGGCAACATTTGCATCGAAGTGATTGATGACGGTGCAGGTCTGAATCGTGAACGTATCCTGGCGAAAGCCATGTCGCAGGGGATGGCCGTTAACGAAAACATGACCGACGAAGAAGTGGGTATGCTGATCTTTGCGCCAGGCTTCTCAACTGCTGAGCAGGTTACTGACGTTTCGGGTCGTGGCGTGGGTATGGACGTGGTGAAACGTAACATCCAGGAAATGGGGGGTCACGTTGAAATCAAATCCAAGCAAGGTTCAGGCACGACGATTCGTATCCTGCTGCCGCTGACGCTGGCTATTCTCGACGGTATGTCGGTGAAAGTGGCCGGTGAAGTGTTTATCCTGCCGCTGAATGCGGTCATGGAATCCTTGCAGCCGAGTGATGAAGATTTGCATCCGCTGGCCGGTGGTGAGCGCGTACTTGAAGTGCGTGGCGAATATCTGCCGCTTGTGGAACTGTGGAAAGTGTTTGAGGTTGACGGTGCGAAAACCGAAGCCACTCAGGGCATCGTGGTGATTCTGCAAAGTGCAGGCCGTCGCTATGCGCTGCTGGTCGATCAGTTAATTGGTCAGCACCAGGTCGTGGTGAAAAACCTCGAAAGCAACTACCGCAAAGTGCCGGGAATTTCAGCTGCCACCATCCTTGGCGATGGCAGCGTCGCACTGATCGTCGATGTGTCGGCGCTTCAGGGATTAAATCGTGAACAACGTGTGGCGTACACAGCCGCCTGATTAGTAAAGAAGGTAAAAACATGACCGGTATGAGTAATGTAACGAAACTGGCAGGCGAGCCATCAGGGCAAGAATTTCTGGTTTTCACTTTAGGCGATGAAGAGTACGGCATCGATATTCTTAAAGTGCAGGAAATTCGCGGCTACGATCAGGTGACTCGCATTGCCAACACGCCTGCGTTTATCAAAGGTGTGACTAACCTGCGTGGTGTCATTGTTCCTATCGTCGATCTGCGCGTGAAGTTCAGCCAGGGCGACGTGGAGTACAACGAGAATACCGTGGTGATCGTCCTGAACCTGGGTCAACGCGTCGTGGGTATTGTGGTTGACGGTGTTTCTGATGTGCTGTCCCTGGCCGCAGACCAGATTCGCCCGGCACCAGAGTTTGCCGTCACGCTGTCGACCGAATACCTGACTGGTTTGGGTGCGCTCGGTGACCGTATGCTGATACTGGTGAACATCGAGAAGCTGTTGAACAGCGATGAGATGGCTTTGCTGGATATTGCAGCGAATCACGTAGCGTAAACTCTGCGGTCCGTTCCCCTCATCGCAGGGGGGAATTCTATGTTGTACAGGTGGAATGGTTCCGTTCACTAAGGATTCATCACCACCTTTCAGATTCGCTGCGGTGAACGTGTTAAGGGGGGCTATTGCGCCCCCCCTAACAATCCCCGCGACCCGTAATAAAATCGGTGCTTCGCACTGTGCTCACCTCTCGACCTTCTCCTGCGGTCGGCTCTACTCAACTCCTGTCTCGCTTCGCCTCTGTCCGCCATCCCTGGCGTCCAGCCCTTGTCATTCGGTCTCCGGTTCGCCGATTTCAGCGGGAACTCAACACCCGTGCCCAATACATACGGTTGCGATGCTGGCGGGAGTCGGGATTGTAAAGGGGGCGGCGATAGCCCCCTTTACACGTTCACCGCAGCGGGTATGAAAGGTTACTGAGAAAGGTGAGTGAACGGAGTTTTCCACTGTTATCCCATAGGATACCTATGAATACTGGGGCAAATCGCCAGATTACGCTTCCTGCTCCAAAAGCTCCGGCGCCTCCTCCAGCAACCCCTCATTTTGCGCCAGCATCGCAGTCGCAATCCCATTCCCCAGCACATTAATCGCCGAACGACCCATATCCAGGAAGTGATCGATTCCCATCAGTAGTAAAATCCCGGCAACCGGAATATGGAAACTCGGGATGGTGGCGGCCAACACCACCAGCGCAGAACGCGGAACGCCGGCAATGCCTTTTGACGCCAGCATCAGGGTCAGCATCAGAACGGTGACTTCAGCGAAACTCAGCTGAATATTGTACGCCTGAGCGATAAACATCGACGCAAACGAGCAATACACCATTGAGCCTACCAGATTAAAGGAATATCCGATCGGCAGAACAAACGAGACGATATTGCGCGAGCAGCCGAAGCGCGTGAGCTGTTCCAGCGTTTTTGGATAAGCCGCCTCAGAGCTGCTGGTGGTAAACGCCACCAGCACCGGATCTTTCAGCATGCTGACCAGGCGGAAAACCTCTTTCTTCAGCACCATATATCCCACCGCCAGCAGCACCAGGCAGGTGAGGAGAATGGCAACATAATACCCGCCAATGAACGACGCGTAGTTCAGGAGAATCCCCAGACCCTGCGTGGCGATGACCGATGAAATGGCGGCGAAAATGGCCAGCGGCGCAACGTACATCACATAGCCCGTGACTTTCAGCATGATATGGGAAACCACATCGAGTGCGGCAACAAGCGGGGCGTTAAATTTCTCGCCCAGGGACGCACCACCAATCCCGAAGAACATCGAAAACACGACAATTTGCAGGATTTCGTTATTGGCCATCGCACCGGCAATGCTGGTAGGGATGGTGTGCGACAGGAACGCTTTTAGCGACATCCCGCTGACAGCCAGCCCCGTATCGACAGACTCAACGGGGATCGCCAGATTCAGGCCGCTGCCCGGCTGTTCGAGCGTAACAATGAATAAGCCCACCAGAATGGAGAGCACGGAGGAACTGATAAACCACACCATCGCTTTGCCGCCAACGCGCCCAATGGTTGAGGTTTCGCCGAGTCTCATGATCCCCACGGTCAGGGTGCTGAACACCAGAGGCGCGATAACCATTTTAATCAGACGGAGAAAAATATCGGTGAGGAGTGTGATGTTATCCGCCCAGGCCGCGATGGCGCTGGCCGATGCGTACTCATGAATCGCTGCCCCTGAAAGAATACCCGCCAGCATGAAAATCACGATGAAGAGCGTGAGTTTGTTTGCACTTGCCACGAAAAAAGACCCTCTGTTATGCAATGAAGTGTTTGTCGCACGCTGAGTCATATAATTTTTTAATTTCAGCGCATCTAAATATTCATCACATAAATTGAAGTAAAGCGACACTGCATACAACTATTTTTTAAGATTTATTATTTTAGTTGCTCTTTCGAGATCGATATATTGTGATGCCGGTCACAGAATAATGAATATATCTTTAAATTCAGAGGATTTAACCGGTCGATAACAAATATAACACATTGTTTTATCGTGAAATAAACCGTAAATCAGGCATTCGTCGTAGATAAAAATAGGTAGGTGGTTGAAGCCTCATCCGTAAACTAAATTCTCAATAACTGCTCATCAGGAATGTTAAGCGGTGCTAACAGATTGAGTGTTATCAATAAAATACGAAAAGCGAAGGCAGCATTTTCTGGAGGGCAGTAAATGAAAAGTAAACTCCTTCTGATATGTACGGGTGGATTATTGGCCCTGGCGGCGCAAAATGC
Organism: Lelliottia sp.; assembly: GCF_045627565.1. Taxonomy (NCBI): domain Bacteria; kingdom Pseudomonadati; phylum Pseudomonadota; class Gammaproteobacteria; order Enterobacterales; family Enterobacteriaceae; genus Lelliottia; species Lelliottia sp. Next base: position 217,375 of record NZ_JAZQNX010000044.1, on the reverse strand, counting down.
CGGGGCAGTCACCAGCAGCGGGACCATTGGTGCAACGTTAACATTGACCAATGGTTGCCTGATCAACGGCTCGCCGACACAAAACGGCATTAACTTCGGTAGTCTGGACTTTGGCACACATCCCGCCACATTTTCGACCCTAACGACCCAGCTCGCCGGGGCCAGCGGCGGGAACACCTTTACGATCCAATGTACAACGGCCAGTTATACGGTCGCGATCACCGGCAATACCAACTCCACGGCACCGGGCACTGTCGTCGGCACGCCTGGCACGCCAGCGCGGTATCTGGTAAACACCGCCAATACCGCTCAGGGCGTGGCTTACAGCCTCTTCAGCGACAGCGGATTCAATAATATTATCGCGAACAACGCGCCTATTCCTGTGGCATCAACGGCAGGGGGCATCGACAGTTACACCTTGTATGGACGAATTACGGGGGGCGGCAACAGCGTTACCGTCGTACCGGGCACGTATACCGACACCATTAACGTTAGCGTGACCTACTAGCTCAAGCGCCGGAAATGACGGAAGTGATTCCAGATCTGCGACCCTTCGCAGAGGGAAAACTGCATGTTTTTTTTGCCCTGACGGTGTGCCTTTTGTGCACTCCGTTCGCGCAAGCTGTCACCACGCAGTCGTTCCTGGTTGCCGCGACCATCACGCCGGGATGCTCGGTGACGGCAGGAACCGGTGGAGTACTAGGAACGCTGAATTTTGGCACGCGCTCAGGCGTGGCGACCGGTCAGGTGAGCACCAGTTTTGTCCCCAACGGATCGTTATCTATTGCCTGTACGCCGGGTGTTTCGCTGAGTATGAGCATTGATGGTGGGCAGCATTACGCGTCAGTACGTCGAATGCAGCGTGCCGGTGGAACTGACGTGGTGGCATATCGGCTTTACAGCAGCAGTTCGCTGGCGGCCAACAGTGAAATTGGTCTCAATCAGGCCGTTCCGGTGACCTATACCAACAGCAACAATATTGCGCTGCCGCTCTTTGGTGTGGCGCTTTTGACGGGATTCAGTCCCGCAGGTACTTATTCAGATCAACTCACCGTGACGCTGTCCTGGTGAAACAGGGAGAAGGTTGATGAAGGCATCTTATTTACGCTATGGCGTACTGAGTTTAGGGGTGATTTTTGCGGCACTGACGGGCAAGACGCACGCAGCGGCGACGATTCTGCTCTGGCCAATTGACCCGTGGTTGTCTGCCGACACCAAAGCCACGGAATTATGGATCCAGAATCAGGGTAACACTGCCACCACTATGCAGGTACGCATCGTGCGATGGAAGCAGGAAAACGGGTATGAGCGCTACACGGCGCAGCAGGATGTGGTTGCCAGCCCGCCGATTGTCACCATTGGCAAAGAGGGCAAGCAGCTCATTCGTCTTATCAAACAAAACACGGTCCCGATGGGTGTCGAGCAAGCCTACCGCATTATTGTCGATGAAATTCCCCAGCCAAATGACAAATCCCAGCCCGAGATTGGCCTGAAAATCCAAATGCGTTATTCCATTCCGTTGTTCGTATATGGCCAGGGTATTCCGACCATTAAGGAAGGGGCGCATCATGCGCTGGTTGACCCGAATAACCTGAGCTGGCGGATCATCCAGGAGGGAGGAAAACCTGCGGTGCAGGTGCAAAATCAGGGGGATACTCACGTCAGGATTAGCCACGTGACGATGCAGGAAGGAGGGCAGAAGCGCACCGTCGCCGACGGGTTATTGGGCTACGTGCTACCGCACAGCACCCGCAGCTGGCCGCTGCCGTCCGGGTTACAGCGACCTCACCAACTCAGTGCGCAAATTAATGCCAGAGATACGCAATGGCAGTCTGCGCCGGTCAACTGAAACGGACGATGATCATCCTGCTGTGTGTGTCGACGAGCGCCTGGGCTACACCGGGCGACGACAGTTTACCGCCCCCGCCAGATGCGCAGACGATGAACAACGACGCCATTTTCCAGCTTTCGGTGGTGATAAACCACTACGACACGGGGCTAGTGGTGCCTGTCACGCAGCGTAATGGCACCTTTTTTATCTCCAGTGCCGATCTGCTGCGCGCCGGTCTGCCGCCTGAGCAGGTGCCGACAGGGGAGGTGAATCTCTCGCAGCTGGCTAACGTGCGCGTGGAGTATGACAGTGCCGCGCAACGCCTGCTGCTCACCGTGCCGCGTGAGTGGGTTTCAGCGCGCGTGACGCCATTCGGCGGCCAACCCAGGCAGAGCAAACCCCAGTTTGGCCGCGGCGCGTTGCTCAATTACGATCTCTACACCAATCATACGGAACACCTTGGCGGCCAGGCGTCACTGTGGCATGAATTCCGCTATTTCAACGAAAACGGGTCACTCTCTTCAACGGGCTATACCCGCAAAACGTTTACCGGCAACAAGGGTCAGGAAGAGGGCTACGTGCGGTATGACACTACCCTGATGGTGACCAACGAAGAGGACGCCACCACCTGGACCGCCGGGGATGTCATCAGTGATGCCGTCAGCTGGAGCAGCAGCGTGCGTATGGGCGGCATCAGCTATGGACGTGACTTCTCGCTGCGCCCGGATCTGGTGACCTGGCCGCTGCCCGAGTTTTCGGGTGAAGCCGCCGTGCCGACGTCGGTCGATCTGTTCATCAACGGCTATCGCTCCGGATCAACACAATTACAGCCCGGTCCTTTCACGCTCACCAATCTGCCGTATATCAACGGTGCCGGCGATGCCGTGCTGATCACCACCGATGCGCTGGGGCGTCAGGTGAGTACCACCATGCCATTTTACGTTACCAGCGAACTGTTAAAGCAGGGACTGAGTGACGGTGCCGTGACTCTGGGGAGCCTGCGACGCAATTATGGCATTAAGAATTTTGATTACGGCCCCGCAGCGGGCAGCGGATCGTATCGCTATGGTCTGACCGACTGGCTGACGCTTGAGGGGCACGGAGAAGGGGCCGAAGAGCTGGCATTAGGTGGTGCAGGGGCCATCGTCAAACTCGGGCGCTATGGGGTGATCAACTCCTCTTACACACACAGTCGCCTGCGCGGGGAAGAAGGCGGGCAAACCAGCTGGGGTTATCAGTACAGCACCAGCGAATTCAGCCTTGCTACTCAGCATTCACGCCGCGATCGGGGATACGGCAATCTGGCGCTTTACGATCAACCCACGCTTTACGATGAAAAAAAACAACCCATTGCCAGCCTGAGTCGGAATACCGACCAATATTCGCTGACCTTTAATCTGGGCGATTTCGGTAATATCGGCGCGGCGTGGATTGGCGTTGAGAGTTTTGACAGCCAAAAAACCGAGCTTCTGAACCTGTCGTGGAGCCGTAATTTGTGGGGCAGTAGCAGCATCTATCTGGCGGCCAGCCGCGATCAGCAGCGTGGTGACTGGACGGTTGCCATGTCCCTACAAATCCCGATTGGTGAGCGCGACAGTGCCGCCGTAACGTTCGAAAATACGCCTGATTCGGGCAGCACGCAGCGCGTGAACTACAACCACTCCATGCCGACGGATGGCGGGTTGAGCTGGAATATGGCGTGGGCGAACCAATCCCAGTCGCGTAACTATCAGCAGGCCTCGCTGGGCTGGCGTAATAACAATATCGAGCTGCAGGGCGGCGGGTACGGCGAGCAGGACCGAATGACCTGGTGGGGCGAAGCGATGGGCTCGATTGTGCTGATGGATGGCGAACTGTTCGCCGCAAACAAAATCAACGACGCATTTGTGGTGATCAGCACCGATGGGCATCCCGATGTGCCCGTGAATTACGAAAATCAGCCTGTCGGTAAGACAAACAATAACGGTTATCTGCTGATCAGCGGTGTCTCGGCCTATTATCCGGCGAGCTACAGCATCAACACGCTGAATTTGCCGGCAGATACGCGGCTAAAAGAGACCGAGCGCCGTGTCGCTCTCCGTCGTAACAGCGGTTTTCTGGTGGATTTCCCGATGGAGCAAGAGCGGGTGGCCAGCGTGATTCTTCATGATGTGGATGGGGTCGCTATTCCGGTCGGGAGTCAGGTGAGACGCGCGTCTCGCAGTGCGGCGGTGGTCGGGTATGACGGCATCGCCTGGCTTGAAAATTTGAATAATGTGAACCCGCTGGAGGTGATTATGCAGGGGGGCAAGCGCTGTCATGCCACGCTAACGGTTGGCGCGAATCCTGAACATAAATTGCAAACCTTCGGACCGCTGACCTGTCGGGTGGGACCATGAAACGCCTGTTGCTCTTACTCCTGCTGCTGATGACATCGGGCGTCAGTTGGGCGGTATGTAACGTGAGTACCGTCAACGCGTCGTTTGGGAGTGTCACCTCGTTTGCTCTTAGCGGAGCGGGAGAGGTCGAAACGACGGGCACGCTGGTAGTGAGCTGCGATGCGGTACTGAATTTATTGACCAACGATTCGGTGACGCTGAATTACACCTCGGCAACCGTGTCGGCAAACAGCCGCGCCACCATGAAGCGTACGGATAATGCGGCCATCACGGATGTGATTCCGACGCGGTTATGCGGTTTGACGGGGTGTTCGGGCAGCACTGAAGTGCAAATCGCAAAAGCCTATACCTGGAGCGGCAGCACGCTGCTCAGCCTGTTGGGTGCAAAACAGTACAATATACCGCTCTATTTCCGCACCGTTCCTGGACAAAACGTCACGGCGGGGCCATATCAGGTGATCTTAACGTTTAGTATCAACTACAACGTCTGTTCGGTCGGCCTGGTAGGGGTTTGCCTGACGCCGCAAACCGGGACGGCGACGACCAGCATCACGCTCAATATGAATGTGACCAATGACTGTAGCGCGATGACCACGCCAAACGTCAATTTCAACAGTGCACCGCTGGTGCAAAATTTCCCGACCATTTCCCAGGCCGTATCTGTGACCTGCACCAAAGGCAGTGTATACACGATTGGCATTAACAATGGTGCCAATTCCCTCAATAGCGTGCGCAGAATGGCGAGCGGAAATAACTTCATGAGTTACGATATTTACAAAGGCGCAACAAACAACCGCTGGGGGGGAAGCGGGACGGAACGTTGGGCCAGCGCAGCCTCGTCGCAAGTCAGTACTGACGGGCTTTTACGCACGTATAACTACACCGCGAAAGTTCTCACCAACCAGGCCACTCCCCCCGCCGGAACCTATAACGACACCCTGATCGTTGACGTCATGTTCTAAGCTCACGCTTTTCCCTTTCGCAAATGTAAAGTTCCTGCTACCCGTGCCGATAACACCGTTAATAAAACTTAGAGAAGGTGTTGTATGTTGAACCGTATCCGCGTAGTCACAATGCTGATGATGGTGCTGGTCATTTTCGCACTTTTGCAGCTTATTTCCGGTGGGCTATTTTTCTCATCTTTGAAACAAAATCAGGAGAGCTACACGGCTTCAAACGATCTGCGTTTGCAGCAGCGTGAACTCACTTCGGCCTGGGATCTGATGCTGCAAACGCGCATCAACCTGAGCCGCTCCTCCGCCCGTATGATGATGGACCCCAATAATCAACAGAGCACGGCTAAAACAGACCTGTTGAAAAATGCACGTGCCACGCTGGCGGATGCGGCGAAACATTACGACGCCTTCAAACAAATTACGCCTCAGCCTGCAATGGAGCAGGTGAGTCTTAACATTGATGAAAAATATACTAACTACGCGGCAGGGCTGACGGAACTGATTCAGTTCCTCGAGAGCGGTAATACGGATGCGTATTTCGCCCAACCGACCCAGGGAATGCAAAATGCACTGGGGGCAGCACTCAAAGAATACGACACCGCCAGCAGCCAGCAATATCTTACGGCGCTCACAGAAACCCGTGACGATTACCGCTTTGCCAAATGGCAGATGGCGGTTCTGGCATTGGCGTTAGTGATTGTGCTGGTGGGCGTCTGGTACGGCATTCGTCATATTCTGCTGAATCCGTTAGGGAACGTTATCGGCCATATTCGTGAAATCGCCAGTGGCGATCTCACCAAAAAGCTGACGATTTCCGGGCGTAACGAAATCACTGAACTGGCGAGCAGCGTGGATCACATGCAGCGCTCACTCACGGACACCGTGGCCAATGTGCGTCAGGGGTCAGATGCGATTTACACCGGTACCAGCGAAATCGCGATGGGTAACAACGACCTCTCCTCGCGTACTGAAGAGCAAGCCTCCGCGCTGGAAGAGACGGCCGCCAGCATGGAACAGCTGACCGCCACCGTGAAGCAAAACGCCGATAACGCCCGTCAGGCGTCCCAGTTGGCTGAAAGAGCCTCAGAAACGGCGCTACACGGCGGGAAAGTGGTGGATGGTGTGGTGAAAACCATGCAGGAAATCACCGGCAGTTCGAAAAAAATCGCCGATATCATCAGCGTGATCGATGGGATTGCCTTCCAGACCAATATCCTGGCACTGAACGCCGCAGTTGAAGCCGCGCGCGCAGGTGAACAAGGTCGTGGGTTTGCCGTCGTTGCGGGTGAAGTGCGTAACCTTGCGAGCCGCAGCGCAAATGCGGCCAAAGAAATTAAAACCCTGATTGATGACTCCGTTTCACGCGTTAATACCGGTTCAGTGCTGGTTGAGAGCGCCGGTGAAACGATGACGGACATCGTAAACGCGGTGACCCGCGTGACGGACATCATGGGCGAAATTGCCTCGGCATCTGACGAACAAAGCCGGGGGATCGATCAGGTCGCTCTGGCCGTACAAGAAATGGATCGCGTTACACAACAAAACGCCGCGCTGGTGCAGGAGTCCGCTGCGGCGGCCGCTGCGCTGGAAGATCAGGCGAGCCGTCTGAAGATGGCCGTCTCGGCGTTCCGCCTTACCTCTACGCCTGTCAATACGGATACGTCGCGTGCAGTTTTTGCCGGGACGACGTCTGCCGCTGTGGTGAAAAACACCCGTGCGACAGCCCATGGAAAAGAAGAAAACTGGGAAACATTTTGACTGAAATTTAACTGCGGCAGATTGCCGCTTGATGGGAGCGTGGATGTTAAATCGTATTCGTATCTCGACCACACTGTTTTTAATTCTGATCCTTTGCGGTGTGTTGCAGGTTGGCAGTAACGGGTTGTCTTTTTGGGCTTTTCGCGATGGCTATCAGAACTTACAGGAAGTTGAGACGAGTAATCAGCAACGCTCCACGCTCGCACAAACGCGCGCGGTGCTTTTGCAGGCCAGCACTGCGCTGAACAAAGCGGGCACATTAACCGCCCTGAGCTATCCGCCGGATGACATTAAGGCGCTGATGACCACCGCACGCGACAGCCTGAAGCAGGCGCAAGCGCAATTTAAAGCGTTTGGCGAGCAGGAAGCGGTCAGTGAAAAAGGGAAAGCGCTGACAGCGCAAATGCAGAAGGATTATGCGCAGTGGCACAGCGATCTGGAGCATCAGGCGACCTGGCTTGAGAACAATCAGCTGTCGGATTTCCTGACCGCACCGGTGCAGGATTCCCAGGCCGCATTTGATAAAAGCTTTAACGCCTGGCAGCAGGATATTAATCAGTTCGTGGCCAAAGCCAGCGGAGACAGCCAGACCAGCTATCACATGTCGGGCGTGATTTTTGCCACGATGGTGGTGCTGGCGGCACTGTTGACAGGCGCGTCGTTGCTCTGGTCGCGCCGAATGATCGTGCTGCCGCTGGCGATTATCAGCAGCCATTTTGACAGCATCGCGAAAGGCAACCTGGCGCGTCCGGTTTCGGTGTATGGCAAGAACGAAATTTCGGCCATTTTTGCCAGCCTCAAGGCCATGCAAGGTTCACTGCGTGAAACCGTTACCGATGTGCGTCAGGGCAGTTATGCGATGCACACCGGTATTTCAGAAATTGCAGCGGGGAATAACGATTTATCCTCGCGCACTGAACAGCAGGCGGCATCGCTGGCGCAAACGGCAGCCAGCATGGAAGAGTTGACGGCGACGGTAAGTCAGAACGCCGATAACGCCCGCCAGGCGTCGGACCTGGCGAAGCAAGCAGCGCAAACCGCCAAAAAAGGTGGCGATCAGGCTTCGCATGTTGCGACCACCATGCAGGACATCGCCACCAGTTCGCAGAAAATTGGCGACATAATTAGCGTGATCGATGGCATTGCGTTTCAGACCAATATTCTGGCACTGAACGCTGCTGTCGAAGCCGCGCGCGCCGGTGAGCAGGGCCGTGGCTTTGCCGTGGTCGCCGGTGAAGTACGTAATCTGGCCAGCCGCAGCGCGAACGCGGCGAAAGAGATAAAAGTGTTAATCGAAGAGTCAGTTACTCGCGTTCAGCAAGGTTCTGAACTCGTCGATACCGCCGCGCACACCATGACGGAAATCGTCACCTCGGTCACGCGAGTGAACGATATCATGGGCGAAATAGCATCCGCCTCTGACGAACAACGCCGTGGGATTGAGCAGGTCGCTCTGGCGGTGACGCAAATGGATCAGGTAACGCAACAGAACGCTTCGCTTGTAGAAGAAGCGGCCGCCGCTACCGACCAGCTCGCAAATCAGGCCGATCATCTGACAAGTCTGGTTGCGGTATTTAACGTGAAAGAGCAAGTCGAAAAAGTAGCCGAAGCCGGACGGTCGCAGACCGTGCCCGTTGTAACCTGAAAGTGATTAAGAAGGCGCCATGACAACACCACAGCCCTCGGGCCAATCGTCATTATTGTTGCAAATGACACAGCGCCTCGCGCTGTCCGACGCGCATTTCCGTCGGATCTGTCAGTTGATTTACCAGCGTGCTGGGATTGTGCTCGCCGATCATAAGCGAGACATGGTCTACAACCGACTGGTCAGGCGCTTACGTACCCTTGAGCTTGATGACTTTGGTCGTTACTTGAGCATGCTGGAGGCCAACCAGAACAGTGCAGAGTGGCAGGCATTCATTAACTCGCTGACCACCAACCTGACGGCATTCTTCCGCGAAGGTCACCATTTCCCGGTGCTTGCGGAGCACGCGCGTAAACGTGGCGGTGAGTATCGTGTCTGGAGTGCCGCCGCGTCTACAGGTGAAGAACCGTATTCACTGGCGATTACGCTCGCTGATACGTTGGGAATGGCGCCTGGACGCTGGAAAGTCTATGCCAGCGATATCGATACTGAAGTGCTGGAAAAAGCACGCAACGGTGTGTATCGCCTTGAAGAGCTGAAAACGCTGTCACCTCAACAGTTACAGCGCTATTTCATGCGCGGGACCGGGCCCCATGAAGGGCTGGTTCGTGTGCGTCAGGAGCTGGCGAATTGTGTCGAATTTGCCTCGGTAAACCTGCTGGATAAGCAGTACAACGTGCCGGGTCCGTTTGACGCTATTTTTTGTCGTAACGTAATGATTTATTTTGACAAAACGACGCAGCAGGACATTTTGCGCCGTTTCGCCCCGCTGCTTAAGCCGGATGGCTTGTTGTTTGCAGGGCATTCGGAGAACTTCAGCAACCTTGCCCGCGAATTTAGCCTGCGTGGACAAACGGTTTATGCGCTGAGTAAGGAAAAAGCATGAGTAAAATCAGGGTTTTATCTGTCGATGATTCCGCGCTGATGCGCCAGATTATGACGGAGATTATCAACAGTCACAGCGATATGGAGATGGTGGCCACTGCCCCCGATCCTCTGGTGGCGCGTGATTTAATTAAAAAATTCAACCCCGACGTACTCACGCTGGATGTGGAAATGCCGCGTATGGACGGCATTGATTTTCTTGAAAAATTAATGCGTCTGCGCCCAATGCCCGTGGTGATGGTGTCTTCTCTGACGGGGAAAGGTTCAGAAATTACCCTGCGTGCGCTGGAGTTGGGGGCGATAGATTTCGTCACTAAACCGCAGCTTGGCATTCGTGAAGGGATGTTAGCGTACAGCGAAATGATCGCTGAGAAGATTCGTACCGCCTCGCGGGCGAAACTAACGGCACATACGCCTGTTTCGGCTCCCGTGGCGATTAAAGCAGGGCCGCTGCTGAGCTCGGAAAAGTTGCTGGTGATTGGCGCGTCAACCGGAGGAACAGAGGCAATTCGCCATGTACTCCAGCCATTGCCGCTCTCAAGTCCGGGTATTCTTATTACCCAACATATGCCACCAGGCTTTACCCGTTCGTTCGCGGAGCGTCTGAATAAGCTGTGTCAGATTAGCGTAAAAGAAGCGGAAGACGGCGAACGTGTTCTGCCGGGTCATGCTTATATTGCGCCGGGTGACAAACATATGGAGCTGGCGCGCAGTGGCGCTAACTACCAGATCAAAATTCATGACGGACCGCCGGTTAACCGGCATCGTCCGTCAGTGGATGTGCTGTTTCATTCGGTGGCGAAACATGCGGGGCGCAATGCCGTTGGGGTTATCCTGACGGGAATGGGCAACGATGGTGCGGCCGGAATGCTAGCGATGCATAAGGCTGGCGCATGGACGATTGCGCAGAATGAAGCAAGTTGTGTGGTGTTCGGCATGCCGCGCGAGGCCATCAATATGGGTGGCGTGAGCGAAGTGGTCGATCTTAGCCAGGTAAGCCAGCAAATGCTGGCGAAAATCAGTGCCGGACAGGCAATACGTATTTAACGAGGAGTGTAGTTTTATGGCGGACAAAGAGCTCAGATTTTTGGTTGTGGATGACTTTTCCACCATGCGTCGCATCGTACGCAATCTGCTGAAAGAGCTGGGTTTTAATAACGTTGAAGAAGCAGAAGACGGTGTCGATGCGCTGAACAAACTGCAAGCCGGTGGCTTTGATTTTGTTATTTCTGACTGGAACATGCCTAACATGGATGGTCTGGAACTGCTGAAAACAATTCGCGCTGACGGCAATATGTCTTCTCTCCCGGTTCTGATGGTGACAGCAGAAGCCAAGAAAGAAAACATTATTGCGGCAGCACAGGCGGGCGCGAGCGGTTATGTGGTTAAACCATTTACTGCTGCGACCCTGGAAGAGAAACTCGGCAAGATCTTCGAGAAACTCGGCATGTGAGGTGCTGGTGATGATGCAATCTTCTATTAAACCCGTTGACGCGCTTTCGCCCAACGACATAATTGTTCGCATTGGTAGCCTGACGCGCATGCTGCGTGACAGCTTACGCGAACTAGGCCTGGATCAGGCTATTGCCGAAGCCGCCGAAGCGATTCCTGATGCACGCGATCGTCTGGACTACGTGGTTCAGATGACCGCGCAGGCAGCAGAGCGCGCGCTGAACAGCGTTGAAGCGTCGCAACCCCACCAGGATGCGATGGAAAAAGGCGCAAAGTCGCTGAGCAAACGTTGGGACGAGTGGTTCGAAAATCCAATCGAACTGACCGATGCGCGTGAGCTGGTGACCGATACGCGTCAGTATCTGGGTGAAGTGCCGGATCATACCAGCTTCACCAATGCTCAGCTGTTGGACATTATGATGGCGCAGGATTTCCAGGACCTTACGGGCCAGGTCATCAAGCGTATGATGGATGTGATTCAGGAAATCGAACGTCAGTTACTGATGGTGCTTCTGGAAAACATGCCGGAACCCGCATCCCGTCCGAAACGCGAGAATGAAAGCCTGTTGAATGGCCCGCAACTCGATACCACCAAGGCGGGCGTAGTCGCCAGCCAGGATCAGGTGGACGATTTGCTGGACAGCCTCGGGTTCTAATTATTGCGACTTATACGCAGGTTGTTTACGCAACCTGCGTATAACTTAACGCAAATCCATTTTTACCGTGACGTTACCTTCAAACTGACCAGGTTCCGGCGTTTTTCCGGTAGTGCTGACGGGCGCGGCTTTGATTCGCACCACACCATTTCCTTGATCGTCCATGGGGACCGGGAATTCGAATGTGCCGTCTAGCGCCACATTTTGGTTATTCTCATCATAAATTCGAACGCCTACATCATCCTTATCAAGCATTTTCGCGACCAGCGGCTCGCTGCTATCGACAACCCCCTGATCGGCGGTTAGCGTCAGCTTAATTCGGTCATTATTCCCAATGGCGTTATCATCGCAATGATAAGATATATCGACATTTTTTAGGACGTATCCCTGAGGTGGTCGACTTTTTCCGTTAAATTGCTTGCTCACGATATTGCCAAAATCGACCTCAATCGTGCTGCCCTCATTAATAGTGCAACTTAACGGAGCTGAGAGCGACCCACTCAGCCAGATATTCGACACCTGCTGCGCGCCGGTGGTATCACAACTTCCTGAACCGAAATAGAGGCAGGTATAGTTTTGAACGACGAGGGTAGTGGGGATCGCTTCTTTGCCAATAATTGGTTTTTTGATGTAAAACTTTGCCCCAATCACGTTCAGTTTGAATTTTCGCTTAACTGACGTGGAGTCAGAAGGTCGTGTGCTCGCACTGCATACGCTGGCTGTCCCTTCTTTGGTTTTAATATCTTCAATCGTGTTAGGCATTGATGAGAATGATGTTGGGTACTGATTAATATTCAGCCCGAATAATCCGCCGCCATCAGGCGAGTTGACCGCATCCGTATATCCCCTGACATCGATATCCACTTTATCCGTCAAATATCCATACCCGCTGACGCCTGGCGAAAGGGGGCTACCCGCTAATGTGAGTTCCAGTACAGGCGTGGTGCCAGACATATTTTTTGGACAGCTGCAGTTAGCCTCCATTTCCATCCCATCGCCGACCAAATGATCCACATTGATTTCGTGATGAGTGATGTTTTCGCTGGCGTTTAAATCTCTGTCATAGGTGATGTTGTATTCCTGTGGTGCGTCAAAACAATTGAACAATGTCGTTGCTGCTGGTGTTGAAGCCGAAAAGACGAGACAAAGCAGCGCACCGATGAAGGCGCGAGAAAAGGTTTTCATATCAGTTAACATGTTTCATTCCCTGCTGACAAATTGCGCGGACGGAGCGAATGCCTGTTGGGTTTATCGCATTTTGCGACGGATCCAATGACGCGTTTGCCGTGCAATGCTGGTTAGCTGCATTACCCCATTTGACGTCAAGCTGCACGCTGTCCGATATGCCGGCAAGATAGAGGGTGCCTGTGTCGTCAACGATACCGCTGATAACCGGTGACCGTGCAGTAGCAACTGCACCAAATGGAACGGTTTTGCCATCGTTACGTGTCAAGGTGATAAGTGTGCGGTAACCGACGTGGGCATCAAAACGGGCCACCACACCTGCATTACGTGAAGGAATCACGGTGACGGCTGTGTCGGCAGAATCAACGTTCTCAGGGAGGCTGGTGGTATCAATGCGGATGCGGTTTTCCTGATACGGGCTCAGTGAAGGAATGATGGCATTCCCTTGCCAGTCAGTCTGAATTCCACGTTGATTCTCGAAACGTACGCCTGACGCATGACCTGCATTGACAATGGCAAATTGGTTCCCTAATGGCTGAGCAAGCGTCACCCCCAGAGGATGTGCAACCACTGCCCCGCTAAGACCGTAGCTGAGTTGCTGGGAATTATCAGAAGAGTAGTAATAACCTGCGTTGAGATTGGCATACTGCGAGCGGTAACTGCCGTAAACGCTGCTGGTATCATCCCCATCATGGTTTGAGTGGCTCTGCTGAAGTGAATAGCTTAAGCGCTCGTCATCAAGCAACGTGCCATTCACCCCCACATTTTGTCGTGTGTAACCGTGTTTACTGTTACTTATGTTATAGCTGCTCCAGGCGCGGGGAAGCCATTGACTGAGCGGCATACTTAAGCCGAAAGAAACCATCTGGTCATTTTCACTGTCATTGGTTTCACTATAGGTGTACGCCAGATGGAAACTGATGCTTTTCACGACGGTGTTAAGCCCGGCTGAAATGCTGCGTTCCGTTTGAGAGGTTTTCCAGTAATCCTGCTGATAGCCGTTTAGATAGAGGCTGACGTCGTAAATCTTTTGACTGATGCTTGCCTGAATACGGTTACGTTTGTTGTAGCGAAACAGGTAATCATCTTCATGCTGATCATATTTTTGGTTGGCATCGGCAAAACTGTAGTAGCCACTTGTTGAGTAACGATAGCTGGCCAGGGTGAAGTTAGTGTCGGTCGCATCGACTTTGCCGGAGTAAAGCAGCCGATATGATTGGCCAGTGCTTTTCTCATCATTATCGAGCTGGGCTTTAGCGACCGTGACGTCCGCAGATATGGAGCCCAAAGCACCGAGCGCAATACCGCTACCGGCATTCGCTGCTTGATAGTCCTGCGACGTGGTCACGCCACCAAAGACGGTGAAGTAGTTATTCACACCATAGATGAGACTGCCCTGAGCGAAGACTGGCTCATTTTGATCGCTGCCGCTATCAGCACGATAGCGCGCTGCGGTGAGTTCATACTTAAGGTGATCAGGGCGTTGCATCACGGCGACGCTTGAATAGGGTTGGGTGAAGCGGTGTTCAGTACCGTCCGCTTCTTTTACTGTCACTTCGAGATCGCCGCTGTTGGTCGTAGAGTAAAGGTCATCAATGGCAAAGGCCCCCGGCGCGACGTTTTGCTGGTAAATAAGATAGCCATTCTGACGCACCGAAACTTCCGCATTTGAACTTGCGATACCGCGAATCGTAGGTGCGTAACCCCGCTGACTGTATGGCAGCATCTCTTCATCGGATGCAATGTTGACCCCGCGATACTGCAGGCTATCGAAAACCTCGCCGCGCGTACTGCTCTCACCGCCGGTAAATTGAGCCTTCAATGCATCGATATCATGTTGCAGATAGGTATTAATGGTATCCCAACTGTTCGCATCGTCAGTTTTGCTCCAGGTGGAATAGTTGCGCACTCGCCAGCCCGCAAGGTTAGCGCCGCTACGCATATTCAAGTACTGATTGGTGGTCTTGCTACGCGCATCATCCTCGCTTTGTGAACCGGAAAAACTGTAATCGACAAAGGCAACAGGGACTCCATCGTCCCAACGTGAAGGATCAATGTAATCCCTGCCGTTACTGCTAATCGCCGCTTGCGGAATGCTGAGGTTCAGCGTCATGACGGAAAAATCGAGTTTCGACGCCGCCTGAGGAATGTAATCTCCCAGTGGTTTTGCCAGGGGACGGGTCGCCGCTTGTGATGAAAGTGAAGGATATTTATCAATATCAACTCCCCATTTACGCAGCATTTCGGGTGTCAGTTGCGCAACAAGATCGCCATTTTTATCGCTGAGGTAAGTGATATCAAGATTATCGATAGGGTTATCGTTGATTTTGATTCTTGAAGGGTAGACGCCGGGTAACTGGGCATTAGATTTCGAGAATAAAGACAGGTCGATATCCTGTTGCATCAGCATGTCGCCCTCCAGTGAAGAGGGTGAAAAACGATATTCTCGAGCATGAGCCACAGCCGAAGCCATCATCAAGAAACCGCCTAAATAGCGTACAATGGGATTGAGGCGCAGGCGGCGATGGCTGAGCGAAGGACATAATCCATGAATCATTTTGTTTCGTCCTAAGCCAGTTTGAATGTGTATTGCATTGAGGCATTACCGTAATCTGTTATGCAACGCCAGGTGACGCTTGTACCGGTAGCACCGTCAGGAACAGGGAGGCTGACGCTTGACTGAGGGCTGACCTGATCGGCGCTTTCAATCTTCGTGTTTCCCAATCTCAGGTTGTCAAAAATGCTGTAGAAATCGCCGCTATTCACCACGGTCAACATTTTTCCACTTCGCGTGAAACGAAGTTGCTGGCAGGTCTCACTGGGAGTGCCTTTCAGTCCCTCAGGTCGCCAGAAGAGTTTCAGACGCGTTTTATAAATCAAGCGCAGAACGTTTTTCTGATCGTCTTCCTTTGCCGTTGCCGGGATAGTGCGAATGTTCATGTAGAACAGGGATTCTTTATTCTCTGGAAGCGCTGCGCCATTCCATGCAATACGAAGGCTCTGTTCTTTTTCCGGGTCGAGACGGAATAAAGGGGGGGTCACAATGAAGGGACCACGAGTTTTTCCATCACCCGTATCGGTCCATGATTGCACCAACCAGGGGAGGATGCTGTCTTTATTTATCAGCGGAAGAGAAATCTCTTTTTTACTTGCGTCATAAACTATTCGTGTGCGCCCAATTTGTATACCTGTTGCATAGCAAAATGATGTGGCAAATACCGAAATGCATAATAAAAAAATCACTGAAATACGCATCAACATTCCCTATGAATCACGTTTTTAAAATCAACGGGAGTGATAGCCCGAAGAGGGCTTCAGGCTATCAATAGGAATAACTCCCGAGAAAACGAAAAAAAATATCTCTTTATGGATAATGGAAGCGCTATTAGCGGTAAAGAATATTCACAGTCAAATCACCATCGGCCGGGCCTGCAGTCACTTTTGATGCGAATGATTTATATCTGGCGTTGAAGTTTGATTTAATCTGATCTTCTTTAGCTTCAGGAAGATCAATGTAGATTTGTCCTTCCTTACCATCCAGCGAAAGCAGTTGATCATCTTCCCCTTGAGAGCTGATTGCGATGCCGACGCCGGTTGCCGCGGTATCACCAGTCGTGGTGATCTTGCTCACGTCCAGTAAAGTCGTAGCACCTGTCAGCGTTGTGGGTCCAGTAAAGGTTAATTGAACCTGAGGTAAGCCATCACTTTTTACCGGGCAATCTACGAGGGTGATTGCAAAAGGCACAAGCGTGGACTCATCGCCTGGGGCCGTAAATAAGCTGGTGGGATAGGTTCCGAGAGGAACTGTGCTATCCGTACCATCATCACCCTTAATAGTGCAACTGGGTTCTATGATTTGGCCGGTAAAATGGATAGTCCCGGCATTGGTTTCAGCCGCACAGGCGCTGCCGGAAATAAACGCCAGCATAGTGGCGGCAATGACATTTTTCCTTAAATTCATAAGCTGAAGCTCCGTGATATTTATATCCAGTAGTTGAATGTTTACATCGGGATTTATATAAACTTATTTCATCCCTAACCTCAGTATACAACTTTGTTTATTTCAGGAAAGAGGGTTGTTAATAATTGAAAATTTTAACGGCTCATTTAAAGGTGATTGTAATATAACTTGGCTGGTTTTTGATATTAGTCTGAATTATTAGTTTTATAAATGGCATAACTAGTAGGTATAAATAACGAAGTGGTTTATTTTATTTGTTGATATAACTTAAGGTTAGTGTTGATTTAATGTTTAAAAACACTGATAGAACGGTCCGTTTCTTTAACGCATCATGAACAGTTAAAGGGGGCGATAATAACTATCACTCCAAATTTGGAGTTTTTAGATCGTTCCGACCGTCATCTTTGCTGCATTAAACGGGACAAAAAGGACAAGTTATATGAGCTTTTCCCGCCATTGGTCAGCCGAGGCTCTGGCATGATAAGTCTGACGTAATGGGCAGCGAGCAAGACAGTGGCAGACGATAGCGACGACAAAACAGAAGCCCCCACACCCCACCGACTAGACAAAGCGCGTGAGGATGGGCAAGTCCCCCGATCCCGAGAGCTGACATCCCTGCTGATTTTAATCGTAGGGGTATGCATTATCTGGTTCGGCGGCGGGGCGTTTGCCAACCGGCTGGCGGGTATGCTCTCGGCAGGGTTACGCTTCGATCACAGTATCGTCAATGACCAAAATTTGATCCTCAGCCAGATAATCCTGTTGATTAAAAACGCGATGATAGCGTTGTTACCCTTGATCAGCGGTGTCGTGCTGGTGGCACTGGTATCGCCAATAATGCTGGGTGGTCTGATATTCAGCGGGAAATCGCTGCAACCCAAATTCTCCAAACTGAACCCGTTCCCGGGCATTGCAAAGATGTTTTCTGCACAAACGGGGGCGGAGTTGCTTAAGGCGATCCTTAAGTCAACGCTGATGGGCAGCACTGCTGGGTTTTACCTTTGGCACCATTGGCCAGATATGATGCGCCTCCTCAGTGAATCCCCGCTCACTGCCATGCGTAATGCGATGGATTTAGTGGGTTTCTGCGCGGTACTGGTGGTACTCAGTATTATCCCCATGGTTGGATTTGATGTGTTCTTCCAGATCTATAGCCATATCAAAAAGCTGCGTATGTCACGCCAGGATTTGCGCGACGAATATAAACAGATGGAAGGCGATCCGCATGTTAAAGGGCGTATCCGCCAGATGCAGCGTGCCGCCGCGCGCCGCCGCATGATGGAAGATGTGCCGAAGGCTGACGTTATCGTCACGAACCCGACGCACTATTCTGTCGCTTTAAAATACGACGAAAACAAAATGAGCGCGCCAAAAGTGGTCGCGAAAGGGGCGGGGCTTATCGCGCTGCGCATCCGAGAAATTGGAAGTGAGAACCGCGTGCCGGTACTTGAAGCACCACCTTTAGCGCGTGCTCTTTATCGTCACGCTGAAATTGGTCAGCAAATTCCGGGGCAGCTCTACGCTGCCGTAGCGGAAGTGCTGGCATGGGTATGGCAATTGAAACGCTGGCGTTTAGCAGGCGGTCAACGACCTGAAAAACCTGGCAATCTTCCGGTGCCTGCAGCACTGGATTTTTTGAACGAGAAGGACACTGATGGCTAATTTGGTGGCGATGTTGCGCCTGCCCAGCAACCTGAAATCGGTACAATGGCAGATCCTTGCCGGGCCGATTCTCATCCTGCTAATTCTGTCGATGATGGTGCTGCCGTTGCCAGCATTTATCCTCGATCTACTTTTCACCTTCAACATTGCTCTGTCCATCATGGTGCTGTTGGTGGCGATGTTCACCCAGCGTACGCTGGAGTTTGCTGCGTTCCCAACCATTCTGCTGTTCACAACGTTACTGCGCCTGGCGCTGAACGTCGCGTCTACACGTATCATTCTGATGGATGGCCATACCGGCGGTGCGGCAGCGGGTAAAGTGGTTGAAGCATTTGGCCACTTCCTGGTGGGCGGGAACTTTGCCATCGGTATCGTGGTGTTCGTGATCCTCGTTATCATCAACTTTATGGTCATTACCAAAGGTGCGGGGCGTATCGCGGAAGTTGGCGCGCGTTTTGTGCTCGACGGGATGCCGGGCAAACAGATGGCTATCGATGCCGATCTAAACGCCGGGTTGATTGGTGAAGATGAAGCGAAGAAACGCCGCTCTGATGTGACTCAGGAAGCTGACTTCTACGGTTCCATGGACGGTGCGAGTAAATTCGTTCGTGGTGATGCCATCGCCGGCATCCTGATCATGGTAATCAACGTGGTGGGCGGTTTGCTGGTCGGCGTGCTGCAACACGGTATGGATATGGGCCAGGCAGCGGAAAGCTATACGCTGCTGACGATCGGTGACGGCCTTGTGGCGCAGATTCCGGCCCTCGTCATCTCCACTGCGGCAGGGGTTATCGTTACCCGCGTAAGCACCGACGAAGATGTCGGTCAGCAGATGGTGACGCAGTTGTTCAGCAACCCGAACGTGCTGATGCTCTCTGCTGCTGTGCTCGGCCTGCTGGGTATGGTGCCTGGCATGCCAAACTTTGTCTTCCTGCTTTTCACCGCAGCACTGCTAGGCCTGGCCTGGTGGTTACGTGGGCGTGAAATCAAGCCCGCTGCGGAAATCACTCCTGTTAAAATGCCGGAAAATACGCAGGCGGTTGAAGCAACCTGGAACGACGTCCAGCTTGAGGATTCCCTTGGGATGGAAGTGGGCTATCGTTTGATTCCGATGGTTGATTTCCAGCAGGACGGCGAACTGCTCGGGCGCATTCGCAGTATCCGTAAAAAATTCGCTCAGGATATGGGTTTCCTGCCGCCGGTGGTACACATCCGTGACAACATGGATCTGCCTCCTGCACGCTACCGTATTCTGATGAAAGGCGTTGAAATTGGCAGCGGTGACGCCTATCCAGGGCGCTGGCTGGCCATCAACCCTGGCACTGCGGCAGGAACGCTGCCCGGTGAACAAACCATCGATCCGGCATTTGGCCTGGCGGCGATCTGGATTGAAAGTGCATTGAAAGAACAGGCGCAGATCCAGGGCTACACGGTTGTTGAAGCCAGCACCGTGGTTGCGACGCACCTTAACCATCTTATTGGTCAGTTCTCGGCGGAACTCTTTGGACGCCAGGAAGCGCAACAGTTGCTCGACCGCGTCACGCAAGAGATGCCAAAACTGACTGAAGATTTGGTGCCTGGTGTGGTGACGTTAACCACGCTGCACAAAGTGCTGCAAAATCTACTGGAAGAAAAAGTCCCGATCCGCGATATGCGAACCATTCTGGAAACGCTGGCGGAGCATGCTCCACTGCAAAGCGATCCGCACGAACTGACCGCCGTAGTACGCGTGGCGTTAGGGCGCGCAATCACTCAGCAGTGGTTCCCGGGGACGGGAGAAGTGCAGGTTATCGGTCTTGATACACCGCTTGAGCGTTTGCTTCTGCAGGCATTGCAGGGCGGAGGTGGCCTCGAGCCTGGCCTTGCCGACCGACTGCTGGCACAAACGCAGGAAGCGCTTTCGCGTCAGGAAATGCTCGGCGCGCCGCCGGTACTGCTGGTGAACCACGCACTTCGTCCGCTGCTTTCTCGCTTCCTACGCCGCAGTCTGACGCAACTGGTGGTGCTCTCAAATATGGAACTGTCGGATAACCGCCATATCCGTATGACGGCGACAATCGGAGGAAAATAATGCGCAAATGGCTTTTGATTTTACTTTTCCCGCTGGTGGCGCAGGCCGCCGGAGAGGGTTCATGGGAGGCGAGCAGCATTGGGATCACGCTCAGTAACCGTGGCGTTTCGGCATCGTCGCGACCACTTTCAGCACCGGAGCCAGTGTCAGGATTGATGACGCTTGTGGCCTGGCGCTATCAACTTATTGGCCCCACTCCCGCAGGGCTTCAGGTTCGTTTATGTTCTCAGACGCGCTGCACTGAACTGGACGGAGAAAGTGGTACAACGCGCGGACTGGATGGCGTTCCCGCCATCGAACCGCTGCGTTTCGTCTGGGAAGTTCCGGGCGGGGGACGTTTGATTCCTGCACTCAAAGTTCAAAGTAACCAGGTGATTGTTAACTACCGCTAGTTGCCTGCCTTTTCACCAGCCGTTGGAAGAATCTGACGGCTGGCTCGCAAAAAATGACCCAACCTTTTGATGCAAGAGAAACGCTGTTTTATAAATCAGTGACACGCGTACATAATCTCTTTGCATTATTGCCATTTGTTTCAGTGCGATGGCAGAAACAGAAAGGTATCCCCTTGACGATACTTCTACTGTAGCCGTGTAAAAACTCCCGGATGAGGTTTGCTTCCCAGGGAGTCTCCCAAAACTGAAAGGGTTAACGGCAATGAAAACACGCAAAATAGGACTCTCAAATTACCTCGCTTATGGTTCAGGCGACTTTCTTGGCGCAGGCACGACCGCGCTGACGGCTGCCTGGCTTTTGTATTTTTACACGACCTTCTGTGGACTCACGCCGATTGAGGCGACTTTCATCTTTGCTGCGGCAAGGGTTCTGGATGCCGTTGTCAGTCCGCTGATGGGCTTTTTGACGGATAACTTCGGTACCACCTGGCTCGGCAAACGGTTTGGCCGCCGTAAATTCTTTATCCTGCTGGGTATTCCCTGCGTATTTAGCTACTCACTGATGTGGGTCGGCGATATGGGATTCTGGTACTACCTGCTGACCTATCTGGTCTTTGATATCGTCTACACCATGATTCTGGTGCCTTACGAAACACTGGTGCCGGAAATGACAGACGATTTCAAACAGAAGACCAAATTCTCAGGGGCACGTATCTCCATGGCGCAGATGTCGGCGATTCTGGCCTCTTTCCTGCCGGGTATTTTGCTGACGCATTTTGGCAAAGACAACGCCGTCTCTTTCTTCTACGCAAGCCTGGTGTTCTCCGTACTTTGCGCCGTCATGCTGACTTTCGTTTGGTTCTTTACCTGGGAACGTCCGCGAGAAGAGTGGTCTGAAGCGGCGCTCAGGGCGGAAGAAGAGAAGAAACAGCTCAACCTTGGGCAAAGCCTTAACCGTCTGTTTGTTGAGTTAAGCTCCACTCTGCGCGTAAAGATTTTCCGCCAGCATCTGGGCATGTACCTCGGTGGTTACATTGCGCAGGACGTGTTTAACGCGGTATTCACCTATTACGTCGTTTTCGTGCTGATGCAGGAAGCGTCGATGGCGTCTAACCTGCTGGGCACAATGGCGATCTTCCAGTTCATCGCCGTTATCGCGATGATCCCGCTGTGCATTCGTTTTGGACCCGCGCCGTCCTACCGCATGGTGGTGGTGCTGTTTGGTCTGGCGTCAATTTCCTACGCGGTGCTCTATTACGCAGGGCTTAGCGATGTTTACGCTCTTCTGTTGCTGGTCTCTGCTGTTGCGGGCCTGGGACGCGGCGGAATCAACTATGTTCCATGGAACGTGTACACCTATATCGCGGACGTTGATGAAGTGATCACCGGTCAGCGTCGAGAAGGGATTTTTGCCGGGATTATGACCCTGACGCGCAAAGCCTCGCAGGCGGGTGCCATCATGCTGGTGGGTATTGTGATGCAAATGTCTGGCTTTGTGAGCGGTCAGAAAACACAGCCAGCAGAAGTCAGCCACACGATTCTGATGATTCTGAGTGTAGGCACTATTCTGGTCCTGTTCTGCGGTTTCCTCGTCTCATTGCGCTTTAAGCTCAACCTGCAAACGCACAGCACGCTACGCGAAGAGACCGCCAAAATGCGTGAGTCCGGCCGGGCTATGCCTGAGACCGCCACGCCGCAGGCCCGCGCGACCGTAGAAATGCTGGCGGGAATGCCGTTCGAATCGCTATGGGGTAACAACAATATTGGTTATCTGAATCGCAATAAACCTGTTGCACCTGCGCTGAAGGATCGCGCGGTACTGAACTCGACCTATCACAGAGGATAAGAAAATGAAGGTTTGGCCTGTCAAGCATAGCCCGTTACTGCGTCAACCTGAGCATTTTATTGCCAGGGATGAACTGAAATCGTTGATTCAAAAGGTGACGCACAACCTGGTGAATATTACTGATAAAAACGGCGAGTTTTTACTGCGGCTGGACGATGGGCGCGTCATTGATACTAAAGGTTGGGCGGGGTGGGAGTGGACCCACGGCGTGGGGCTTTACGGAATCTGGCAGTATTACTCCCAGACCGGTGACGAGGAAATGCGTCAAATCATCGACACCTGGTTTGCCGATCGCTTTGCTGAAGGCGCCACCACCAAAAACGTCAACACGATGGCACCCTTTCTTACGCTGGCGTACCGCTACGAAGAAACGAAAAACCCAACGTATCTGCCGTGGCTGCAAACCTGGGCTGAATGGGCGATGAATGACATGCCGCGTACGGACCACGGAGGGATGCAACACATCACTCTGGCAGAAGAAAATCATCAGCAGATGTGGGATGACACGCTGATGATGACAGTGCTGCCGCTGGCGAAAATCGGCAAATTGTTGAATCGTCCCGATTACGTGGAAGAGTCGGTTTATCAGTTTTTGCTCCATGTCCAGAACCTGATGGACAGGGAAACCGGTCTGTGGTTTCACGGCTGGAACTACGACGGGCAGCACAACTTTGCCAAGGCGCGCTGGGCGCGTGGGAATAGCTGGTTAACAATCGTGATTCCCGATTTCCTTGAGCTGGTTGATTTGCCGAAAAACAATGCCGTACGGCGTTATCTGGTGCAGGTTTTAGATGCCCAAATTGCGGCGCTGGCGACGTGTCAGGATGACAGTGGGCTGTGGCATACCCTGCTCGACGACCCGAATTCGTATCTGGAATCATCGGCGACGGCAGGCTTTGCGTACGGAATACTGAAAGCCGTGCGTAAGCATTATGTGAGTGCGGAATACGCCGACGTGGCGGAAAGGGCAATTCGCGGGATAGTGAAAAACATCTCACCGGAGGGCGAGCTGCTACAAACGTCGTTTGGGACGGGGATGGGAAGCAATCTGGAGTTTTACCGTCAGATCCCGCGAACCTCAATGCCATATGGACAGGCGATGGCGATTCTGTGCCTCACGGAATATTTGCGAAAATACTTCTGAGAATAAAAAACCCGGCATGTGCCGGGTTTTTTGTTTCTGCGTTACATACGCTCGACGGTTTCGATACCCAGGGTATCCAGACCTAACTTCAGCGTTTTGGCCGTCAACTGCGCCAGCTTGAGGCGGCTGTTGCGCGCTTCTTCATTATCGGCAGACAGGATAGGACAGTGCTCGTAGAAGCCTGAGAACAGACCTGCGAGATCGTACAGATAAGAACACATCACGTGCGGGGTGCCTTCGCGGGCAACCACGGTCAGCGTTTCTTCGAATTGCAACAGGCGGGCAGCCAGCTGTGCTTCGCGATCTTCGGTGATGACGACGGCGGCGTTTGCCAGCGCGCTTTCATCGATATTGGCTTTACGGAAGACGGACAGCACGCGGGTGTAGGCATACTGCATGTACGGCGCAGTGTTGCCCTCGAAAGCCAGCATGTTATCCCAGTCGAAAATGTAATCAGTGGTACGATTCTTGGAGAGATCCGCGTATTTCACAGCGCCAATACCCACTGCATTTGCCAGTTTTTCCAGCTCTTCGGCAGGCATGTCTGGGTTCTTCTCAGCCACCAGACGGCGTGCGCGTTCCAGCGCTTCGTCAAGCAGGTCGGACAGTTTTACCGTGCCACCCGCGCGGGTTTTGAACGGCTTGCCGTCTTTACCCAGCATCATGCCAAACATGTGGTGTTCCAGCGGAACGGATTCCGGCACATAACCGGCTTTACGCACGATAGTCCAGGCCTGCATCAGGTGCTGATGCTGACGGGAATCGATGTAATACAGCACGCGATCGGCGTGCAGCGTTTCGTAGCGGTATTTCGCACAGGCGATATCCGTGGTGGTGTACAGATAGCCGCCATCCTTTTTCTGGATGATCACGCCCATCGGTTCGCCTTCCTTGTTTTTATACTCATCAAGGAAAACAACCGTTGCCCCTTCGCTCTCTACCGCCAGTTTTTTGGCTTTCAGATCGGCCACAATGCCCGGCAGCATTGGGTTATAAAGACTTTCACCCATCACGTCGTCACGGGTCAGCGTAACGTTCAGACGGTTATACGCGAGCTGGTTCTGGGACATGGTGATGTCAACCAGCTTGCGCCACATTTCGCGGAAGTATTCGTCGCCGCCCTGCAGTTTTACAACGTAGCTGCGCGCGCGTTCGGCGAAAGCAGCGTCTTCGTCGTAATGTTTTTTCGCTTCGCGGTAAAAACCTTCGAGGTCAGCCAGCGCCATTTCACCGGCATTTTCCTGCTGCTGTTTCTCAAGGAACGCGATCAGCATGCCGAACTGCGTTCCCCAGTCACCCACGTGGTTAGCGCGAATCACTTTATGGCCGAGGAATTCCAGCGTGCGGACAGCGGCATCACCGATAATAGTGGAACGCAGGTGACCGACGTGCATCTCTTTCGCCACGTTAGGGGCCGAGTAATCGACCACAATCGTTTCGGCCTTCGGCTGAGCAACACCCAGACGTTCGGACTTCAGCGCGGCGTCAACGTGGCTTGCCAGGAAGGCAGGATCCAGGAAAATGTTGATGAAGCCAGGGCCTGCAATCTCAACCTTGTTGGCGATGCCATAGAGATCCAGATGAGTCAGCACCAGCTCAGCGAGTTGTCGCGGCGGCATGCCCAGTTTTTTAGCCACTGCCATCACGCCATTGGCCTGATAGTCGCCAAACTGTACTTTTGCTGACTGACGAACCTGTGGTTCGCAATCCGCAGGCGCACCTGCGGCAATCAGTGCCTGACTGACTTTTTCGGAGAGAAGAGCCTGAATATTCACCTGGATACCTTACCTTTTTGAAGCGGATGAGCGACAACCCGCGCCAGTTTAAGAATTTAGGGCGGGAGTATACTGCAAATGGCACCTGGCGTCAGCATTGCACCGCCTCAAGAGCGTGCAGAAAACAAGCGATGAAAGAGTGCATAAGCATGCAACGGTAAAATCCTCAAAACTGCGGTTGGTTGACGGGAGCCAACAGAGTAAATTAGCGACTTTGCGACACGATAAGAGACCTTCTGATGACGAACTGGCAATCCATTGATGAACTGCATGATATTTCCGCAGATCTTCCGCGTTTCACTCAGGCGTTCACAGAACTTGCCACTCAGCTTGGGCTGGATATTGCCCCCCTCGACGCGGATCACATTTCTCTTCGCTGCCATCAAAATGCGACGGCGGAGCGCTGGCGTCGTGGGCTTGAACAGTGTGGCGAACTGTTGTCTGAAACCGAAATTAACGGTCGTCCTATTTGTTTGTTTAAGCTTCACGAACCCGTGTGCGTTGCGCACTGGCAGTTTAGCGTTGTGGAATTGCCGTGGCCGGGCGAAAAACGTTACCCGATTGAGGGCTGGGAGCATATTGAAATTGTGTTGCCGGGTGACCCCGAAACTCTGAACGCCCGCGCACTGGCCTTATTGTCAGATGAAGGTTTAAGCAAGCCGGGTATCTTTGTCAAAACCAGCGCACCGAAAGGGGCTCGCGAGCGATTGCCTAATCCAACGCTGGCGGTGACAGACGGCAGGGTGACCGTGAAATTTCACCCGTGGACCCTTGAGCAAATCGTCGCGAGTGAAGCTTAAGTCACATAAGTTTGTGAACTCACGCGACGTCCGTCGTTTTGCGGCGTGGCATGATGGTACGTTAACGTCAATTTTAAGGAGGATGTTTTGGCGCTTTTAGAGATCTGTTGTTACAGCGCGGAATGCGCGGTAACGGCGCAACAGTACGGAGCCGATCGCATTGAATTATGTGCGGCGCCAAAAGAGGGCGGGTTAACGCCGTCATACGGCGTACTGAAATCGGTTCGCCAGAACGTGACAATCCCGGTACACCCGATTATTCGCCCGCGTGGCGGTGACTTTTTCTATTCATCGGGTGAATTTGACGCCATGCTGGAAGACATTGCGATGGTTCACGATCTGGGCTTCCCGGGGCTGGTGATTGGCCTGCTGGATGAAGATGGCAATGTCGATATGCCGCGTATGCGGCAGGTTATGACGGCCGCGAAAGGGATGGCGGTTACCTTTCATCGTGCGTTTGATATGTGCCGAAATCCGCCGCAAGCGTTTGATAAGTTAGCGGAATTAGGAGTGGCACGTATCCTGACATCGGGGCAGGCATCGTCTGCTGAAAAAGGAATAAAATTAATTACGGAACTTAAAGCACAATCAGGTGTTCCAATAATCATGGCAGGCGCGGGTGTCCGTGCCAGCAATCTGGAAATCTTTATCAACGCCGGGGTTGAGGAGCTTCACAGCTCTGCAGGCAAATGGACGCCTTCACCCATGCGTTATCGCAATACAGGATTGTCAATGTCGACGGATGCCGAAGCGGATGAGTATTCCCGCTATGGCGTAGAGGGAGAGTCGGTTGCGGTAATGAAATCGATAATTGAGCGTCATCACGTGTAGCAACGTACCGATTTTTACCGCGCATCATCTTGCCCAATATGATGCTTGCTTGTACCAGGCCCCTGCAATTTCAACAGGGGCCTTTTTTTATCGTTTTTTCCTGCCACCGATACTGTTTTTACGGCTTCGTGGCGATCAACACTGCGCGCATAGGCGCAGGATAGCCTTCGATCGTTTTTGTACTGTCGTTCGGATCGAGGAACTCAGCCAGGGATTCGGTGGTCAGCCATTCCGTGCGTCGCTGCTCTTCAGTCGATGTGACACACACATCGGCGATACGCACATCCACAAAACCACACTTCTCCAGCCAGTTTTTCAACGCCAGGGCGGAAGGAATGAAATAGACATTGCGCATCTGCGCATAACGGTCGCCCGGCACCAGCACCGCATTTTCATCACCCTCGATCACCAGCGTTTCCAGCACCAGTTCGCCGCCGTTGACCAGCTGATCTTTCAACTGCCATAAATGCTCGAGCGGTGAGCGGCGGTGATAAAGCACGCCCATCGAAAAGACCGTGTCAAAAGCGGCCAGAGCAGGAAGCTGCTCGATGCCCAGCGGCAGCAGGTGGGCGCGCTGATCGTTACCCAGCAATTTACGCACGGCTTCAAACTGACACAGGAACAGTTGCATCGGGTCAATACCGACGGCCAGGTGCGCACCAGCACCGATCATGCGCCACATGTGGTAACCGCTCCCGCAGCCCACGTCGAGAATCGTGCGACCGGTCAAATCCGACAGATGAGGCACGACGCGATCCCATTTCCAGTCGGAACGCCATTCAGTATCAATATTCAGGCCGTAAAGTGAAAACGGTCCTTTGCGCCAGGGCATGAGATTGCGCATTAATTTATCGAGGCGCAGCAGTTGCCCATCGCTCAGCGGCTCTTCGCTTTCAGCCGTTACGCTGTGCAACAGATCCAGTTTATATGGCATCATTTCCGGTAAAAACTCGACGGCATTGCTCCACTGCTTAAACTGACCGTGCAGCTGTTCGCGCTGCCAGGCAGCAACCTGTGCGGGCAGTGTTTCAAGCCAGTGGGAGAGATGGTTTTTAGCGATAAGCTGATAAAAATTGCTGAACTCAATCATGCCTGACCGCCTTTCAGTGCCACCAGAGAACCAAAATTGAAGCACTGGAACCACAATTCGCTGTGTTCAAAACCGGCTTTATGCAAACGCGCCTTATGGGCTTCGACGGAGTCGGTCAGCATCACATTTTCCAGCATGCTGCGTTTCTGGCTGATTTCCAGTTCGCTGTAGCCGTTAGCACGCTTAAAATCATGGTGCATGTTGAAAAGCAGTTCACCCACGCTGGCGTCTTCAAAGCTGAATTTTTCAGACAGGACCAGCGCGCCGCCGGGATTGAGCCCCTGATAAATTTTGTCCAGCAACAACTGGCGATCGTCGGGTTCCAGAAACTGCAGAGTAAAATTGAGAACGACCATCGAGGCATTTTTGATCTCGACATTACGGATATCGCCTTCAATCACTTCGACCGGCGTGGGCGCTTTATAGGCGTCCAGGTGACGACGGCAGCGCCCAACCATGGCGGGAGAGTTATCGACAGCGATAATTTTGCAACCGTCATGATGCACGTTACGACGAACGGACAGCGTTGCCGCGCCCAGCGAGCAGCCCAGGTCATAGATCTGCGTGCCGGGCTGAACGAAACGCTCAGCCAGCATGCCGATCATAGAGATAATATTGGAGTAACCTGGAACAGAGCGCTGGATCATATCCGGGAAGACTTCGGCTACCCGTTCATCAAAGGTCCAGTCGCCCAGACTGGCGATAGGCGCGGAAAAAAGCGTGTCGCGATCGGTCATAACGTAAAAATCCGGGAAAAATAAAGTGGCGTATTGTGCGCTAATGAAACGAGAAAACCAACTCCCAAGGCATATACCACAGGTTTGCCAGCACCATCAGTAACAGTGAGCACCAGGTTGCGCTCATGCCGGAACGACGCCAGCGGAATAAGCGGTGGTGAAAACCGTAGTAATGCATGATACGCCCGGCGATCAACAGCAGACCGCAGACGTGAACCATCCAGGTTTCCGCGCCGTCCATTTCCATGAGCAGGAGCAGAATTAATGCAACAGGAATATATTCCACGGCATTGCCGTGAATGCGGATCGCGCTTTGTAATTCTGAAAATCCACCGTCACCGTAAGAGACACGGTATTGCATTCTCAGGCGCACAACATCGAACGAAAATTTAATCAGTAGTAATGCACCTAACACCGCGTACAGCGCGCTGACCATACAAACTCCCTGTTGTTTTGGCAGATGGCACTTCTATGATAGGGGCTGATTTCAGAAAAGAGAAGATTGTTGTGGGATGGCGGGGGCGGGGCCGAGAGACGGAGCGGCAGCCTGCAAGGCTTGCCAAAGAGCATCGACCAGTTCAGGGGCCTGAGCAATGTCCGGTGTATGCAAGAAAAGATACGGTGTGGTGGTCTGTTCCCATTTCGGCAACGTTTGTAGCCAGACGCCAAACAGTTCGCGATTTTGCTGCATGTTATCGCTGCCGATAAACCTGACCATCGGGTTGTTGGCGGTGACAATCGCGTGAACCGGCACTTTCGGCTTTTTGCGCTGGGCCTCAATAATGGCTTCATTATGAGGAATAGCACTGTGCACTGGACGGCTATCTAAAATCACGCGATTGACGCCGCGTTCGTGTAAGCCACGATTCAACGCTTTTTCAGCTTCGCCTTTCGCGAAAAACTCCGGGTGTCGAACTTCAACGCCATAGCTAAAGTCGCGGGGCAGGGCATCGAGAAATTGCCACAGCGCAGGTAAATCTCGCGGACTAAAGGTGGCGGGCAGTTGCAACCAGTACTGTCCGATTCGATTTGCCAGCGGTGACATTCGTTCCAGGAATTCCTGCGTAAGATCACCGCAGTTTCGCAGCGCGGCGTTGTGAGAAATCGTCGCCGGGAATTTAAAGCAAAAGCGAAAATCATCGGTCGTTTGCTCGCGCCAGCGTTCAACAATTTCTGCTCTGGGAAGTGCGTACAGCGTGGTGTTGCCCTCGACGCAATTAAAGTGTCGGGCATACTCTTCGAGGCTAGTAATGCCAAGACGCACCCATTTAGGGTGCGACCATTGCGGGAGGCCCAGATAAATCATAACGCGCTTAAAATCTCTTCCGTCGTGCGCACGCGACCGATACGCGGGAAAATATTTGTCATGCTGCCCATATGCTGGTCAGTCGTGGCTGCGCTGCAGGCGTCTTCGGCGATCACCAGATTAAAGCCCATCTCCCAGGCGTTTCGCGCGGTGGATTCCACACCGATGTTCGTGGAGATGCCGCACAGAATAATGGTGTCGATCCCGCGACGGCGTAACTGCAGCTCTAGATCGGTGCCGTAGAACGCGCCCCACTGGCGCTTAGTGACTTCGATATCGCTATCTTGCTTGCCCAGCGCGAGCGGGTAATCCCACCAGTTGTCCGGCAGCGCCTGACCTGGGGTCTGCGCATCAACAGGTTGCTTCAGCGCTTCGGCAAAATCCGCAGACCATCCCACACGCACCATTACCACGGGTGAACCGGTTTCGCGGCACATCTCAGCGAGTCGCGCACTGCGGCTGACGACGTCCGCCGCCGCATGAGGGCCTCCGGCGAAGGGCAAAATGCCTTCCTGTAAATCAATCACCACAAGCGCGGTTTTGGTAGCATCCAGTGTGAACATGTTAACTCCAGTCAAATAATTAGCTTAGGTAACACCTTACGACGAGAAACCCTGTTGAAGATCGGATAATTTTGTTAATTTTTGTGAGAATGCGCAATAAGAGTGCAGCAATCGCGCGTCTGGCGCGCTTCTCTCTTATCGTACGGCGGAATTTCCAGTATAATAGCCGCCTTTTTTCACCTATTAGTGACATACAGAAAGCTGCGACATAGTAGCCTGTAAAACAGGCGACATTTAGCCTGCGGCTAAATTAAGGGATATCTCATGCGTACAGAATATTGCGGGCAGTTACGTCAGTCCCACGTCGGACAGCAGGTGACCTTGTGTGGTTGGGTCAACCGTCGTCGTGACCTTGGTAGCCTAATCTTCATCGATTTACGCGATCGTGAAGGCATCGTTCAGGTGTTCTTCGATCCGGATCGTGCAGAAGCGTTAAAACTGGCCTCCGAACTGCGTAATGAGTTCTGCATCCAGGTTACCGGCACCGTGCGTGCGCGTGACGAAAAAAATATCAATGCGGACATGGCAACCGGTGAAATCGAAGTGCTCGCGTCCGATCTGACCATCATCAACCGTTCAGAATCGCTGCCGCTTGACTCCAACCACGTCAATACCGAAGAAGCGCGTCTGAAATTCCGTTATCTGGATCTGCGTCGTCCGGAAATGGCTCAGCGCCTGAAAACGCGCGCCAAAATCACCAGCCTGGTGCGCCGCTTTATGGACGATCACGGTTTCCTGGATATCGAAACCCCGATGCTGACCAAAGCCACGCCAGAAGGCGCGCGCGATTATCTGGTCCCTTCACGCGTCCATAAAGGCAAATTCTACGCGTTGCCACAGTCTCCTCAGCTGTTTAAACAGTTGCTGATGATGTCTGGCTTCGATCGCTACTATCAGATTGTAAAATGCTTCCGTGATGAAGACTTGCGCGCAGACCGTCAGCCTGAATTTACCCAGATCGACGTCGAAACCTCCTTCATGACTGCGCCGCAAGTGCGTGAGCTGATGGAAGCGCTGGTTCGCAGCCTGTGGCTGGATGTAAAAGGTGTGGATCTGGGTGATTTCCCGGTCATGACCTTTGCTGAAGCGGAACGTCGTTACGGTTCTGATAAACCGGACCTGCGTAACCCGATGGAGCTGGTGGACGTTGCTGACCTGCTCAAAGCGGTTGAGTTTGCGGTCTTCTCCGGCCCGGCTAACGATGCGAAAGGCCGTGTGGCTGCACTGCGCGTTCCTGGCGGCGCAAGCTTGAGCCGTAAACAAATTGACGACTACGGCAATTTCGTGAAGATCTACGGCGCGAAAGGACTGGCGTATATTAAAGTCACCGAACGCGCGAAAGGCATTGAGGGCATTACCAGCCCGGTTGCTAAATTCCTGAACGCAGAAATCGTTGAGTCCATTCTTGAGCGCACGGGCGCACAGGACGGCGATATGATCTTCTTCGGCGCGGATAACAAAAAAGTGGTTGCGGATGCACTCGGTGCGCTGCGTCTCAAGCTGGGTAAAGACCTGAGCCTGACCGACGAAGCCAAATGGGCGCCGCTGTGGGTTATCGACTTCCCAATGTTTGAAGACGACGGTGAAGGCGGCTTGACCGCAATGCACCACCCGTTCACCTCCGCGAAAGACATGAATGCCGACGAGCTGAAAGCAGCGCCAGAAACCGCGATTGCTAACGCCTACGATATGGTTATTAACGGCTATGAAGTCGGCGGCGGTTCAGTGCGTATTCACAGCGGTGAAATGCAGCAGACTGTGTTCGGCATTCTGGGTATCAATGAGCAAGAGCAGCGCGAGAAGTTTGGCTTCCTGCTGGATGCGCTGAAGTACGGTACTCCGCCACACGCGGGTCTGGCGTTTGGTCTGGATCGTCTGACGATGCTACTGACCGGCACCGATAACATCCGTGACGTTATCGCCTTCCCGAAAACCACTGCCGCTGCGTGTCTGATGACCGAAGCGCCAAGTTTCGCTAACCCGGCATCTTTAGCTGAGCTGGGTATCGACGTGGTGAAGAAGGAAGAGAAAAACTGATATGGCCTTTAAGCGTCCCGTTTCGGTGTTAGTCGTCATTTTTGCAGCCGACACCAGACGGGTGCTGATGTTGCAGCGGCGCGACGATCCTGATTTCTGGCAGTCGGTAACCGGCAGCCTGGAAGAGGGAGAAACCGCGCTGCAGGCCGCCGCGCGCGAAGTAAAGGAAGAGGTCCTGATTGATGTTGCCGACGAGCAACTGACCTTGATGAACTGCCAGCGCACGGTGGAGTTTGAAATTTTTAGCCATTTACGTCATCGCTATGCGCCGGGAATTCAGCGCAATACGGAATCATGGTTCTGTCTTGCGCTGCCCCACGAACGGGAAATTGTGTTCACGGAACATTTGACCTACCGCTGGGTTGATGCGACAGAGGCCGCGGCGCTCACCAAGTCGTGGAGCAATCGGCAGGCGATTGAAGAATTTGTAATTAATGTTAATTAATTTCCGAGCATTTTAGTTTCCGGCAAGGCGGTAAAGCCGTTAATCGCCAGGCGCTTACTTCAGTAAGTGACGGGCTTAAGCAGGCGCAGCCAACGCATCTGGAAGTTGAAAGGCGAAGGATAATTTTGGAGAACTTTTTATGGCAGGTCATAGTAAGTGGGCCAACACAAAGCACCGCAAAGCGGCACAGGATGCCAAGCGCGGTAAAATTTTCACAAAGATCATTCGTGAGCTGGTGACAGCAGCGCGTCTGGGCGGCGGTGATGCGGGTTCCAACCCACGTCTGCGCGCGGCTATCGATAAAGCGCTGGCGAACAACATGACGCGTGACACCCTGAACCGCGCCATCGCGCGTGGCGTGGGCGGCGATGACGACGCGAACATGGAAACCATCATTTATGAAGGTTACGGTCCTGGCGGTACAGCGGTTATGGTCGAGTGTTTGTCTGACAACCGTAACCGTACCGTTGCCGAAGTGCGTCATGCCTTCACCAAAACCGGTGGTAACCTGGGCACTGACGGTTCCGTAGCCTATCTGTTCAGCAAGAAAGGGGTTATCTCTTTCGATGCGGGCGATGAAGATGCGATTATGGAAGCAGCGCTTGAAGCCGGTGCTGAAGACGTTGTGACCTTTGATGACGGCGCGATTGATGTCTACACCGCGTGGGAAGAGATGGGCGCTGTGCGTGATGCACTGGCTGCTATGGGTTTGAAAGCGGATAACGCGGAAGTGTCCATGATTCCATCAACCAAAGCGGACATGGATGCGGAAACCGCGCCAAAACTGCTGCGTCTGATCGACATGCTCGAAGACTGCGATGACGTGCAGGAAGTTTACCATAACGGTGAAATTTCTGATGAGGTTGCAGCGACTCTCTGATGAGAGCCTCTGAACCCCTTACAGGAGATGCGTGATGTCGATTATCCTCGGGATTGACCCCGGCTCACGCATCACCGGTTATGGCGTTATTCGCCAGGTCGGGCGTCAGTTAACCTATCTTGGCAGCGGATGCATTCGCACCAAAGTTGATGATTTACCCTCTCGTCTCAAGTTGATTTACGCGGGCGTGTCGGAAATCATTACTCAGTTTCAGCCCGACTTCTTCGCCATCGAGCAGGTGTTTATGGCGAAAAATGCCGATTCAGCACTGAAATTGGGCCAGGCGCGTGGCGTCGCGATCGTTGCGGCAGTCAACCAGGATTTGCCCGTGTTCGAATATGCTGCGCGTCAGGTCAAACAGACCGTGGTAGGCACTGGCGGTGCTGATAAAAGCCAGGTGCAGCACATGGTGCGTACCTTGCTTAAACTCCCGGCAAATCCGCAAGCGGATGCCGCGGATGCGCTGGCCATTGCGATAACGCACTGTCACGTAACCCAAAACTCCATGCAAATGAGTGACTCTCGGCTCAGTCTGGCGCGAGGCCGGTTACGATAATCACAAATCAGGCTGGATAAACATCCAGCC
The DNA here is from genome assembly GCF_045627565.1 of Lelliottia sp. NCBI lineage: Bacteria > Pseudomonadati > Pseudomonadota > Gammaproteobacteria > Enterobacterales > Enterobacteriaceae > Lelliottia > Lelliottia sp. The sequence continues at coordinate 182,503 of NZ_JAZQNX010000044.1, read as the reverse complement.
TTTTTTTATGATGGCGGTAAATCTTTAGCCCTTTACGCAGGAGCGTCATGTGATTGGCAGACTCAGAGGCATTATTCTTGAAAAACAACCCCCGTTAGTCCTGCTTGAAACAGGAGGCGTGGGGTATGAAGTCCATATGCCGATGACCTGTTTCTATGAACTTCCGGACGCGGGCAAAGAAGCGATCATCTTCACCCAATTTGTTGTGCGTGAAGATGCGCAGCTGCTGTATGGTTTCAACAACAAGCAGGAACGCATGCTGTTCCGTGAACTGATTAAAACCAACGGCGTTGGACCGAAACTCGCGCTGGCCATTTTGTCCGGCATGTCTGCGCAACAGTTTGTGAATGCCGTTGAGCGTGAAGATCCCGCTGCACTGATTAAACTGCCGGGCATTGGCAAAAAAACCGCCGAGCGACTGATTGTCGAAATGAAAGACCGATTTAAAGGCTTGCATGGCGATCTGTTCACGCCAGCCGCCGATCTGGTGTTGACGTCTCCGAACGGCCCAACGTCAGACGACGCGGAGCAAGAAGCGGTGGCTGCGCTGGTTGCATTGGGCTATAAGCCACAGGAAGCCAGCCGTATGGTGAGTAAAATCGCCAAACCCGACGCTAACAGCGAAACCCTGATTCGTGAAGCGCTACGCGCTGCATTGTGAGGTAAAGGATGATTGAAGCAGACCGCCTGATATCGGCAGCCAGCAACCAGCCAGAAGATGTGGTGGATCGTGCCATTCGCCCTAAGCTTCTGGAGGAGTACATCGGCCAGCCGCAGGTACGCTCGCAAATGGAAATCTTTATCCAGGCGGCGAAGCTTCGCGGTGAAGCGCTCGATCATCTGCTGATTTTTGGCCCGCCAGGGCTGGGGAAAACCACGTTAGCGAATATTGTCGCTAACGAGATGGGCGTTAATTTGCGTACCACGTCAGGCCCGGTGCTGGAAAAAGCAGGGGATTTGGCGGCAATGCTCACCAATCTTGAGCCGCACGATGTTCTGTTTATCGACGAGATCCACCGCCTCTCGCCAGTGGTCGAAGAAGTGCTGTATCCGGCAATGGAAGACTATCAGCTGGATATCATGATTGGCGAAGGCCCTGCGGCGCGCTCTATTAAAATCGACCTGCCGCCGTTTACCCTCATCGGCGCGACGACGCGGGCAGGTTCCTTGACCTCACCGCTTCGCGATCGTTTCGGTATTGTGCAGCGTCTTGAATTTTATCAGGTGCCCGATCTGCAATATATCGTGGGTCGCAGCGCCCGGTTTATGGGCCTGGAACTCAGCGATGAGGGCGCATTAGAAGTGGCGAAGCGCTCTCGTGGTACGCCACGTATCGCCAACCGTCTGCTGCGGCGTGTGCGCGATTTTGCCGAAGTGAAACACGACGGTACGATCTCCCTGGACGTCGCGGCTCAGGCGCTGGATATGCTTAACGTTGATGCCGAAGGTTTTGATTACATGGATCGCAAACTGCTGCTGGCGATTCTGGATAAATTCTTTGGCGGGCCGGTCGGGCTGGATAACCTGGCGGCGGCGATTGGTGAAGAGCGCGAAACGATTGAGGACGTTCTGGAACCCTATCTGATTCAGCAGGGCTTTTTGCAGCGCACCCCGCGTGGACGTATGGCGACGGTGCGTGCGTGGAACCACTTTGGCATCACCCCTCCGGAAATGCCTTAACTTTTTTTTACCCTCTCCGGTGGGAGAGGGTATTCACGTCAACTGGCGGGCTTTTTCATCATACTGAAGATAAACATCAGCGCGGCGCAGAGCACCACCGACGGGCCAGCAGGCGTATCGTAAAACGCCGAGAAGGTTAATCCACCCGTTACCGCAATCATGCCGATAACCACGGCGACTCCCGCCATTTGCTCAGGTGTGCGAGCAAAACGACGTGCCGTCGCGGCCGGAATAATCAGTAATGACGTGATAATCAGTGCGCCGACAAATTTCATTGCGACGCCAATTGTCAGCGCGGTCACCAGCATCAGCAACAGCTTCACGCGCTGAAGCTTAACGCCATCGACAAAGGCCAAATCCTCGCTGACGGTCATGGCGAGCAAATTGCGCCACTGCCACAGCAAAATCCCCAGCACAATCACAACGCCAATCGCGATAAAGATCAGATCTTCTGGTGTCACCGCCAACAAATCGCCAAACAGATAAGCCATCAAATCGACACGAATGTTCGACATCAGGCTCACCACCACCAGGCCAAGAGACAACGCGCTGTGCGCCATAATACCCAACAGGGTATCGACTGCGAGGTGAGGGCGTTTTTCGAGCCATACCAGGCCCGCGGCCAGCATCAACGTGACGGCAATGACCGCAAAGAATGGATTCACATCCAGCAGTAAACCAAATGCCACGCCTAACAGTGAAGCATGTGCCAGCGTATCGCCGAAATAGGACATACGACGCCAGACGACAAATGAACCCAGCGGACCCGCCGCGCAGGCGAGCATAATCCCGGCAAGCCAGCCGGGTAATAACAATTCAATCATGAGTGTCCATTTCCCCGACGCAGGACAATCCGTCCCTGTAAATCATGGCGATGATTATGGTTGTGGCGATAAATCCCCAGCTGTTCGGCGCCGCGGGAGCCAAACATCGAAATGAATTCTGGATGCATGGATACGACTTCAGGCGTACCCGAACAACAGATGTGATGATTCAGGCAGAGCACTTCGTCGGTTTTTGCCATCACCAAATGCAGATCGTGCGAAACCATCAGCACCGCGCAATTCAGCTCGCGACGGAGTTGGTCAATTAAGTCGTACAGCGCAACTTGACCGTTAACATCCACGCCTTGAGTCGGTTCATCGAGCACCAGAAGCTGCGGTTGGCTTAGCAACGCTCGCGCCAGCAATACGCGCTGCGTCTCGCCACCCGAGAGTTTCTGCAAGGGGGCTTCAATCAGATGGCCTGCCTGAACGCGCTTTAGCGCAGGGAGAATATCGGCTTTACGCGTACCGGGGCGCAGTCGCAGAAAACGACTCACGGTCAGCGGCAGGGTAGAGTCCAGGTGTAACTTTTGCGGGACGTAGCCAATTCGCAGTTTTTCGTCGCGCTTGATCACACCCGTGTCAGGTGCTACCAGACCAAGAACCACGCGAACCAGCGTCGATTTACCTGCACCATTGGGGCCGAGCAACGTCAATATTTTGCCCGGTTTCAGATCCAGGGACACGTCAGAAAGGACGCGGCGCTGACCGAATGAGACCGAGATATTTTCGATAGAAACTAAATTCATCATGTCAATTTAAGCTTGCAGAAGTCATCGAATGTTATAATATCACATCCAACTCATTCATTACGATCATAAGTTGCATTATGTTACATAAAAATACGCTTCTTTTCGCAGCATTATCCGCTGCCCTTTTGGGCTCCACAGCACAAGATGTTAACGCCGCCGTTGTCGCTTCGCTTAAACCGCTGGGATTCATCGCTTCTGCCATCGCCGATGGCGTCACTGAAACGCAAGTATTGCTGCCTGACGGTGCGTCAGAACATGACTATTCACTTCGTCCATCTGATGCAAAACGCTTACAGAACGCGGACTTAGTCGTCTGGGTTGGTCCAGAGATGGAAGCGTTCATGCAGAAATCCGCGAGCCAGACACCTGCGCAGAAAAAGGTCACCATCGCTGAACTTGCCGGTGTGAAACCGCTGCTCATGAAAGGGTCAGATGACGACGATCATGACGAAGGGCACGACCACGGCCAAGGTGAAAAAGGTGACGACCATCACCATCATGGCGAGTACAACATGCATCTTTGGCTCTCTCCAGAGATAGCGCGGCTCTCAGCGGTTGCAATCCACGATAAATTAGTGGAACTTATGCCGCAAAGTCGAGCCAAACTAGACGCCAACCTGAAGGATTTTGAGGCACAATTAGCCGCAACCGATAAGCAGGTAGGTAACGAGCTCGCACCATTGAAAGGAAAAGGGTATTTCGTTTTTCATGATGCTTATGGCTACTATGAAAAACACTACGGTCTGACCCCGCAGGGGCATTTCACCGTCAACCCGGAAATCCAGCCTGGTGCGCAGCGTTTACATGAAATAAGAACACAGTTGGTTGAGCAAAAAGCGACATGCGTTTTTGCTGAGCCACAGTTCAGGCCAGCGGTCGTTGAAGCCGTGGCCAGGGGAACTTCCGTGCGCATGGGAACCCTGGACCCGCTTGGAACCAATATTACGTTGAGCAAAACGAGCTACTCGCAGTTTCTCAGCCAATTGGCGAACCAGTATTCAAGCTGCCTGAAAGGAGATTAACGAGGAAGTGAATACGTGCAACAGATAGCCCGCTCTGTCGCCCTGGCATTTAACAATCTGCCTAGACCCCACCGCGTCATGCTGGGGTCTCTTACCGTTCTCACCTTAGCGGTCGCCGTATGGCGGCCCTATGTGTACCACCCGCATTCTGCCCCTATCGTCAAAACCATCGAGCTGGAAAAGAATGAAATCCGTTCGTTGCTACCTGAAGCCAGCGAGCCAATCGATCAAGCTCCGCAGGAAGATGAAGCGATCCCTCAGGATGAGCTGGATGACAAAACTGCAAATGAAGCGGGTATCCACGAATACGTCGTTTCGACAGGTGATACACTCAGCAGCGTATTGAATCAGTACGGCATTGAGATGGGCGATATCAGCCAGCTTGCTGCCTCAGATAAAGAATTACGTAACCTGAAAATTGGTCAACAGCTCTCCTGGACGCTGACTAACGACGGTGATTTACAGCGCCTGACCTGGGAAGTCTCCCGCCGCGAAACCCGAACTTACGATCGTGCTGGAAACGGTTTCAAAATGACCAGCGAAATGCAGCAGGGCGACTGGGTTAACAACGTGCTGAAAGGTACTGTTGGCGGCAGTTTTGTAGCCAGCGCTCGTGACGCCGGTTTAACCAGCGGTGAAATCAGCTCCGTCATCAAAGCGATGCAGTGGCAGATGGATTTCCGCAAGCTGAAAAAAGGCGACGAGTTTTCTATTTTGATGTCCCGCGAAATGCTGGACGGCAAGCGCGAGCAAAGCCAACTGATGGGCGTGCGTTTACGATCTGAAGGTAAAGATTATTACGCGATTCGCGCAGAAGACGGTAAATTCTACGACCGTAACGGGACCGGGCTGGCGAAAGGCTTCCTGCGTTTCCCAACGTCAAAGCAGTTCCGTATTTCCTCCAACTTTAATCCACGTCGTCTGAACCCGGTAACCGGGCGCGTCGCGCCGCACCGTGGTGTTGACTTCGCGATGCCGCAAGGCACGCCAGTACTCTCTGTGGGTGATGGTGAAGTGGTGATTGCAAAACGCAGTGGCGCTGCAGGGTATTACGTTGCCGTTCGTCACGGTCGCACCTATACCACCCGCTATATGCACCTGCGTAAACTGCTGGTTCAGCCGGGTCAGAAGGTGAAACGTGGTGACCGCATTGCGCTTTCAGGCAACACCGGGCGCTCAACGGGGCCACATCTGCACTACGAAGTGTGGATTAACCAGCAGGCGGTTAACCCGTTGACGGCTAAATTGCCGCGCACCGAAGGGCTGACCGGTAAAGATCGCAGCGACTACCTGGCGCAGGTGAAAGAAGTGATGCCGCAACTGCGTTTCGACTAGTGCTCTTGCGTCTAGGAAGCCGGTGCGAGCATGCGCCGGCTTTTTCTTTTGTGCCTTTGAGCCTGCCTCGCTAAACTACCTCATTATAATTTTGTGCGTCACCAGACCCTGGAACCAGCATGGAAACCCAAAAAAATAATATTGAATATATTCCCGAGTTTGAGAAATCGTTTCGCCATCCACGCCACTGGGGTGCCTGGCTTGGTGTTTATGCCTTTGCAGGCATAGCCTTACTTCCCGCGGCTGTGCGTGACCCTGTGCTCGGTAAAATGGGTTTACTTGCTGGTCGATTCGGTAAAAGTGCCCGTCGCCGTGCGCAAATTAACCTGTACTACTGTTTCCCGGATAAAAGCGATGCCGAACGCGAAGTGATTATCGATGACATGTTCACGACCGCACCGCAGGCGATGGCGATGATGGGTGAACTGGCGTTACGTGGGCCTGAAAAAGTGATGAATCGGGTCGACTGGAAAGGACTGGAAATCATCGACGAGATGCGTCGCAACGATGAGAAAGTGATTTTTCTGGTGCCGCACGGCTGGGGGGTGGATATTCCCGCCATGTTAATGGCATCGCAGGGCCAGAAAATGGCGGCGATGTTCCATAACCAGGGCAATAAGATTTTCGATTACGTCTGGAACACCGTTCGCCGCCGCTTTGGTGGGCGCTTGCATGCGCGTAACGATGGCATTAAACCCTTTATCAAATCCATTCGTCAGGGGTATTGGGGTTACTATTTGCCGGACCAGGATCATGGCCCTGAACATAGCGAGTTCGTTGATTTCTTTGCCACCTACAAAGCGACGCTGCCCGCGATAGGCCGTTTGATGAAAGTGTGCGGCGCACGCGTCGTACCGCTGTTCCCTATCTACGACGGGAAAACCCATCGACTGACCATTGAAGTCCGCCCACCTATGGATGATTTGCTCACCGCAGATGATCACACGATTGCGCGTCGCATGAATGAAGAGGTCGAAATTCTGGTGGGACCGCATCCAGAACAGTACACCTGGATCCTCAAGCTCTTGAAAACACGTAAGCCGGGCGAAAAAGAGCCTTACCGGCGTAAAGAGTTATATCCGAAGAAATAAAAAATCCCCCGGAAACGGGGGATTTTTTTATGCGCGACAGCTAACGCATTTACTCGACGGTCATGACACGCGTAGTGTTCGTTGAGCCGATGGTGCTCATCACGTCGCCCTGGGTCACGATAACGATATCGCCAGACACCAGATAGCCTTTGTCTCGCAGCAAGTTAACGGCATCGTTAGCAGCCGCAACGCCATCACTGGTGCTGTCGAAGTACACTGGCGTGACGCCACGGTACAGCGTCGTCAGGTTCAGCGTGCGCTCATGGCGGGACATGGCGAAGATAGGCAGACCTGAGCTGATACGTGACGTCATCAGCGCCGTACGGCCTGATTCCGTCATGGTAATGATGGCGGTTACGCCTTTCAGATGGTTTGCCGCGTACATCGCGGACATGGAAATCGCTTCTTCCACATTGTCGAACTGAATATCCAGGCGGTGCTTAGACACGTTAATGCTTGGGATCTTCTCAGCGCCCAGGCACACGCGCGCCATAGCAGCAACGGTTTCAGCAGGGTATTGACCCGCTGCGGTTTCTGCCGACAGCATGACGGCATCCGTCCCATCCAGCACGGCGTTTGCCACGTCCATGACTTCTGCACGCGTTGGCATCGGATTGGTAATCATTGACTCCATCATCTGAGTCGCGGTGATCACCGAGCGGTTAAGCTGACGCGCGCGGCGAATAAGCGCTTTCTGGATACCCACCAGTTCTGGATCGCCAATTTCGACACCCAAATCGCCACGAGCCACCATCACCACGTCGGAGGCCAGAATCACATCATCCATGGCGTCCTGGCTGCAAACGGCTTCTGCGCGTTCGACTTTCGCGACGATTTTTGCATCGCAGCCGGCATCGCGCGCCAGACGACGAGCATAATTCAGATCTTCGCCGCAGCGCGGGAAGGAGACGGCCAGATAGTCGACGCCGATCTGCGCGGCAGTGATGATATCGGCTTTATCTTTCTCGGTCAGCGCTTCTGCGGACAGACCGCCACCCAGTTTGTTAATGCCTTTATTGTTCGACAGCGGGCCACCCACGGTGACTTCGGTGAACACTTTCATGCCCTGAACTTCCAGCACTTTCAGCTGTACGCGACCATCATCAAGCAGCAGGATATCGCCTGGCACAACGTCAGCGGGCAGACCTTTATAGTCAATGCCGACTCTCTCTTTATCGCCTTCACCTTTACCCAGGTTGGCATCTAAGAGGAATTTGTCGCCGATATTGAGGAAAACTTTGCCTTCTTTAAATGTCGACACGCGGATCTTCGGACCCTGAAGGTCGCCGAGGATAGCCACGTGACGCCCCAGTTTAGCCGCGATCTCACGGACTTTGTCTGCACGTAATTTGTGGTCTTCAGGTGTACCGTGAGAGAAGTTCATGCGTACCACGTTGGCGCCTGCGGCAATAATTTTCTCGAGATTATTATCGCGGTCGGTAGCCGGACCTAAGGTGGTAACGATCTTGGTTCTGCGAAGCCTTCTGGACATGTAATACTCCGTTGACTGAAACAACTTTGGTGTTGCGTGAACATTGATTCGGCGCTGTGTAGAAACTTACCGAATACCGAAAAAAGTAACAACCTTATAACATCATTTAGGGTACATCGCCCTTAATGAGCAACTCTTTATCAAAACGCGATTCCTTAAGCGCTTCTTTGACCCGCTTCAAGTTATCTCGGAATTTTGCTCCACGACGCAGCGTAAAACCGGTTGCCAGTACATCAATGACGGTTAACTGCGCCAGTCTGGACACCATGGGCATGTAAACGTCCGTATCTTCGGGTACGTCAAGCGTAATGGCTAAGGTGGCTTCTCGCGCCAGTGGAGTGCCAGCGGTGGTGATTGCGATGACCATGGCATCGTTTTCACGCGCTAGCTGCGCCAGTTCGACAAGACTTTTAGTCCGCCCCGTGTGCGAGATTAGCACGACCACATCATCTTCATCGCAATTCATACAGCTCATGCGTTGCAGCACGATGTCATCGGAATAGATCACCGGCACGTTAAAACGGAAAAATTTGTTCATCGCATCATGCGCGACCGCGGCGGATGAGCCAAGACCAAAGAAGGCAATCTTTTTCGCCTGGGTGAGCAAATCCACGGCGCGATTGATTGACGTTCTGTCCAGCGACTGGCGAACATGATCGAGTGTTGCCATCGCCGATTCGAAAATTTTACCGGTGTAGGCTTCAACGCTGTCATCTTCATCGACATTGCGATTTACATAAGGCGTGCCGTTTGCCAGACTTTGCGCCAGATGCAGTTTAAAATCGGGAAAACCGCGTGTCTCCAGACTGCGGCAAAAGCGGTTAACGGTGGGCTCGCTCACACCGGATTCTTGTGCCAGCGTAGCGATGCTTGAATGAATGGCCTGTGCAGGGGAGGCGAGAATAACTTCAGCCACTTTTCGCTCGGATTTGCTAAGGTGTTCCAGTTGAAACTGGATTTTTTCCAGCATGTTCATTATGACAAGGCACTCACGTGTGGAAGCGATTTCATTAATAGAAGAAATCGTGATTCTAATGAGGAAGAATATACCCCTCCGGCCTTGTCGAGGGCTAATGAACGACATTAAAAGTTGTTGTTTTTTTTCATTACTTGATCGCTGTCGAGTTTTGGCAAAAATCAGGTCGAACAAAGATTCAACGGTTTCATCGTGATTCCCCTCACTGAAACGGATAAACAGCGAAAAAACGCGTTATCGCACGTGAGGATAAGCGCAAATGGTTTCGGGAATGACGTAAAAGCAGTACAGTGCATTGTAATAAAATTACAACGATATCCTGGCATAAGCACCAGGGAATCCAACTGAGGAGAATGACATGGCGGTAACGCAAACAGCCCAGGCATGTGACCTGGTCATTTTCGGCGCGAAAGGCGATCTTGCACGCCGAAAATTGCTGCCTTCCCTGTATCAACTGGAAAAAGCAGGCCAGATCCACCCGGAAACTCGCATCCTGGGTGTGGGTCGCGCCGACTGGGATAAAGACGCCTACACCAAAGTGGTGCGTGAAGCGCTCGAAACCTTCATGAAAGAGAAAATCGATGAAAGTTTATGGGATGCGCTGAGCAAACGTCTTGATTTCTGCAACCTGGATGTCAACGATACCACCGCGTTCGGACGCCTCGGGGAGATGCTTGACCAGGAAAACCGCGTAACGATCAACTACTTCGCCATGCCGCCTAGCACGTTTGGCGCGATCTGCAAAGGTCTGGGCGAAGCGAAGCTGAACGCAAAACCTGCGCGCGTCGTGATGGAAAAACCGCTGGGTACCTCGCTGGCGACTTCACGCGAAATCAACGATCAGGTGGGCGAATATTTCGAAGAGTGTCAGGTCTATCGTATCGACCACTATCTCGGCAAAGAGACGGTGCTAAACCTGCTGGCGCTGCGTTTTGCTAACTCCCTGTTTGCCAATAACTGGGATAACCGCACTATCGATCACGTTGAAATCACCGTGGCCGAGGAAGTGGGTATTGAAGGCCGTTGGGGCTATTTCGACCAGGCCGGTCAGATGCGCGACATGATCCAAAACCACCTTCTGCAAATCCTGTGCATGATTGCGATGTCTCCGCCGTCTGACCTGTCTGCGGATAACATTCGTGACGAGAAAGTGAAAGTTCTCAAGTCGCTGCGCCGTATCGATCGCTCGAACGTGCGTGAGAAGACCGTTCGTGGGCAGTACACCGCGGGCTTTGCGCAGGGTAAAAAAGTACCGGGCTATCTGGAAGAAGAGGGCGCGAATAAGTCCAGCAACACCGAGACCTTTGTCGCTATCCGTGTGGATATCGATAACTGGCGCTGGGCGGGTGTTCCGTTCTATCTGCGCACCGGGAAACGCCTGCCGACGAAATGTTCCGAAGTGGTGGTGTATTTCAAAAATCCAGAGCTGAATTTGTTCAAAGAATCCTGGCAAGAACTGCCGCAGAACAAACTGACCATTCGTCTGCAGCCTGACGAAGGTGTCGATATTCAGGTTCTGAACAAAGTGCCTGGTCTGGATCATAAGCACAACCTGCAGACCACCAAACTGGATCTGAGCTACTCCGAAACCTTCAATGAAACGCACCTTGCCGATGCTTATGAGCGTCTGCTGCTGGAAACCATGCGCGGTATTCAGGCACTGTTTGTGCGTCGCGATGAAGTTGAAGAAGCCTGGAAATGGGTCGACTCCATCACGGAAGCGTGGGCCGCCGATCAGGATGCGCCAAAACCGTATCAGGCAGGCACCTGGGGACCCGTTGCATCTGTCGCGATGATCACCCGTGATGGCCGCTCCTGGAACGAGTTTGAGTAGAACCGGCTGATAATCCTAAGGGGTTATTTTACCGGTAACATGATCTAACACAGATTGTGGCACAATTTTTAAGCATTTAAGCTCCGTGTGGATTCACCCGCGGAGCTTTTTTTATTACACTGGCCTCAGAGATTTTGCCCCTGGGCTCCTGACTACAAGCGTTTCAGCCATGTTAATACTTGCGCGTCACCTTGTTAACCACGAGCACGGACAGATAAATTTGAGGAGCCTTTATGAATCCAGTAATGTTACGGGTAACGCAGCGTATTATCGAACGCTCGCAAAAGACACGTTCTGCCTATCTCGCCCGCATCCAGCAGGCCAAAACCGACACCGTCCATCGCTCCCAGCTGGCCTGCGGTAATCTGGCCCACGGGTTTGCCGCCTGTCAGCCAGAGGATAAAGCGTCGCTGAAAAGCATGCTGCGTAACAATATTGCGATTATCACCTCCTACAACGACATGCTGTCCGCGCATCAGCCCTACGAACACTATCCAGAAATCATCCGTAAAGCGCTGCACAGTGCCAACGCAGTCGGACAAGTCGCAGGCGGCGTTCCGGCGATGTGCGATGGCGTGACGCAGGGCCAGGACGGCATGGAGCTGTCATTGCTGAGCCGCGAAATCATTGCCATGTCAGCCGCGGTTGGTTTGTCCCACAATATGTTTGACGGCGCATTATACCTTGGCGTCTGCGATAAAATCGTCCCAGGTCTGGCGATGGCCGCGCTCTCATTCGGCCATTTACCGGCTATATTCGTGCCGTCTGGCCCGATGGCGAGCGGCCTGCCGAACAAAGAAAAGGTGCGTATTCGTCAGCTCTATGCCGAGGGCAAAGCCGATCGTATTGCCCTGCTTGAAGCAGAAGCGGCCTCTTATCACGCACCGGGCACCTGTACCTTCTACGGCACGGCCAACACCAATCAGATGGTCGTGGAATTTATGGGTATGCAGTTGCCGGGTTCATCGTTCATTCAACCGGATGCCCCGCTGCGCCAGGCGCTGACTGAAGCGGCAGCGCGTCAGGTCACGCGCTTGACCGGCAACGGAAACGAGTGGATGCCGCTCGGCAAAATGGTTGACGAAAAAGTGGTGGTGAACGGTATTGTCGCGTTGCTGGCAACGGGCGGATCAACGAACCACACCATGCACCTGGTGGCGATGGCACGCGCAGCGGGCATTCTGATTAACTGGGATGACTTCTCTGAGCTTTCCGATGTGGTTCCGCTGATGGCACGCCTCTACCCGAACGGCCCGGCAGACATCAACCACTTCCAGGCGGCTGGCGGCGTACCAGTTCTGATCCGCGAGTTGCTGAAAGGCGGTCTGCTACACGAAGACGTTAACACCGTTGCGGGCTTTGGCCTGCAGCGCTACACCATGGAGCCATGGCTGAATAACGGTGAACTGGACTGGCGCGACGGTGCGCGTGAGCCTCTCGATGAAGCCGTTATCGCCACGTTTGATAAACCGTTCTCCCGTCATGGCGGCACCAAGGTGCTGAGCGGAAACCTCGGCCGCGCGGTCATGAAAACCTCTGCAGTGCCGGTTGAAAACCAGGTGGTGGAAGCGCCGGCCGTTATTTTCGAAAGCCAGCATGACGTATTACCGGCTTTCGAAGCAGGACTGTTAAACAAAGACTGCGTGGTGGTGGTGCGTCATCAGGGACCAAAAGCGAATGGCATGCCAGAATTACATAAACTTATGCCGCCACTTGGTGTATTATTGGACCGCTGTTTCAAAATTGCGTTGGTCACCGATGGACGACTCTCTGGCGCATCAGGTAAAGTGCCATCAGCGATTCACGTCACTCCCGAAGCCTATGACGGCGGGTTGCTGGCGAAAGTCCGTGATGGCGACATCATCCGCGTCAATGGCCAGACAGGCGAATTGACCCTGCTGGTGGATGAAGCCGAACTTGAAGCCCGTAAGCCGCATATTCCTGACCTGAGCGCGTCGCGTGTGGGAACAGGGCGCGAAATGTTCAGTGCGCTGCGCGAGAAACTTTCCGGCGCTGAACAGGGTGCGACCTGTATTACGTTTTAAGACGACAAGAATTATCGATCTGGCGAGAGAAAAACACTGATGAAAAACTGGAAAACAAGTGCGGAAGCAATCCTGACAACGGGCCCTGTAGTGCCGGTTATCGTGGTGAATAAACTGGAGCACGCTGTTCCGATGGCGAAAGCGCTGGTTGCAGGTGGGGTTCGTGTTCTGGAAGTGACGCTGCGTACGCCATGTGCGATGGATGCAATCCGTGCCATTGCGAAAGAAGTACCTGATGCCATTATCGGTGCTGGTACCGTTCTGAATCCGCAGCAATTGGCTGAAGTGACTGAAGCAGGCGCACAGTTTGCCATCAGCCCTGGCCTGACTGAGCCACTGCTGAAAGCGGCAATCGAAGGTTCTATCCCGTTGATTCCAGGGATCAGCACGGTTTCCGAACTGATGCTGGGTATGGACTACGGTCTGAAAGAGTTTAAATTCTTCCCGGCTGAAGCGAACGGCGGCACTAAAGCGCTGCAAGCGATTGCAGGCCCGTTCTCTCAGGTGCGTTTCTGCCCAACTGGCGGTATCTCCCCGGCAAACTACCGCGACTACCTGGCGCTGAAAAGCGTGCTGTGTATCGGTGGTTCCTGGTTGGTTCCGGCGGATGCGCTGGAAGCGGGCGACTGGGATCGCATCACCAAACTGGCGCGCGAAGCAGTCGAAGGCGCGAAACAGTAAGACCATCAAAAACGGGCCAAACGGCCCGTTTTGTTTATCCTCTGACGTTCACACTCGCACTGGCTTTTTTCGCTCTCGTCACGGCCTCTTCCACGCTATCCGCTACCGCTAACGTCACACCCAGACGACGCGCACCGTCGATTTCCGGCTTACCAAACAAACGCACCTGCAGACCCGCCCCCACAGCTGATTCTACGTGATCAAACATCACGTTTTGACTGGTGAGTTTCGGGAGGATCACGGCGGAGGCTGCCGGGCCATACTGACGAATTCCGCCCACCGGCAAGCCCAGAAATGCGTGCACATGCAGGGCAAATTCTGATAAATCCTGAGATATCAGCGTGACCATGCCGGTATCGTGGGGGCGAGGGGACACTTCGCTGAAAATGACGTCGTCGCCACACACAAACAGTTCAACGCCAAACAGGCCGAAACCGCCCAGGGCGATGACCACTTTACGGGCGATCTCCTGCGCGCGCTCAAGCGCCAGAGCGCTCATTTTTTGCGGCTGCCAGGATTCACGGTAATCGCCGTCTTCCTGACGATGCCCAATCGGGTCGCAGAAATGCACGCCGTCAACCGCGCTCACTGTGAGCAGGGTGATTTCAAAATCAAATTTCACTACGCCCTCAACGATGACGCGTCCGGCACCCGCACGGCCACCCTGCTGGGCATAATCCCAGGCTTTATCCAGCGCGCTTTCATCGCGAATAAAGCTCTGTCCTTTACCCGAGGAACTCATTACCGGCTTAATGATGCACGGGTAACCAATCTCTTCAACGGCCAGCAGGAAATCGGCTTTGCCATCGGCGAAACGGTAGCTTGACGTCGGGATTGCCAACTCTTCCGCCGCGAGACGACGTATGCCTTCACGGTTCATGGTCAGCTTCGCAGCGCGTGCGCAAGGCACAACGCGTTGGCCTTCCGCTTCCAGTGACAGCAAGGTATCGGTCGCGATGGCTTCGATTTCCGGCACGACATAGTCAGGATTTTCGCGTTCGATCAGTGCGCGAAGGGCATCGCCATCCAGCATATTGATAACGTAGGACCGGTGTGCAACGTGCATGGCCGGGGCATCGGCATAACGATCTACAGCGATCACTTCGATGCCCAGACGCTGGCATTCAATCGCTACTTCTTTTCCCAGTTCGCCCGAACCTAACAGCATGACGCGCGTGGCTGCCGGACGCAGCGCAGTTCCTAAACAAGTCATAAAATCCCCCTGAAAAAGTTGCGCGCAGTATATACGAAAACGTTTGCGTGTGTCTTCACCAGGGAACGGGAATGATGCTGGGTCGGGAAATTTGCGCTTCTTTAGCACGGACAGACATTTCCTGACATCACCTCGCTTAGGCTGTGATAATTGTGAACGGATAAGTGGGGAAGAATATGTCAGGCTGGTTAAATCAATTGCAGTCGATGTTAGGTCAAAAGGCGTCATCGTCCGGTGAGCAGGGGCTGAGCAAGCTGCTGGTGCCGGGGGCACTGGGCGGTCTGGCTGGCTTATTGGTGGCGAATAAATCCTCGCGAAAGCTGTTGGCCAAGTACGGTACCGGCGCGCTGTTAGCCGGTGGAGGAGCCATCGCCGGAACGGTGCTCTGGAATAAGTACAAGGATAAAGTCCGAACGGCTCATCAGGGCGAACCCCAGTTTGGGCAACACACTTCGCCAATTGATGTGCGCACCGAGCGGTTAATTCTGGCGCTGGTCTTTGCTGCTAAAAGCGACGGACACATTGACGACCAGGAGCGCACCGCCATTGAACAACAGATGCAGGAAGCAGGCGTTGAGGAGCAGGGCAGAGCGCTGGTAGCCCAGGCGATTGAACAGCCGCTGGATCCCGCGCGTCTGGCGCAGAGTGTCAAGAATGAAGAAGAAGCGCTTGAGCTGTATTTCCTCAGCTGTGCGGCCATCGACATCGATCACTTTATGGAACGCAGCTATCTGAATGCGCTGGGCGACGCGCTCAAAATTCCGCACGATGTTCGCGAAGGGATCGAAAAGGATATTCAGGCGCAAAAACAGGCATTACCGGGGTAAATTTCGCCTGCGGCTGTCACGTTTCGCTTGCATCATGCGTGTGTTTTGCCACCCTTATAGAGTGTAAAACATAAAAGAAAGACTGACATGCTGCCAAAAGCCCGACGCATTCCAAAAGCGCTCACCGCTCACGGTGAGACGCGCATCGATAATTACTACTGGCTGCGGGATGATTCACGCTCGCAGCCAGAGGTTCTCGACTACCTTCACCAGGAAAATGACTATGGCCGTCAGGTCATGTCTTCTCAGCAGGCGTTGCAGGATGAACTGTTGGCGGAAATGGTCGCACGCGAACCGCAGCGCGATATCTCTGCACCCTGGACCCGAAACGGTTACCGCTATCGCCACATCTACGAACCGGGCAACGAATACCCTATCTATCAACGCCAGTCGGTATTGAGCGCTGAGTGGGACGACTGGGAAATATTGCTTGATGCCAACCAGCGCGCCGCACACAGCGAATTCTACACGCTCGGCGGGATGGGCATTTCGCCTGACAACACCATTATGGCGCTGGCGGAGGATTATCTTTCGCGGCGGCAGTATGGTCTGCGATTTCGCAATCTAGAGACCGGAAACTGGTATCCAGAGATGCTGGATAACGTCTCGTCTGCTTTCGTCTGGGCGAATGATTCAGAAACGGTCTATTACGTCAAAAAACATGCATTGACGTTGCTGCCTTATCAGGTGTGGCGCCACACGGTGGGCACTGCGTCGGATAACGACGAGCTGGTATATGAAGAAAAAGACGAAACGTTTTACGTCAGCCTGCATAAAACCACCTCGAAACACTACGTGATTATCTCGCTGGGCAGTGCGACCACCACGGAAGTGCTGCTGCTGGATGCTGAACTGCCCGATGCCCAGCCGCTCTGTTTTTTGCCGCGTCGTAAAGACCATGAATACAGTCTCGATCACTTCCAGCACTCTTTTTATCTGCGCTCTAACCGTGAAGGTAAAAACTTTGGCCTGTACAAAACCAAAGTGCGTGATGAACGTAAATGGGAAGTGCTGATCCCGGCTCGCGATCAGGTCATGCTGGAAGGGTTTACCTTGTTCACCGACTGGCTGGTGGTTGAAGAGCGCCAGCGCGGGCTGACCAGTATTCGTCAAATTAACCGTAAAACGCGAGAAGTAGTGGGTATTGCCTTTGACGATCCGGCTTATGTGACGTGGATTGGTCATAATCCCGAACCGGAGTCTTCGCGGCTACGCTACGGCTATTCCTCAATGACGACGCCGGACACACTGTTTGAACTGGACATGGATACCGGACAGCGGAAGGTCATCAAACAGGCGGAAGTCACCGGGTTTGACGCCAGCCATTACCGTAGCGAACACCTGTGGGTGACGGCACGCGACGGCGTAGAAGTGCCGGTGTCACTGGTGTATCACAAAGCTCATTTCCGCAAAGGCAAAAATCCCCTGCTGGTTTATGGCTACGGCTCGTACGGATCCAGCATGGATGCGGATTTCAGTAGCAGCCGGCTAAGCCTGCTCGACCGGGGATTTGTGTATGCCATTGCACACATCCGCGGCGGCGGTGAACTGGGGCAGCAGTGGTACGAAGACGGCAAGTTCCTGAAGAAGAAAAATACCTTTAACGACTATCTTGACGTTTGCGATGATCTCATCGCGAAAGGCTACGGCGATCCTGACCTGTGCTTTGGCATGGGCGGCAGCGCGGGCGGGATGCTCATGGGGACAGTGATCAACCAGCGCCCGGAACGATTTAAGGGCATTGTCGCGCAAGTGCCTTTTGTGGACGTGGTGACCACCATGCTGGATGAATCGATCCCCTTAACCACCGGTGAGTTTGAGGAGTGGGGCAATCCGCAGGATGAAACCTATTATCGCTACATGAAGGAATACAGCCCGTACGATAACGTTGAGCCCAAAGCCTATCCTCATATGCTGGTGACGACGGGCCTGCATGATTCCCAGGTGCAATACTGGGAGCCGGCAAAATGGGTGGCGAAACTGCGCGAAGTGAAAACGGACGATAATTTACTGCTGCTCTGCACGGATATGGATTCCGGGCACGGCGGTAAATCCGGCCGCTTTAAATCTTATGAAGGGGTGGCGCTGGAATATGCCTTTATCATTGGCCTTGCGCAGGGAACTTTGCAAGGCCGTTCAGCCGATCAGGCTTCGTCCAGATAATGGCGCAGCGTCAGACGCAGCTCCGGGCTCATGCGGTCGAGGTTGTTGTATAGCCAGCGCAAATATCCCGGATCGCGCTCTGCCACTTCTGACACCGCTTTTCCACGATATTTACCGAAGGTGAAGGTCGTCAATAGCGCCGGGCGGCCGGTGATGGTCGCCATATCATCCGGCGTCCATCCCGAGTTATTCATGATATCGATGAGCAATGCCGCCGTGATATAGCAATCATAGAGTGCGCGGTGATGATGGAGACCTTCCGGCGTTTTCACGCTCAGCTTGCGGGATTTATACAACGCCATATTGCTGTATTTAATCCCCGGCCATAAGCGCCGCGCCAGCTTCATGGTGCAGATCCATTCCCCGGGCATTTCGGGCAATACACGGCGGTCGAAACTCGCGTTATGCGCGACATACCATGTACTGCCGTAGTAGTTTGGGATCACCTCTTCAATCCAGGGTTTATCGGCCACCATCGATTCTGTGATGCGATGAATCGCCATCGCCTGAGGGCTGATAGGACGATCGGGACGAACCAGGTGGCTCATCGGGTTAACTATCTGTCCGTTGATGACGTCAACAGACGCGACCTCGACAATCCCGCCCTGCAGATCGCAGGTTTCGGTATCGATGACACGCAGCATGGCTCGCTCCTGGCCTTAAAACGTTTAGCGTAATGGAATGATATCACCTTGCCAACCCTGCTTACCCCAGGAACCCGTTAATAAGAGTTCGCCTTTATCCGCGCGAATAATTAATTGGCCGCTCGCATCCCACAGCGCGCTGTTCCCGTGAGCATTCGCCATCAGGACGGCAATAGCGTATTTATGGGCGAAACGCTGCAAACGGCTAATCGAGTCGCGGCATCGCGTTTCACCGATTGCCTGACTGCTGGTAAATAATGCGGCCAGCGGATCGGCAGGAGGGAGTTCTGCTTTGTTTTCAACGATGAGCAGGTGCGGATCGTCTGCGGACAGGTACGCACCGCTGCCCTGACGATAGCACACCGGTTTGGCCATTTTAGGGGAAAACAGCGCAACGCCTTTCTGGCGAATTCCTTCACTGTTGAGCGTTACACCGGCGATCACCGTAATGTTGTGCGTGTGAACGGCGCGAACGACAGGCGCCAAATCGTGCTCACTGGGCGGAGCGACCAATAGACCACGCTCATTAGCAGGGCCCGTCAATGAGAGTTCTGGAAAGACCAGTAAATGGCACTGTTGGCGGGCAGCTGCGTCGATAAAACGCAGGTGGTGTTGAACGTGGGCGTCAATGCCCTTACGGCCTGGGGTGAACTGAGCGGCGGCAACATTCCATGGAGACATCGTGATTTCCTTATGCACTTCGTCGCAAAGATTCGATAATACACCTGAATACTTCAGGGTTTTCTTATCCTGCCACAATCCCTGTAAGGAAATGTCACCAGATGAAGCGTTTACTTAACTTTAGGTTCGTAAGGTAAGCGCGACAGCGTTACGGAGGCCAGGCGATGCGCAATTAATCGTTCGCGGAACCAGTCGCGCAGATGAGCGGGCTGTTCGCGCTCGACCACTTCGGCAATGACAGGCATGTTATAGCGTTCTTTGAAGGCCACGCCTGCAGCCGCCAGATCGACATTTACTTTGTCCATCTCGTCCTGAGGAAGGGTCGCCAGATTAATCTTCATTCTCTTCTCCTGTTTTTGCGGCGCCAACGTTACCGCGGTTGCATGCCGTTGACAAGCCGCCGGAGGATGATCCTCGACTCAGATATTATACAGCGTTATCCTCTGTCATATAGACATAACCAAAAGGAATGATTGATATGGTATTTACCGCATCCCGCGCGGCTTGCGCACTGACTTTTTTCCTCTGCGTTGTGGCGGCTCCCGCAGCGTTGGCGCACGCACATCTGAAACACCAATATCCTGCTGCTGACGCGCAAGTCGTCGCCGCGCCGCAGGCGCTGACGTTGAATTTTTCGGAAGGCATCGAGCCAAAATTTAGCGGCATTTCGGTCACGGGTGATAAGCAGCAAATCGTAAAAGTCGGCGCGGTAAAACGGGCTGAAAATGATAAAACGCAGCTTATTGCGCCGCTTGAGCAAGCATTAACGCCGGGGACCTATCAGGTGGATTGGCATGTGGTGTCCGTTGACGGCCACAAAACCAAAGGCAGCTATCACTTCAGCGTGAAATAACATGCTGGCATTCAGCTACGTCGCCCTGCGATTTATGCACTTCACCGCGCTAATGCTGATTTTCGGTAACGCGTTGTACAGCGCGTGGCTGGCGCCTTCCTCGTTGCAGCGTCTGATGACGCGTCGCTTTCAGCGGCAGCAAAAAATCGCTGCCATCGCGAGCCTTGTGTCAGCGGTGCTGATGCTGGCGACGCAGGGCGGCTTAATGGGCGATGGCTGGGCTGACGTTTTCCGTCCAGAGGTGTGGATGGCGGTTGGCAGTACCCAGTTTGGCAGCGTCTGGCTGTGGCAGATTGTTTTTGCCGTGCTGACCGCATGTGCGGCGTGGATTGCCCCAGGCAAAAGTGCGCGGCTGTTATTATTGCTGGCAGCCGGTCAGTTCGTTCTTCTGGCGGGTGTCGGACATGCGGCGATGCATGACGGCGCCGAGGGCATTTTACAACGCGTCAATCATGCAATTCATCTGCTTTGCGCAGCAATGTGGGTGGGTGCGCTGCTACCGCTCATTTTTTGTCTGCGTCTGGCTAAGGGGCGCTGGCGCAATCCGGCCATTTATACCATGATGCGTTTTTCCCGAATGGGTCACTGTGCGGTGGCGGGTGTGATTTTATCCGGTATCGTTAACATGCTGTTGATCCTCGGAATAACCCTGCCATGGCGCACGGAATATGGGCAGATGCTTTTGTTCAAATGTGCGCTGGTGGCGCTAATGGTAGCCATTGCGCTGGTGAATCGGTATGTTCTGGTGCCACGATTCCGCCCTGATGCCGGGCGTGAGCAACAATTTTTTATCTGGATGACACAGGCTGAAGTTGTATTAGGGGCGCTGGTGCTGGCAGTCGTCAGTCTTTTCGCCACCTGGGAGCCTTTCTGACAAGGTTTAATGCTATGAAAAAAACAGTGCTTTCACTTTTATTGCTGGCATGTGCCAGTTCCGCGTTTGCTGCCCCACAGGTGATTACCGTGAGTCGCTTCGAAGTGGGTAAAGAAAAATGGGCTTTCAATCGGGAAGAGGTCATGCTCACCTGCCGTCCGGGACACGCCCTGTATGCGATTAACCCCAGCACGCTGGTGCAATATCCACTGAATGATGTAGCAGAAAAGCAGGTCGCTAACGGTCAAAGCAAGGGACAGCCGATCGGCGTTATTCAGATTGATGACCCGGCAAACCCGAGCCAGAAGATGAGTCTTGCACCCTTTATCGAGCGTGCCGATACGCTCTGTTAGACTACGCGTTTCCAATAAAAAAACCGCAGGCTTCTTTCGAAAGCATTGCGGTTTTTTTGTTTGGGGATGATCTCACGCTTTTTTTCTGACCACTTTAGTCGCGGACTGGAAAACCTGGCGTCGTCATCTATTCTTAGAGTGTCAGGCGTAGTTAGCCTGCATTAATGCCAACTTTTAGCGCACGGCTCTATCCCAAGAGCCATTTCCCTGGACCGAATACAGGAATCGTATTCGGTCTTTTTTTATTCGCTGATTAAAATCAGCGACTTATAATAAATTCAGTTACTTACCGCACATCCTCTTGCACTCCATTACACCCAATATGATGCTCTGTAGTCACTTTGTGGACGCCCCGCCAAGCTTACTGAGCGGGTTTAATATAAGCGCTTCCTCAAGATGATCAGGTGCAAAATGGGCATAACGCATCGTAACTCGAATATCAGAATGCCCCAAAATTCTTTGCAGGACAATAATATTCCCGCCCCCCATCATAAAATGACTGGCAAATGTATGCCTAAGTACATGACTCATTTGGCCTTCTGGTAATTGTAATCCGGCAATTTTTATTACGCGATAAAACTGGCGATAGCATTGCTCAAAAGGCTTACCGTCACGGCTGATGAGTTCTTTATATAACTCATCAGATATTGGAACTGTTCGGTTCTTTTTGCCCTTCGTGTTTACGAAAGTAATCTTATTAGGTGAGAGTTGAGATTTCTTAAGATTTGCCGCTTCACTCCAGCGTGCACCAGTGGAAAGGCAGATTTTTACAATCAGAGTTAATTCAGGATTTCCATGCCCACGACACGCCCCCATCAATCTTTTCACTTCATCGTCAGTAAGCCAGGACATCTCTTTTTCAGGTTCATCAAACTCACGAATATTCTTGAGTGGGTTAGGGTAGTTAACCTCACCAAGCCGGGTTAACTCATTAAACACTGCTCGTAGAAAAGCATGTTCACAGTTGACCGTTCCGATGGAAACCTTGAGTGATTTTTCACTGGTTTTATAACCGTTAGCAATCTGGCCGGTGAGTCGTCTATCCCGGTAATGCGCCCAATCTTTAGCAGTGATTTGTGAGGCGACGGGATCGCCCAGACCATTACAGATGATATGCAGTTTACCCAAGCGACCTTTCTTATCACTGAGAGAGCATCCATGTAACTTGTACCATAGCTCGATTAGCTCACTTAGATGTCGACGGTCATCCTTCTCTGCCATCCAGGGCTTTTGCTTCGCTTGTTCCAGTTGATAACTTTCATAGGCAAGCGCTTCACCTTTAGTGGAGAATTTCTTGCGAACACGCTTACTGCCGCGCCCATCGATATAAACATCGCAAAGCCATTGTCCATCAGCTTGCTTTCGTACGGTCATGTGAGAATCCTGCTAAATCAAATGATTGAAAATTACTGTATATTTAAACAGTATTCAATGTTTGATTTTGCAAACTCATACATTCAAATGCTTACTTAAAAGAGTATCTTTGTTATCTGAGACGAAGAGCAGGCATAAAAAAACCTGCTTTCGCAGGCTTTTTTCTACATCCAGAGCTGTTGTTGTTTATAGCGATTAGGGTGGGGCGGTGCTGGTTCAACTTCGCCAGGCTTAACGATGTATCGAGCAAGTGATTCATGGGTAACAAAAGTGCATCCACAGTTGATATTCTGGCACTGGTGATAACGTTCTTTGGTTTCTATGCTCAAATATCTGCTGGATCGCGCGTGGGCTGCGTCCTGGCATAACGGGCAATGCATCATGATTTATTTCCCCTCTCGCTCATCATTGAGGGAATGATAAACTCACAGATCGCATTTGCAAGTTATTGTTTGCAAATTTAACTCATTCAGATTCGTAACTCACATCGTTTAATCGCACCTCAAGTTCAAGCGACGTCGTGAAGCCGCTATTACTGAGTGAGTGCATCACCTTTGTTATTGTCCATGCCTGCTCGTCTATGACGCGCTTAAAGCCTGACACTCTGACTGGTGTTTCCGGGTAGAGATCGGCGCGCCCCATAGCGAGACTGATGGAAAACTCCGCCACACCGCGTTGTAACTTGTCCCATTTCGCCTGAGCCGCACGCATCGCCTGCGCTTTACTGGCGTAAATAGTGGTCAGGGCAAAGACATTATCTTCCTCACCGACCATGTACTCACCTTCGCGTGCTTCCTTTTCCTTTGGTGCGCTCTTTGCTCTTACCGGCTTTGCTTTCGGATGTTGCAGCGCGCGCAGGTGCTGCGGCTTGGCCTTGCGTTTGAGCTTCACCTGCTGCTTTTGTTCTTTCGGCTCCTTCGTGTGCAGCCATTTCACCGTCACGCCGGTATAGGCTCCCCGGTCGGCAATCGCAAACTGATGACGATCGCCGTCGCGGCGCTCGATAGTCATCTGCGGAATGGCTTTACCGCTGGCCGTAACACCGGCACCGGCTTTGATGAACAGCAGTTTCCCCGCCTTGACCGATACCTCGGCCCCGTTGCGCTCCGCCAGGCGGGTGAGGAATTTGGCGTCCGACTCCTGCGTCTGGTCGATATGCGGGATAGCAATCGCGGCAAACTGCGGGGCGACACTGGCGGTCAGTTTGTTTCGGCTGGCAATGGTGTTGAGCACTTCACCGAGTGTGGTGTCGTGATACGACGCTTCACGGCGGGAGTTGAGCGTGCCGCGAAAATCCGCACTGCGCGCCCGGATGGTCAGCGTATCCGGTGCACCCCGGTGCTCGATTTCATCCACCGTAAACTGCCCTTTCCCCAGCAGTGCCGACCCCTGCCAGCCGAGAAACAGCGACAGCACCGCACCGCGCACCGGCAACTCAATCAGGCCGTCGCTGTCATCAAGTTCAATATCGAGCTGATCAGCTTCAAAACCCCGGTTATCCGACAGGCTGAGGCTTATCAGCCGGTCGCTGATATTGCGGGTGATGTCCTGATTATTCAGGGTGAGCATAAACGCTGGTGCCATCGTGGCGCCTGCATCCAGTGTCATTCCTGTCAGCATCAGAATAACCCTCCGATTTTGCTCTGCAAGCTCCCGACCAGGCTGTCGGCCTGTTTCTGGATATCTCCAAACATCGCCGTCAGAGATTCATCCACACGCGTGAGGTTGACGGTGAAATCAATTTTTCGTGCCGAGCCGTCGGCAAAAAACTCGGTGTAGGTTTCGCTGACGGAATTAATCACAAACATGCCGTAAATGGTGCCGCTGCCATCGAGCAAAGGCCAGGCGCGCCCCTCATCGGCCATCAGGTTGAGTGCCAGCAGTGATAACCTGCCGCCGGTGATTTCCGGCAGCAGACTTCCGCTTAAGACAATTTTCTCCTCGTTGACGCCGAGAAACTGCATCGCCGGTCGCTGACCCACGCGACTGTTTGACGGCCAGCGATAATCTACATCGCGTTGCAGGCTCTGATAAGGCAGTGTCTGTAACTGAAAAACAAACATGCCGAGAACAAGCATCATTGTTATGCCTCCTTAGTCATGCATCATGCTGGCGCGCTGTTTCGCCCGTTTCTCACGCTCGTATTTTTCCAGGCTGTCACGGAGCTGGCGGTCAAGCTCGCTGCCGTTCTGCACACCGCCGCCAATGGCGATGTGATACTCGTTGCGGCTCTGGTCGGTGTAGCTTTTACCCGCGTTTGCCGTCACCGGTTGATAACTACCAAAACCGCCGGTCAGCAGTCCACCTGACGGGGAATACCCGCCACCCGAACCGTTAGCGTATGCATTAACCTTCTCGGCTTTCGCATCAAGCTGACTGGATTCCTGATTGATGATGCCGAGCTTGTCGAGCACCCACTCGATACCGTCGCGCAGGGCGGTAAACGGTGTCATGGCTAACCGGAAAGCACCGGCCAGTGCCTGACCAAACGCCACGCCAGATTCTTTGCAGCTGTCGAGCGTGTCCTTGCTGGCTTTAACCGGGGCGATCAGCTCTTTAAACCACTGCCAGACCAGTTGCACCTTCTGCCCAATCGCCTCAAAGAGCGGGGCCAGTGGCGCGAACATCTCAGTCACCGGTGCAAAGGCGGCTTTCAGTCCTTCCACCACACCGGAGAAAAATGCGCCCAGTGGCTCCCAGTATTTGCGGATGAGTATCACACCGGCGACAACCGCCGCACCGACGGCCACAATCGGCCAGGTCAGCGCCCCGAGCACCGTGATGATGGCACTGCCTGCCACGGTAAATGCCGTCCAGAGCAGACCGGCGGCGGCAATAATGGCATTGATGCCCGCAATCACCGGCCACGCGACCAGGCCAATTGCGCCGACCATGCCAATGACTGCCAGTGCGACACCGCCGACCTTGAGCAGTGTCTGCGCGAGTCCTTTGTTCTGCACAATCCAGTGGTCGAGTTTCAGCACATATTTGGTGGTGGTCTGCGTGAGTTTGCGCAGGGAAGATTCCTGCTGGTCAAACAGGTCGGTGCCGACTGCCTCATACGCCGACTGAAACTCTTTAAAGTCGCCGCCGAGATTGTCCTGCATCACCTTCACCAGTTCGGCGGTTTTCCCGTCCGAGGCTTTAAAGGTAGCGGTGAGTTTGTCGAGTTTTCCGGTCATGGCATCGGTCATCAGGACGGCAGCAGCGGAGCTGGCTTCCTCACCAAAAATGACCTTCATGTACTCCGCACGCTGTGCATCACCGAGTTTGTTGCGGGTAAAACTGCCCTGCATTTCTTTCAGGAGGGTAAACAGCGGGCGCATATTGCCGTTGCTGTCAGCATTCCTGACCCCAAGCTCACCGAGTGCGGTTTTTGCCTGACCGACCGGAGCCTGCAACCGGCTGATCACCGCACGACTGCCGGTGCCTGCCATCGAGCCGGTGATTTTGGCGTCATGCAGCGCACCCGCCATGGCGGCGGTTTCTTCGATACTGATACCGGCATTTTTCGCCACAGGGGCCACATAGGTGAGCGCGTCACTCAGCCCGTTAAAGTCGGCGGCGGTTTTGTTCATCGTGGTCGAGAGCACATCACCAATGTGCGCAACCTTATCGTTGGAGAGCTGGAAAGCCGAGCGCATCCCCATCAGCAGTGCGGCGTTTTCTTCCATGGTGCGCTGGTTGGCGAGTGCCATATTCAGCGTGACCGGCGTTGCCGCCTGGATAGCAGCACTGTCCCCGCCGGATTTGGCGATAATAATCTGCGCCCCGGCGGCGTCATCGGCTGAGGCGGCGGTGTTATCGCCGAGCTGGCGCGCCTGTTTACGCAGGGCTTCCATTTCCGGTGAGGTTTTTTCCACCCCGAGTACGGCCTGTAACTCAGAGTTTTTCTGCGCAAAGTCATAACCCGGTTTCAGGATACCGACACCTGCCGCCACACCCGCCGTTGCCATGCCGACACCTGCGGCACCGACGGCACCCGCCGTCCCGGCCAGCTCCTTCCCGGCCTGATAGCGGTTTTTCACCGCGTTGAGTCTGGCCTGTTTGGCGCTGACCTGCTCGAGTGCCAGCTTCTGCCGGTTAAGCTGGTTCGTGGTTTCGCTGATGCGACCTTTCAGGCTCTTCTCGTCGCGGGTGAGATTGCGGGTATTAATTCCCGCCTGGCCGAGTTCGCGCTGCTGACGCTTCACCGATTCGGTGAGGCTGTTATATTTGGTCTGCAACCCGTCTGCCGCCGCTTTTGCCGCTGCCAGGGCTTTCGTCTGCTCGCGGGTCGGACGTTCGGTGTTCTGAAACTGTCTGGCAAGTGCTTCAGCTTCAGTCTTCGCTTTCGTCAGTGACTGACCGGTGACCGCAAGCTGCGCACTCGTCTTGCGAAAACCCTCAATGCGCGATGCCTGGCCGTTTAACTCTTTGAGGGATTTTTGCGTGTTGCGGATTTCACCCGACAGCGTCTTGCTTGCCGTCTGGATGTGTTTAAACGGGCGCGTCGCCTGGTCAACGGCTTTTAACAGCACTTCGATTCTGACGTTATTACTCATGAGAATTTCCGCTCCGTTTCAGCGCCATCTCGCGCCAGCTGATGAGGTCGCTCAGGCTCAGGGGGTAGAGTTCTGATGGCGGCCAGTGGAAAATCACTGCGATATCCGCCATCAGGTCGTCGACCGATAAACCTGGCGGGAAACTTAAACCGCCGAAGCCGGAGCCAAAAAACCGATCACCTTTGCGGCCAGCGTCATTATATCCGGCAACTCCATGGCGACGACATCCGACTCGGTCAGGCCCGGATAGGTCATGCGCGGCAGCACTTTAATCAGCGCGTTCACATCCGAGCTGGCGACATCGGCGAGGCTCACCCCGCGCAGGGTGCCTGCGGTCGGTTTAATCAGCGTGATGGTTTCAATGACGATTTCCCCGCGTTTAATTGGTTTCACCAGGGTCACAATGTTCGGGTTATCAGAGGTGTTTTTGTATTTTTTTGCGTTGCTCATGAGGTTTTTCTCCGGGAATTAAACAAGGGTTACAGGGAAATCAGTGTCGCTTTGCGCTCGGAAAGCAGGGTTTCATAGTCCAGCACCTCGACCACATCCGGGGCGGGTAACTGGCTCAGGTCAATGGTTGCCATAATCTCAGCTCAGGGGAATGGTTAGGGAAAATGACGCGCCACCGGTGCCGGTGCGCACGCCGGTAATGTCGACAAATAACGTGCCAGCGGTGGTGCTCTCAAAGGTGATGGCCGTCAGCCGGATGCGTGGCTCCCATTTGAGGATCGCCATGTAGCAGGCCGACATAATTTGCAGGCGTAGCGCCGGGTTAACGGGCTGGTCAATCAGTGCCGACAGCAGCGAACCATAATCACGGCGCATGACACGCGAGCCAATGGGGGTGATCAGAATGTCGCGCACGCTCTGACTGATATGTGCGGAATCGGACAAACTCATCCCGGTGGCACGATTCATGCCGAGATAACGAACGGTCATTGCGTTCCCTCCGTCTGACTTCCGCCACGCTCAACACCACCGTGTTTATGGTCATCAACCTGCACGCCGTTGGATTTAAAGGTGCCGCCGCTATGCTCGATGTTGCCGCTCATCTTGCCACCTTGCTTAACTTCCAGCGTGCCGGTGGTCAGCTTACTGGTGCAGACCACTTCCGGCGTATCGAGGGTGATTTTCTGGCTGGCTTTTACCGTCACCACCGGCACCGTGACGACCACAGATTCGGAGGCTGTTACCGAGGCGGTTTTAATGCCCGACACGGTGAGTGCGCCGGTCTCCGGTTCGTACTCCATCACCGCACCATCAGGAAAAGAAATATGCAGCGCATCGGCAGAGGCTGACGGGGCGGGGTTGTCATCGGAATAGATGCCAGGCAGTACAAAGGCGGTATCCAGCTCGCCTCCCACCGCCAGCACTATTACCTGCTCGCCGACAGACGGTGCCCACCATGTACGGGAGCGACCAGCGCGGGGTGTCAGCCAGTGCAGCCAGTCGGTTGTAATCCCGCCCGTTTCAACACGACATAACGCCCGCGCGGTGTCAACTTCGGTCACGATGCCGGTGCGGATGAGATTATGTAGGATTCTGCGAATCTCTGAAAAAGAAGCATAGGTTTTCATATGCTAGATTATTAGGCTGTTGGGGTTTTCAGCCAATTAGCATCTAATGTACTATCAATGGCACTACAATCTGCAAAACAAGAAAAGCACTAACTTAACTAATGAAAAAAAACCATAAGCATCATTCAAAAAAACATAAAAAAGCCTTACCCCATTTAAAAACCACTATTAAAAACATGAAACATGTATTTTTGGCATTTACGATTTATGCGCTAATAATAATATTCTGGACAGCATTCTTCCCTCAACTTAGCAATCTATTTTTTCAAGACACAGATCTCGGCCTATATGACAAACCCTTCTGGAAAGACTTCCTTGTTAATGCCAATGCTTCAATTGTTGATTTCTTGGCAATAACAATTGTGTTGTATTTTCTTGAAGCATCAAAAAATAGCAAAGAAAAGGCAAATGAACTCTTTGATGACTTGGTCAACTACTCAATCCACTCATCAGTGGAAATGAATATTCGTAAAATACAAATCATTAGAAAACTAAACGAAATGAATATTTTTAAAATAGACATCGAAAGAATAAACATTGATGGACTTATGATAAAAAACCTGACATTCAAAGACTCACAAATCTCAGGATTATCATTACGGAATTGTAATATTGAAAACTTAAATCTAATTAATTGCACAATTCAAGGAATGGATATTACCAATGCAAAAATAAAAAAATCCACTTTTGAACACTGCATTTTAAAAAACCTCAAGGCAGAAAATGCCAATATATGCGGAAATTCATTTAGATACTCTAATCTTGAAAATGCAAAATTCATCAATGCAAATATGAAAAGCGTAGACTTAAGAAACTGCGATATAAAAAATGCAGACTTTTCAAACGCATCATTAAGAAGTGTAAACCTGATAGAATCTATTAATTTAAATAAGGAAGTTTTAAAATTAGCTAATGATACTAAATATATGGTAACTCATTCTTTTACGGAGTTGGGGAATTGAACCCACACATGGAGGGGTTAAGCCCTCCACTGACCAGCATCACTCCTACGGAGAACATTACCAGTAGCTTTACTCTTTCGTCAATGTCCTAATTATGCGTTCTTTGATCCATTTTATATCTTCACTGCCCAATCCCAACAATTGACGTTCTGCATACTGCACGCCCTCGCTGTAGCGGTTTGGCTTATCCCGTAACCCCTCCTGATGCACCCTTGCTATAAGCTGCACTCTTCCGACAAACTCCACAGCCGCAGCATTATCAGTGCCTTTCGCTTTCATGTACCGGTTGGTGCGCAATTTGGTAAACATTTCACGTTTTACCCGGCCTTTTTTACCCTTCACCGGCTGGCGTTTACGGGCGGCGTACGGTGTGCCGTCCGGAGCCTGCTGCCGCTTAATGCGTTGCTGCTGCGAGGCTCTGAGCTTTTTCGCAATCTCTGCCGTCATTCTGCGACGCGCAGCCGGTGACAGGCTGGCAATCAGCCCGGCGAGCTTGTCCTCAAAGGGTCTGAACTCATTCATGCCACTGGCTCACCAGTTCGCCGTGAACATAAAGCTCCATAGGCCGCGTGACATTCTCCGGCAATGGTGGTTCGGCGGCATGCTTCACGTGCAGGGCTTCGCCATCCTGCCTGACCAGTGTGCGCTCAGTCAGCAACAGGCTGATGCTTACGTCGACACTCTCGTCATCGTTGATATCGGCGATATACGTAAAGCCTCTTTTCTTCCCCTCATCTGTGGTCATGATGTCGGGCTGGTTCTCACGCAGCCAGGCAATAACCGGCACGATGAGGTAATCGAGGTCGCCGTGATAATCCGTGACAACAACATTCAGCGTGTACTGATTTTCAAACGACAGCGAGATCGCCAGCGTGGCGGCAATTTTCCCGCTGTCGATAAAAATACGCAGCATGTCCGGGTTATTACGCAGTACCGGTGCCGCATCACAAAGGGCTTTGCGTAAGCTGGCGGGCTTGAGCATCGAGTTCGTCCTGGCAGTGTCGGGTTGTTTCAGTCTGGGCGGCACAACTCATCAGTGCTGCCTCGAGCTGGCGAATATCGTGACTTAAATCGCCGTTAGTGCGTGGCTGACTTGCCGGTATCTTGCACAGCGCCACTTTCGGACAGCCACTGTAAATAATCGGCGGTGGTGGTGAAGGCGGGACGGGTGTGCAGCCGGATAATGTCATCAGGCAAATCAGACTCATACCACTCACGCAGCGCTTTATCTTCATTGAGTAACCTCGTTACGGTGTTGCCACGGTTCGTCGCCAGCGTGTTCGCGGTAGCGAGTCGATTGCGTAAGTCGACCTGCGCCTGCTCGTTGCGCTGCCGGAGTCCGGCAGCGACATCGAGCTGATTACGCAGCATGGTTACTCGGCCAGAAACGCCCGACGGTGCAGAGCTGGAAACAGCGCGACGGATGGGACGGCATTGCGCCGATCACCCGCGTGGAAAACAGTCTTGAAGCGCGCCTGATTCAGCTCATCACCAAGACCAAAAAAGACGGTGGCGACTTCAAGGAAATCGACCTGTTAGGCCGACAGATTGAGCGGCTGGCGAGGGTGAATCGCTATAGCCAGACCGGCAGTGAAGCGGATTTAAATCCCAACGTGGCGAACCGCAATAAAGGCGAGCGTAAGAAGCCGAAAAAGAACTATTTCAGCGATGAAGCTATCGAAAAACTGGAGGAGATTTTCTTTGCCGAATCCTTTGAGTATCAGCTCGGATGGCACCAGGCGGGACTGCAACACCGTATCCGCAATATCCTCAAATCCCGCCAGATTGGCGCGACGTTTTATTTCTCGCGTGAGTCGCTTTTACGCGCCCTGAAAACAGGCCATAACCAGATTTTCCTCTCGGCCAGTAAAACGCAGGCGTATGTGTTCCGCGAGTACATCATCCAGTTCGCGCGCCTGGTCGATGTTGACCTGACCGGCGACCCGATTGTCATCGGCAACAACGGCGCAAAGCTGATTTTCCTCGGCACCAACTCCAACACCGCGCAGAGCCATAACGGCGACCTGCTGGTTGATGAGATTTTCTGGATACCCAACTTTCAGAAGCTGCGCAAAGTGGCGTCGGGCATGGCCTCGCAACAACACCTGCGCTCGACCTATTTTTCCACTCCGTCGACGCTGGCGCATGGGGCTTATCCGTTCTGGTCAGGCGAGCTGTTTAACAAAGGGCGCGCGGATAAAAGCGAGTGTGTCGACCTGGATATCAGCCACGCGGCGTTAAAAAACGGCGTGGCCTGCGCCGATGGTCAGTGGCGGCAGATTGTGACGATTGAGGATGCGCTCGCCGGGGGCTGTGACCTGTTTAATCTCGACACGCTGAAACGTGAAAACAGCGCCGATGATTTCCGCAATTTATTCATGTGCGAATTTGTCGACGACAAAGCCTCGGTATTCCCGTTCGAGGAGCTGCAACGCTGCATGGTCGACAGTATGGAAGCCTGGGCGGATGACTGGCAGCCGTTCGCCACGCGCCCGTTTGGCTATCGCCCGGTGTGGGTGGGTTATGACCCGTCACACACCGGCGACAGTGCCGGATGTGTGGTTCTGGCACCGCCAGTGGTTGCCGGAGGCAAATTCCGCATTCTGGAGCGCCACCAGTGGAAGGGGATGGACTTTGCGACACAGGCCGAATCCATCAAAAAGCTGACCGAAAAATACCACGTTGAGTACATCGGTATCGATGCGACAGGCATCGGCCAGGGTGTTTACCAGCTCGTCAGAGCGTTCTATCCGGCCGCGCGGGAAATCCGCTACAGCCCCGAAGTAAAAACCGCGATGGTGCTCAAAGCCAAAGACACCATTGGCCGTGGATGCCTGGAATACGACGTGAGTTATACCGACATCACCGCCTCGTTTATGGCGATTCGCAAAACCATGACCGGCAGCGGTCGCAGTGCCACCTATGAAGCCAGCCGCAGTGAGGAAGCCAGCCACGCCGATGTCGCGTGGGCGACCATGCACGCGCTGTTAAATGAGCCATTAACCGCCGGTAGCGGTCAGGCATCCACCTCAATTCTGGAGTTCAACTGATGGCGAAGAAACGCAAACATCACGCAGCAAAAAACACCATTACGGCACCGGCTGCGGCACCACAAAAAATGGAAGCCTTCACCTTTGGTGAGCCGTCGCCGGTGCTCGACCGCCGTGACATTCTGGATTACACCGAGTGTGTAGGGAACGGCAAATGGTTTGAGCCGCCGGTGAGTTTTACCGGGCTGGCTAAAACGCTGCGCGCCGCCGTTCACCACAGCTCGCCGATTTACGTAAAGCGCAATATTCTCGCCTCCACATTCATTCCGCACCCTCTGTTATCGCAGCAGGATTTCAGCCGCTTTGCGCTGGATTTTCTGGTGTTTGGCAATGCGTTTCTGGAAAAGCGCATGAGTGTCACCGGCAAGCTGCTCAGGCTGGAAACTTCACCCGCCAAATACACCCGCAAAGGCACCGGCGAGGATGCGTACTGGTTCGTGCAGTCGTTCGTCACCCCGCATGAGTTCGCGCCCGGTTCCGTGTTTCATTTGCTGGAGCCAGATATTAATCAGGAGCTTTACGGCCTGCCGGAATATCTCAGCGCGCTAAATTCTGCCTGGCTGAATGAGTCGGCAACGCTGTTCCGCCGCAAGTATTACCAGAACGGCGCGCACGCCGGTTACATCATGTATGTGACCGATGCCGCCCAGAGCAGCACTGACGTGGAAGCATTGCGCGAAGCAATGCGCAGCTCAAAGGGATTAGGGAATTTTAAGAACCTGTTTTTCTATGCACCAAACGGCAAACCTGACGGGATTAAAATCGTGCCGCTCAGTGAAGTGGCGACCAAAGACGATTTCTTCAACATAAAGAAAGCCAGTGCAGAGGATTTAATGAGTGCGCATCGTGTGCCGCCGCAGATGATGGGCGTCATTCCCAACAATACCGGCGGGTTTGGTGACGTGGTAAAGGCCGCACAGGTGTTTGTGAGGAATGAGCTGACGCCATTGCAGGAGCGGATCAAGGAAGTGAATGAGTGGGTAGGGGAGGAGGCTATAAAATTCAACGACTATGTTCTCTGAAATTAGCCGTGCATTATGCACGGCTATATGTTTAATGTTCTCTGACTTTTTCGTTTTGCGAATAATTTTTTAGTTTTTTCATTTCTGAATATTCTTTATAAAAATCACGGGTTGAGTATGTCATGTGTTGTGAACTATTACATATGTCACTAAATTCGTTTTCATCGTGACAATCATCAAGAATGGTAAAAAGTTGCGGGATGCTCATGAATATATTCCCGAAGAACTTAATTTCACTTTCCCCTTTTAATTTCATAACCTTCTCAGAATAATTGGTAAATGTTTCTACATATTCTTTCCATTTTTCTAAATAACCTGCCTTTGATGGGTCATCAGTGTTAAACTGAACTTGTAATGAGAGTTTTAATACGGTTGACAATATTATTGTATCTTGCAATGCACCAAAGTCATGTAAACTTAAAGATATTTTGACTACTCGTTGTTTGTCATGCGTTATGATTGATTTTGTCCTTGTTTTTTTATGTTCTAAGGATAGTTCGCCATCATTTAATAAAACATATTCAATTTTCGCACATTGTGATTGAGATCGCATGAGGCTATCACCTAGATCTTTTATAAGTTGATAGTCCGTGCCTGACATTGCTTTTCTTGTTAGTGATTTCTTCTTAATTTCAAATATATAGATAAATTTTTCTGATTTTATTAATAGGTCGCAATCGCCTGATATTTTTTTATCCTTTGATTTAAAATCCCCTCTATAGCAGGTTATCCCAGACTTTGATAACTTATCCCAAAGGAATGATTCCAAAAAATTACCGATCAAACTGTCTTTAGCATTGTTAAACGAGCCATTTGGCTTGCTTATTTGATTAAGTATTACATTTATAACAGAAAGGCTAGTAATGCATTTAGGTAGGGAAAGGTATTTTCCCTTTAAAGGAACTAAAGGTGTTAGGATGTGATCTATCTCTTCACTTGAAGGAGGAAACCCAAGGTTTAGAGTTTTATTTTTCATCAAAAAGAAAGTGTCAATTATGCCAGCAGCCTTTCTGCGACTAACTTTACTGACTTCCTTAATATCTTCTGTGGTTAAAATATTAATTTTGTTTTTACTTGAAATATCAATTAAACCAATTCCGACTTTAATGATGTCTTGTAATTTGTAACCATAACTATCTAGACTTCTAAAGTCAGTATATTCGTTCAATCCGTTTATGATAGATTTGGCGTACTCGCCTTTTAGTTGGAAGAATGATATTAAGTTATCATACAGAACATTATCTTGAAGAAATGATATTGTTTTCATTTTGTCAACGAACACGGCTTCCCATACTACATATGGTTGTATTTCAAATGTCGAAACCACATCCTTTATAAAGTTAATAAATGATTGAAACTCATTGTGCATTGTTAATTGTGATAACTCCCCTGGTTTATCGCAATTCTTAGCACCAAGAGCGATAATATACCCCCAAGGAATTTCCGGTGTAATCCATTCCATGCCTTGAGTGGTTTTCCTGTATATGTAATATCGTTCCTGTTCTTCGTTGTAAATATTTGTTAATATTTTAAATGACATCTCTAAAACATTTAGCCCACCAATTCTTTTTACATATGAGTCAATTTTGTTGGAAACTAAATCATGAGATTTTAAATTGATGAAAATATTATCATCGTGACATTCAAAAAATACACCATGCTTAATTAACCTTTCGCAGCTACGGGAAAATTCAACTTCTTTATTATGAGAAGATAAATGATCTGTACCATCTTTGAAAAAGTGCGAGTCAGACCTTGCAGTTATTGCATTTGATATTAAATTTTTCCAGTTTTTAAACTCACTATCTTCAGCCTTAGCAACTGATTTTATATTGTCTGCCTTTTCTCTTACGGCATCCGAAAGGAAACACAAAATATCAATATATGGTCTGAGAGGAGCATTGTGGCAAATATGTTCGAAGATAGTTTGTTTTATAAGAAAGCGAATTTTTCTACTCACTTCGTCGATATGTAGCTTGCAAAGCTGATAAATTTGCTCATGAGCATCGCTGTATTTTGCAGATTTAATATTTCCTTCTAAAAGTATTTGGTCGCATGATTTTTTGAATATTTTCAAATCCATTACTCACTCCTTTATCACTTTGACATCAAGTAGTTATTTCTAATAATAATGCGTCCAGTCGCGCAATGCTATCCCCGCCACGCCTGCGCGCTTCATGGGTCGGTTTTAATGCAGGTGCAACAAAGACAGCAAAGCCCGCCAGAGCTGGCAGGCTTTGATAAAAACGATCCATTTACGATCATGCGTTTCCATGCAGTATATGCATGCACGCGTTTTAGCGCGTTAAATGGGGTTTTCTGCAAAAAATGGATGCATGATTTTTTGCAGAAACATCACTTCGCTTCGTAGTAAACATCATCACTTTCCTGATTCTCATTTTCACTGTTCGCCAGGTCAGCTATCAGCGAAAGCGCCAGCTTTAAATCTGATGGTTTGCAATTCGCGATAAGTGACACTTCAGCGATAAATTGCACACATGCCCATTTATGTTGGGCGCGGCTGGTCTCTTCCATCAGCATGAGTTCCTCTCAATAAATTCACTGTATGAATGTACAGTATCATGTGGGGTTAACATTTGTGAAGAAAATTCTTATCTCGTAACTCGATTTATGGTCATGAAAACAATAGATAAATTATCCTTGCTTGAAAGTTGCGCAAATTCGCTGCCTCGTTTTATCGGTTCCGAAAAGGCGCTCCCACGCGGCACGGTCAGCCTTCTTGAGCATCTCCGCATATTGGCCGAATGGGTCATTAACAACCTTGTTTGTATCAACGTTGTGCATTCTTTCCATGCTTTTCCAAAGCTTTTTAACTCTCAATGCCGTGGTGTCTGGTTTCGTAGCGATTAAATCGCCATTAGCTGTGCCTCGATACCAATTGCCATTGATAGACATTTTACTGCCAGCGATAAGATGCAGAGCTGTGCCACGGTTTATGGTTTCACCAGTTTGTTTCTTAGCGTTCTCAATGAGCAAGTTCACCGCCTTATCGTTTGATAAACCGGCGTAGTGTGATGCATGCTGCCGTTTTGGCTTCTTCTCTGTTATTCGTTCAGCTAATTTTCGTCTGGCCGACCGGCTCAGAGGTTTGCTTAAGTCAATCTCTGACGGGGAAGGGGGCGCTGCGAAAGTCTCCCCCGTACAGTTATTGACAGAACTCCGAGAGGGCGAAGGATCGCCCTTAAGGTCAACGTCCAAATCAAGGGCGAGTTTCGGGACAATCTTCCACTGAATGAGACGGGTTGAAATCGGTGTATCACTGCCGACGGTGGTATCAAAAACACCTTTAATACGCGTGCATTCCTCGCCGTATTCGTTGAGAGTTTCGGCTGGCTCATACCAGGTACGCACCTGCAATTCGTCACGGCGCACAAACGGGCCACCCTGCGCGTTGACGTAATCAGCCCACTGACCCGCATCAGCCGCATCATGTACAGCGGCAAACTCGACACTGAGCGCGTGAGCGGTCTCGGTATCAGCCATTTTTCGCAGCTCGCGATAAACTGTCACCGGCGCACCGCCCACAAACTGAAACTGACGGATACGCCAGCGAGCCGCCCAGGCAGCGACAGCCGGAGCCGTTTCTTTTAACAGTTCACCGCTTTCGTCATCGCGTTCACCATCCAGTGCAAAACCATCAATATTTTTACTGATGTATTTCGCCACGTAGCCAGTAGCACTGCCTTTTTCGGGGTCGATAGCTTCGGCATGAAAGCGAGCCTTACGGGCTTTATCACTCACCAGCTCGGCAGCATCTTCCTGATGCGCATATTTCAGCATCACAGCACGCACTCGGGAAACATCCTCGGGACGCATGAAAATCAGCATATGCCAGTGGGGTGTTCCGTCATGATGAGGCTCTGCAACCCGGATACCAAAAATACGCAATTCAGCGCGGTGCAGTTTGGCGCGAATACGCGACCAGACGGAGGTTAAATAGCTCTGCGTATCTGAGGGGCTGGCACCGTTCCACTTACTGTTACGGTAGCCTGCTTTGGTTGTGGCATGGTATTTCGACGGCGCGGTGAGGGTGTAAAATTCCCCCACATAACCCAGCTCGTTTGAGATCTTTTCAAACCCGCTGATGCGCGTCATTAATTCCCCGCGACGGATGGCCGGATTAGCCACACTGCCATCGTATTTATCAATCAGACTGATGCGGTTTCCTTCCTCGTCCTCGAGATCCATTCCTTTGAGAAATTCACGGGTACGCCGTCTTTGTTCGCGCCATTCCGCAACGCAGGATTTGCTGGCGTATGGAGTGTGTTTTTTACTGACATTACCCAGGGCGATTTGCAGATGTTCACGCCATTCAGAAGCGACACGGCGTAATCGCCCACGCCACCATTTTTCATTGACCATGCGCAGCACGGCAGGGCCAATATCATCAAGGGAAACTAATTTAGTGGTGACGCGTTCCCACAGCGGCGGCTGACACCTGAAATGACGGGCAATCTGTGCCGCACGCATATAAATCGCATACAGCACTTTTAACCTACCGACATCGCCCTCGATAGTCCCGATCTCGCCGTTAATGTAATTCGCAATATCAGCAGCCAGCAGCTCAATATCGGCTTTGGACATATCCTGCAAGCGGTTATATCGGGCGGTCAGGTTCACCAGTTTTGAGGCAAGAAAACGGATGTCCGGCGCATCAAAACGACCGCCAAATAATTGCTGTGAAAGGTGGCTGTCGATGCCGGTGATTTGATAAATACCGGCGACCAGCTCAAGCCGTGGCAATGCTCGCCTGACAAACGTCACGAGGTGAGCATTGGCTCGTTGAGCACCGAAATTACGCTCTAAATAATCGACCCGACGATTAATATCGTAACGCACACATTCAGGCTGCTTTGCCAGTGCATCACGCGCACGCAGCAACGCCGCAATCTCTCGATCACGGCGATGCTGTTCTTTGTAGGTCAGATAGGGGCTAGCAATCGCCTGCCGTGCTACGTTCCACGGCCAGGCGAAGTTAATGCGGTTCATATCGCATTCTTGTAGTGTTGATTTTTAAGCTCTGCGATTTCCTGACAGGTAATGCAGTGCGTGACACCTGGCACCGCAGCGCGACGTGCTTCGGGAATAGCAGCGTCACATTCTTCGCAAAAAAATGCGCTGGCAGCACGCTGAGGCAGTGGTCGAGCCTGTTTAATATTGCGCGCCAGTTCCTCATCCACGCGCTGTTGTACTAAATCCATTGCGTCGGCCATTAGTGCAGCTCCTGTGATTCGTTTTCATAGCGGAGTGCTTCACGACGTAACAGCTCGGCAGCTTCTTTCCCGTCCATACCCTCGCGAGTGATGTGAACCGCCAGCGCCTCCAGGCGCAATGAGACAGCCAGTGCACGGTCTTTACGTTCTTCGTTTTTTGCTTTATTCAGCAGAGAAACCAAAGCAGTGTTCTCAGTTTCAAAATTGTGGTTTTCGATGTTTCGCATATCTCTGTTTCCTGATTTTTGGCAAAAGAATGCCCGGCGGATTTACGCCTGATTTTTTTGAGGGATTAATTAATCAGCTAAATAGCAGTCGTGCTTTGAAAATCTCGCCGGGAGTAAACTTCCCCAACGGGTAATTT
Source organism: Lelliottia sp. (assembly GCF_045627565.1). Lineage (NCBI taxonomy): Bacteria > Pseudomonadati > Pseudomonadota > Gammaproteobacteria > Enterobacterales > Enterobacteriaceae > Lelliottia > Lelliottia sp. The sequence continues at coordinate 143,036 of NZ_JAZQNX010000044.1, read as the reverse complement.
CATTCATCGAACGGATAATCAGTAAACGGCGCGCCTGCTCAAAATATTCAAAGGGCTTACCGATTTCGTCGGGTTTGAATGAGGACGGCTCCAGGCGGTTAGCCAGGGTAAGAACAACAAATTTAAAGTTGTTGTCGAGCTTATTAAAATTGCGCAGCGCCGTGTTGTTGGTCGCTTTTAATTGCTGGCGGAAACGCGCGAGACATTCGTCACCGGTCATTTTTAACGGGGCATCAATCCGCGCATGTATCAGATACACATTGTTAAACGCCGTTCGTGGAGCCTTAACGGATTCAGCCAGAGCAGCACTTTTCATTTAGTCCTCCAGCGCTTAATCAGTTTGGTAACGAGTGATGGCTTGCGAGTATGCAGACCATTTAACAATGCGGACTGGTCGCGGCTAGGGTGCCAGCGGTGATTGTTCTCACCCATAATCCAGCCGTGGCCATAACTAATGGACGGGCTTTGGCGTTTCAGTAATGAAGCGAATGACGGTTCCATATACATCACCTCAAATCAGACCGAATGAAGCGCTTAAACCACTAACCGTATCAACCACGCTATTCATGGCAGGGTTGGTCTGTAAGCGTGCGTGCATCGTCATTGCAGCAAGTGACAAATACCGAATACCCGAATTGACACTCTCAACCATCGAGTGCTTACGGCACGCTGTGAGTGTTTCATCAGATACTGCACCCGCTGCAATCAGGCCTACTTCGGCAGTTGCTTTAAGTGCGTATAACTGGAGTTTGTCATCGGCTAATTCGTTAACCGGAACGCATGGCAGGCAATGCAATTGCGCCAGAAACCCATCAACTAACGATGGATCTTCTGTCACATCAGTGAGAGCCATCAGCTCAGGAATATTCAACTGATGCGGCTGCTCTGGATTGAGTTTGTTGCGCAGTACTTGAGGGCGCATACCGAGTTTTTCCGCCAGTTCAGCCAGGTTGTGTTTGGTAGCGAAATTGCGACAGGCATCTTCATAGTGGGGCTGTTTAGAAACTTGATAATCAAACATGGTTGCTCATCCTTAAACTTGCATAATCAAGTTATCGTTTGATGTAGCGACAATTGACGGCGTGCTGGCGATTCTTTTCACGCCATGCAGCAACGTTAATCAATGCGTTACCATGTTTTTCCATCACGTCCTTACGTGATTTTCCGGTCTCTTTGCAGGTAATCGTTCTTGTGACTGTAGAGGTCGGGGTCGGGGCAAGTAGCACTACGCCATTTGCAATCCACTTTTCGAGTACAGAACTACTGATACCATTGGCAGCGCAGAAGTTTTCTTTCGACATGGTAGGGGAATTTGCAAGCGCAGCAGCTTTTTCCAGAGCCTGATCAAGAGCAGTATTGATAGCAGGAACTAACTGAGCTGCAATGCTTGCAATGAAGTCAGGGGAGGCCAGCATCTGAGATGTGAGCTGAGAGTTTGCATTTTCAGTATGCATAACGCAGTATCTCCGTATTAATGGTTGTGTTCTATGGTGTTACATGTGGTGTGCAACAACATTAGATCACAAATGTATTCATGTAAAATACTTTTTGTATTTGTGGTGATAAATGTTTGAAAGTGAATCTAGCGCGCAAGAGATAATCGAAAGGCTATGTGCTGCCTATGGTGTAAAATCTCAGCGAGAATTGGCGAAATCTCTTGAAATACCGGCAAATAATGTAAGTGCATGGGCGCAAAGAGAGAGTGTTCCTGGGAATTCAATCATAAAATGTGCGCTTGATACTGGGGCAGATCTTGCATGGTTAGTTAGTGGAAAACTTGCAAATGCAAATCCCGCAAAAGCTCACAAGGATGTTAAAGGTAGGAAGCGCTATGAAGAAATTTTGTCTAACGGAGGGCGTGTTGTTTTAAGAAGAATACTTGATGCGTATGGCTTCACAACACAAAGGCAGCTTTGTGATTTATTAGATATTTCATCTGGTACTGTTAGTACTTGGGTTCGTCGTGATTTTTTCCCTGGAGATATTGTTATAACTTGTGCATTAGATACGGGGGCTTCACTCGAGTGGCTTTCAACAGGTAAAACATCTTCAATTGAACCCACAGATTTGAGTATGAAAAATGTCGCAATATTGAAAAGATATTCTATTAATTCTGGTTTATTTATTGAAAGCGGCGAATGGATTACTGATAAAAAGATGATCAGTTCGCTTCCTGAAAATTGCGGGATGGTCGAAAAGGGAAGTGAGTTATGGCTTGTGGATTTTGATACTAAACATTTATCAAATGGCCGCTGGCTTATTAGTATTGATGGGAGTTATGATATTTATGATGTTGTAAGAATTCCTGGCAATAGAATTCATTTGAGCAATGCAGGCAGTAATTTTGAATGCAATGCATCTGATGTGATCTGTGCTGGGCAAGTAAAAAAATCAATTATAAATAATTAATTAATTTTTTTAATATTGGAATTATGGCTTTACAAGCAAACTTTGGTAGTAGGATGATAGTTTTTTAAATTTTTGTTCATCAACGCTTTTAACAAAGGAAAGGATTCCGTGTATTTTATCTTCATGATTTGCTTCTGCTTTTTTTAGAAGAATGAATATTTTTTTTCTGTAATAGTTGTACTTTTCACGGCCAATACCTACTAAAGGAGTAACAATTAACCCTGTGACTTTTCTTTGAGATTGAGGGCCAGATAACAATTCTTTTTTCTTGTTTATTGTAAATCCTTCTTCCTTTATTATCATCCTAACAATATGCCATGCCTTTTTAATAACAGACAGTTTATTGCCTGAAATTGTAATATCATCAGCGTAGCGTGTGTATGTGAGTGCTTTATTTTCACAATACCTTCCAATTCTCTCATCTAACCTCAAACAAATTAAATTTGATAAAGTTGGCGATGTCGGAGAGCCTTGAGGTAAAACACCATCTAGTGTACATATAGATGTCAAAAAATATGACATATTTGAAGAGTAGCCAACAGAGTTGAATATAGAAAATACGTAAGAAGCTTTTATCGTTGTAAAAAAGTCTTTTAAATCAATGGAAAGAATATATTGTTTACCAGCATGTGGTTGAGCATTATCTTTGATTGATTTTCCAAGAATAAAACCTTTGGCGTAAGGTGAGGGCGAAAGGTGGGTCAATATGTTCCGAAGAATCCAACGCTGTATAGCCTTTAGTTCACTGTTAGGATTACTAATTGGTCTCAATCCGCCAGATTTTTTAGATATATAGGTGGATTTATAAAATCTATTATTTCTGTGTAGGTACTTGGATAAGATAGATCTAGGTAGTCTTGTCTTTGTAGCTAGGTCATCTAAAGTTTGAAGGATTGGTAAAGATAAAAGCCGCTGTGTGTAAAGTCCCTGATTATGGCTAGGCATTTCAATCCTCAAACTAAATTTGTAATTAAGACTAGCTCCTAACGGCTGAAGAAATGATGCATGGATCCGCGAATAGCGGCTTCATGCATCATGAACTGTTCGTACGATGCACCTAAACTACGGACGGTAGTTTTGGTGCATCGATCGAACAGTCAATAGAAGCGATCTCTTGTGGGCATAGAGTTAAAGATTCTCTATCCACTGAACCTCACTGTTAACGGTTTAGGCCTCACAAAAACAGTTCGATCCCGCTTAGGAGCTAGTAGAAATATTATTCACTATGTTTTGCATTTTGTCTAGCCAATTGTTTGTTCATGATCTTGATTCTTAATGAATTTATTTCATTTATTGAATAATATCTCGTTGAAATATCATCAAAACCATTTTGTCTGATAGTAAAAATGTCATTATTTTTTTCGACCATAGATGTTCTTACCAATCCATGTAAAGCAGCTCGACATGCTATGTAATCATCTTTTACTAAAGGTCTGTTTAATACTAAGCTAAGTAGCTTAGTTAATATCTGGAAATTAGAATTATCAAATAAATATATAAAAAGAAGTAAGTGGTGTTGGAAAAGTAAAATATTATCTATATTTTTTTTCACCCTTCCTGGAGGGAGCATTCTCTTTATTTTTTTAATGATTTTACTTGTTTGTAATGTATCGGTCACATCAAAATTATTCGGTATATCTTGTACGTGACCTTTATATGAACGTATTAATCTTATTGGGCCGTGGTTTATAAAGCTTTTATCTGATTTAAACTTACTCTGTCGGAGAACTAATGTCTTTTGCGCGAGATCTTCGCGCATAGAAAAAGCACCCAATTCTGCAAATGAACCAGGACTTTCAGGGATAAGAACTATTAGGTCAACAGCTTGTGCGAGTTGTTCTTCAAGATGTAGAAGACTGTTGTTAGCTTGCCCCTCTAGTAAATCCTCAAACAAGTCTTCAGGATAAGCGAGTTGAAGATTTTTTTCTTTGAGTAATACTTTTGAGATTTTATAACGATAACTTTCTGTATCGCTTTTATCTTTTCCACATAAAAATATTACTTTCTTTGAGTTATCGGTTCCATCTTTTATTATTTTTGATATGCTCTGGCCTAAATGCTCGAGATCCTTTTCACGAAAATTAGCAATCAACATAATAATTTCTTAAATATTCTGATTAGTTATTAATTTAAATACCATGTAAGTCACCTGGCATACAAGTTGTTTCTGCTTTGCTTAACCGTGAAGGTCTTGCTACCGAAAAAATCATGTAGTCAATATGTAGGCTGATATCAATGTAACCCATTGAATGACATCGAAAAAAATCGTATTCGGTCTCTTTTTATCTGCATGATAATGAACTCATTTCCCGTTTTGAGTCTCTGCAGATGAAGAACGTCCTGTGCTTCTCTTTTAACCATACCACAATCGGGCAGGCGAAAGTCCAGCGCTTTTTAGCCGTTTTGTTAAATTTATGTACGACTGCGACGAAAGCCGTCATCCGGTTAAAAACGCGCGTTAACGGACTCCGCGATCTCATCCAGCAGACCAAAGCGACGACGGTATTCTGCACGCTTTTTACTGGCGATGCTCTCAAGCGACTTACGTTCCATTGCTAACGGTAACGCCCAGCGGAATGAGGAGATTTTTTTAGCGTCGATAGACGCCCAGAATTCATCATAGCTGGCATGGAAGTGACGGCCTTTGCTCAGGCGATAGCGCAGGGCGCGAAACACGTGGCCTTCATCACTGACGCCGTAAATAGCTTTAATGCCACTTTTAGCGACGAGATTAAAAATGACTTCCATCAGCACGCGTTTTGGGAACAGGCCGTGGCAAGCTCGGGTCGCTTTTTTGATCGCGTCACGCGTCACGCCTCTGCGTGGTCCCTGAAGTCCACCGATAACCAGCGCTGAATGGTCGCCTTCCGGCACAACGCTGAATGTCAGGCTCGCCAGTAGCGTGTCCTCATTGTCGCGAAGCCAAAGCGTGCTCTCGCCTTCGCGCTCCGCTTTGCTTGCGGTTGACGCAAATACGGTAAAACCCACGTCATCCTTTGCCTGAAAGTGCACAACGGGCTGCGCGGTTTGATGGGTGAGGGCATTTCTCAGGTTGGCATCAGGTAAAGCATCCAGCCATTCATAGTGGTGAATGACTGCCTCGGCACGCTCTTTAGCACCGATTCCGCGTGTCAGATACTGCCGATGCGTTTTACTCGGCAACGTGATCTGTGCAGCCAGCAGCTTGTCAAAATCGGCCCGTCGTGACAGCGCTGTCAACATGTGGTTGGTCGAAGACCAGAACAGCAATGAGCGCAGGAGGAACTTTAGCCGATAGTTACGCTTGCGCCAGATTGCGCCAGGGATAAGCTGGCCATTGATCAGCGATGAAATAATATTAACGGGTTGTGCTTCAGGCACATCGATTTGCAGGCTGGTGTTTGACACGATGGAGACCTCATTAGAATTCTCAGTCTATTCTAAGGTCCTGAACAGGATGATTTAAGATTTGCTAAACCTTTATTTCGGCTTCGTTTAACCATGATTGATATTGGCAACATACCCCAACGCGATTTTTAAATGATTTAGCACGCTATACTTTTAAAGGAGGCGCTATGTATCAATCATTCGATGGCAAAAAATGGCGGCATATCTGGGTGGTGAGCGACATTCATGGTTGCTACCAGTGGCTGATTGATGAATTAACTCAGCGCGGTTTTAATCCCGATGAGGATTTGCTTATTTCCGTCGGTGACCTTATCGATCGCGGGCCGGATAGCGTAAAATGCCTGCAACTGACGCAGGAAAAATGGTTCCTGGCGGTACGGGGAAATCATGAACAAATGGCGTTGGATGCGCTCGAAAATAATGATTTTGCACTCTGGACGATAAATGGTGGTATTTGGTTTTCTCGCCTGACGTCTTCGCAAAAAATAAAAGCAATGGCATTACTCCAGGCGTGCCGGGAATTACCGCATATTATTGAAATAACCTGTGCAAATGGACGGAATGTCATTGCGCACGCTGATTACCCGTCTTCGGTTTACCTTTGGGATAAACCGGTCAGCCTCCATCGCGTGTTGTGGAATCGAGAGCGTTTAACCCGTTTACTGAACGGAGAGGGCGAAGGGATTTCTGGCGCTGACCATTTCTGGTTTGGTCATACTCCACTCAACAAACGCAGCGACTTTCACAACCTGCACTATATCGACACGGGTGCTGTGTTCGGTGGCACGTTGACGCTGGCTCAATTACAGTAATTAAAAGTCGCTGTATTCCTGTGCGGGTGACCAGAATCCGTCGATAAAATCTTCGACAGGATAGCAACCGCCATGGCGAATTCGCTGTTCTTTCTTCGACGCCACGCATTGCCATTCGGTGTTGTAAACATCGATAACGATGTCATCACAGCCGCCATCCAGGTAACAAACAAAAAGTACCAGTGCAAACATCTCATCCTCTGATCTGGCTTCCAGACTATCAGTGTAGGGGATGATTTAGCGCAGGGGAAATTTGAGGGGGTAAATAACCCGCCTTCGGGCGGGTTCTTTTTGAATCAGGCAAGGCGCATGACCCAGGCATCGGACTGTTGATCGTAGTGCTCACGGTATAGAACGGAATGTTCGCCATCAAGGATCGCTGGAACACTGGTGTCCGCATCCCAGGCATCAAGCTGCATACATAAATCCGGATCGGATTTACACGGAATGGTTAACGTTCGATCGCCTTGATTATCGCCTTGTAACTCGGCATCGTCGATTTCAAATGCGCCGATACGCACGTTGGTTTTCGTCATAATGCTCTCCGCAGTTCGCTGAAAATCTGGTTCGACCAGTGTGATCGTCCATTTTTTAGCGTAGTGCAGGAGAGCAGAAGTGCCAGTGAAAATGTGCGGTTTTTTTAATTGGCGCTATCGTGGCCGGTAAACAAGCGACCATCACGAACGAGTTCTCGCGGATAGCTGTTTTTCAGCCTGGAGCCGATTTTCTTCGCCAGTCCTAACGGAAACCCCTGATAAGTCACTACCACTTCGTCACCCGTGGGTGTGAGCTCAGGGTAAACATCGCGTCCGCGATACCACTCTTCGGCTTCTGTGTGGGTCAGCGCAAACGTGTTTGCGTCATTGGCCAGCGCGATCACGGCTTCATGCTGCCAGCGATAGCCTTTATTATGCACTTCTGCTAATCGCATGCCGATGCGGGAGAATCGTACTTTGCCAATCATCGTTTCGACATCCACCGGGAAGAGCCAGATCTCTTTATCGCGTTGCCAGAGACGTAAATTATCATCCCAGTTAAGCCCTGCTTTTTGCGCGGCAGCGACAATCTGTGCCGTTTCGCGCCCTTTGAGCGGGGCGAACGGGAAGTGACCGACTTTGTATTTCGGTGCAGGTAATGGCGCAATGGCCGCCGTTTTACGCAAGCGCGCAACGAAGAAACCTTCGCAGTCATATATCTGCGGGAAAACGTGCAGGAAACCTTCAGGCGTGAGCGCTTCTTTTGCGGAGGTGAAAAGCGAATCTAACAGCAGAAACTCGACGGCTTGTGGGTATTGTGATTTGAGCCACAGGCATACCGATTCGTTTTCGTCACGGTTCAATGTGCAGGTAGAGTAAACCAGCGTTCCGCCAGGACGCAGCGCATGAAACGCGCTGTCGATAAGTTCGCGCTGGGTGGCGGCAATCTCAAGATTACTGGCAACGGACCAGTTTTTAAGGGCGTCGGGATCTTTACGGACAACGCCTTCTCCCGAACACGGCGCATCCAGCAGAATGGCATCGAAGGATTCCGGCAAAGCGGCACCGAAAACACGTCCATCAAAGTGGGTGAGGGCGACATTGCTGATCCCGCAGCGGCTGATGTTAGCGTGTAACACTTTGACCCGGCTGGCAGAGAATTCATTTGCCAGAATAACGCCACGATTGCCCATTCGCGCGGCAATTTGGGTGGTTTTAGAACCCGGCGCAGCGGCAACATCCATCACCCGAGTGGGTTGATTATCGTCTGCAAACAAGGCTGCTACCGGCAACATCGAGCTGGCTTCCTGAATATAAAACAGCCCGCTTAAATGTTCGGCCGTGCTCCCGAGCGGCAGGGCGTCTTCATCTTCGCGTTCAATCCAGAAACCTTCTGCGCACCATGGCACGGGCGTCAACTGCCAGCGATAAGGAGATACCAGCGTCAGGAAATCCGGCACGCTGATTTTTAATGTATTTACGCGAATGCTGCGGCGCAAAGGACGCTGGCAGGCTGCGATAAAGTCATCAAAAGAGAGATGAGCGGGAAGCGCCTCGCGCATTTGCGCCAGGAATTCGTCAGGAAAAAATACGGAGTTTTGAGCCACGGACACACCACTGGGAATAGTTCAGGCGCGCAGTGTAGCATAAAGGCTCCGGCGCGTTGACACCGGAGCCTGTGGGATTAACGTGGCAGTGCGGTTCCCCACTCACGCCACTCTTTCGGTTCACTCTCGAGCAACAGGAAATGTTTACCCGTCTGCGCTTTCGGCGCGAGCGGTGTGCCTGGCGGGGTGGCGAAGGCGATACCGCCGCGAATGAACTGGTTAAATGTCCCTGTTTTCACTACGCCGCCGGTCAGACCGAAGTCCAGCGAATAGCCCGACGCCAGCCAGAAGACTGAGTTGTTGCGAACCAGATGCTGGAAGCGTTCGCTGATGCGCAGCCCGACCATCACGCGATCTGACAGGGTGCCCAGCGTCAAGCCCGTGACGGTCCCGACCTCGATACCGCGGAACAACACCGGCGTACCGATGCTCATGGAGCCCGCTTCTGGCACTTCGACAACAATGCTCAAACCGTCTAGATAACGCGAGTCGGTAATCGTCGCTTCCTGCAGTTCAAAGTCACGACGCGCCTTACCGCTACCCGGTTCAACGTTGATATAAGGCTGCAAAATGGTGTCCAGATGCTCAACGCCCGCTGCAGAAATCTGCGGAGTGACGACCGAGAAGCGTGTCCCCGTCCGGGCAAAGTTCTGCACGTATTCCGGATAAAGTACCGCCGTAGCCTGCACTTCATTGCGCGCGGTGATCAACGTCAGTTTCTGGATTTGGCCGATATCAATCCCTAAATAGCGAATCGGCATTCCCTCGGCGAGCTTACCGGCATCAAAGGCGTGCAGCGTAATTTGACCGCCAACCGCACGTGCGGCGGTTTCAGACGGATACAGAATACGTTTATCGCCTTTACGCTGGTTGGCACTCGCACCGCTCAAGTTATCGAAGCTGATAGCACCGCGCAGCGCACGGGAGAGGGGAGCCGCTTGCACGGTCAGCCCGCTACCATTGAGCTGCACTTTTGCCCCGCCTTCTGCCCAGAACACGCTGTTGGCGGTCAGTAAGTTGCGATATTCCGGTTTGATATGCAGTTCGATATCAAAGGCATTGGCACGCGGCCGCACGGTGATAATTTCACCCACCTGAAACTTGCGATATAAAACGACAGAACCTGCCTGAACGTCAGGCAGCGTATCAGCACTGAGCGTCAACGTGGTGGTTGGCAGGTCGCTCATGCTGTTTTCAATCGCTTTATCCAGATTGGCATACAGCGGATAGGCTTCGCGCATTTCCCCTTTCTGGCCCGGCAGGATACGGACGCCGCCGCTGAGCCATTCGCCTGCGCTCGCGCCAAGGAACTCGACCCCGTCGAAACCCACTTTGACATCTACGCGGCTGTTAACCACGAATTTGCTATCGCCATGCACTAAATCGCGGTATTGCGGATCGACCGCAACGGAGAAAATTACCCCATCTTCCGTCAACTTACGTTCAAGAACCTGGCCCACCTGCACGCCATGTAACAGCAACGGCTGGCCCGCTTCGATACCGTAGCTTTCGGGCGCATTGAGGGTCAACGTCATCACGCCGGGTTTTTGCAGCAGGGCTTTATCCGCTGGGGCAATGACAAAATTATTGTTGGGTTTCCCATCACCAGGAATTAGCTCAAAGGTGCTGCCTGTCAGCAGACTGCTAATGCTGGCGTCGCTGAGAGAGAGTTTTGGATTGCGAAGCTCAAGACGTGTTCCTTCGCGAAGCAGATCGACAACGCTTGGGTCAACGGTCATTTCGCCGGTAACCGAACCGCCCGGATTAAGCGTCAATTTGGTGAGCTGACCAACCTGTAAGCCTTGATACATCAGCGGGGTAGAGCCCGCTTTCAGACCCTTTGCGTCCGGCAGTGCCAGTTTGACGATCACGCCGCGCTGGCTATGGGCCAGATCGGCATAGAGACCGAAACTATCATCTACCTCGGCGGGTTTTGAACCCTCTGGTGAGTCGAAGGCGATGGCACCGTTAACAAGTGCTGCCAGGCTTTCGAGCTTCACTTTTGCGCCGCTCAAACTGACGTCAGCATCCACGCCTGAAACATTCCAGAAACGACTGCCTTTTTTGACAAGCGAAGTGAATCGACGCTCGATCAGCACATCAATCGTGACGCCCTGTTTATTCGGATTAATGGCGTAGTCATAGACGCGCCCGACCGGGATTTTGCGGAAATAGACCAGCGATCCGCTGTTGAGCGAGCCCAAATCCGGCGAATGGAGCTGAATCATCAGATCGCCGTTATTTAGCCGGTATTTAGGCTGCGTATCCAGTGCGGTAAAGTGTTCCTGAGGCTCACCTTTACCTGGCATCATGCCAATGTAGTTCCCGCCCACCAGTGCATCCAGTCCGGAAACGCCCGCCAGAGACGCTTTTGGCGTGACCAGCCAGAACTGGGTTTCACTGCGCAGCGCATCCTTCATATCGGCTTTGATGCTGACACGAACCTCGATTTTATTCAGATCCTTACCGAGCCGGATATCCTGGACAGTACCCACTTCAACGCCCTGGAAGCGCACGGGTGTTCGCCCGGCGACGATGCCGTCGGCGGTCTGGAAGTCAATCGTAACGGTATTACCGCGATCTTCGTAACTCGTCCAGATAAGCCAGCCCGCTATCATCAATGCGATAACAGGGAGTAGCCAGAAAGGCGAAATACGGCGTTTTGTTTTAATTCTCGCTTCAGTCGGCGAAGCGGGCGTTTCCTGACTCATGTGCATCCCAAAGTAAGCGGCTATCCAGCCATTCCACTGCAAGAATAGTCAATATCACCGCAGAGCCGAAATAAAAAGCCGCGGGTCCCATAGTAAAAGCAAGTAACTGATCGCGATTGATCAGCGACATCATCAACGAAATAACGAACAAATCCAACATCGACCAGCGGCCAATCCACGTGACGAAACGTAAAAGCAAAATACGTGCCCGTAGCCCTTGTTCACACTTAAACTGAATGCTGATGAGCAAGGTAAACATGACAATGACTTTGGTAAATGGCACCAAAATACTGGCAATAAACACGACACCGGCCACTGCAAAGTTACTGTGCGCCAGGGAGACGATGCCAGACATAATGGTGTCTTCCTGCCGTCCGCCGTTAAGATAAATAACGGAGATTGGCAGGAGATTCGCTGGCAGCAGGAACACAATCGAGGCGATCAACGCGGCCCAACATTTTTGCAAACTGTGTTTGCGGCGCAGCCGCAACGGAATGTGACAGCGAGGGCAGCGGCCCCGCGCGTCAGGCAATCCCGTAAAATGGCAGCCCAGACAGGCCCTGAGATTAGGATCGGGCCGCGTCGCCGGGCGCTGGGGATAGAAGCGCTCCCACAGCTGTTCCACATTCAGGTGAATCAGCGTCAGGATGCTTAGCAGCACAAGCGCGATAAAGGCAAATAGCCCGATACCTGGCTGTAAGAAAGCGTAATCCTGCACTTTGATTGACGTTACCCCGATGCCGACCAGATAGATATCCAGCATCACCCACTCTTTGAGCTTCTCCAGCATCAGCAGGACCGGGCGCAGATTCATGCCTAAAATATTGCCGAACCAGAGATACGCAATGGCGACGACCAGCACCACCGGGGCACCGACGGTGCAAAACAGCACCATTGCTCCCGTCAGAGGATCGCCTTGCTGCGTCATCTGCCATATACCTTGTAGCAGATTTGCGTCGATCCGCACGCCAAGCAGATAAAGCTTGAGCAGCGGTTCACCCCATGCGAAAGGCATCAGCAAAAGCATCGTAACAGCCATGGCGGCCAGTCGTGTCAGCGACCAGTCGCGTCCATCGCGGATTTTGGCGTCACAGCGAGGGCAATAGGCACTCTGGTGCGATTTCATCTTCGGCAACATAAAAAGCGTATCGCACTGCGGACAACGCTGATAATGTGCACGCGGTAGCGCATCACTGACCGAGTGGACAGTGATCTTTCTTGCCGGCGTAATTTTCGGATTATTGAGAGCCATTAGTCGCGCATAAAAGGATTAATTAACGTTATATTAACTCATCTTGGGATTCATCTTGAGAATGAAAGCATTTAATGTTTAGTTAAAAAGGCTATGCACACATTTTGTAGACAACCAAGTGATTGATTAATGAACAAAACAGAATTCTACGCGGATCTTAACCGCGATTTCCAGGCATTGATGACAGGTGAGACCAGTTTTTTAGCGACTCTGGCTAACACCAGCGCGTTGCTGTTTGAACGTCTGTCGGATGTGAACTGGGCGGGGTTTTACCTTCTGGAAGGGGATACGCTGGTACTCGGACCGTTCCAGGGCAAGCTGGCGTGCGTGCGAATCCCGGTAGGTCGGGGCGTATGCGGTACGGCGGTTGCTCAAAATCAGGTCCAGCGCGTTGAAGATGTACATGCCTTCGACGGACATATTGCATGCGATTCGGCGAGTAATGCCGAAATCGTTCTGCCGCTTAGCGTAAAAAATCAGATTATTGGCGTTCTGGATATCGACAGTACCGCGTTTGGCCGCTTCACTGAAGAAGATGAGCAGGGCCTTCGCGAGTTAGTCGCAAATCTGGAAAACGTATTAAACGCGACCGATTATCAAAAATTCTTTGCGAGCGTCGCAGGATAATCAACGGATAACGTAGCATTTACGGATGGCGTCATTATAATGTCGCCTGTTCATGCCTGCGGCTTATTGGCAACGTCCGTTGTAATCAGGAAATTTCATGGAAAATCAACCTAAGTTGAATAGTAGCAAAGAAGTTATCGCCTTTCTGGCAGAGCGTTTCCCACAGTGTTTCAGTGCTGAAGGCGAAGCTCGCCCCCTGAAAATTGGTATTTTTCAGGATCTGGTAGCACGCGTTGAGGGTGAGATGAGTCTCAGTAAAACCCAACTTCGCTCTGCCTTACGTCTTTATACTTCAAGCTGGCGTTACCTTTACGGTATCAAGCTGGGCTCGACGCGTGTCGATCTCGACGGCAACCCTTGTGGTGAGCTGGACGAGCAGCATGTTGAGCATGCCCGTAAACAGCTTGAAGAAGCGAAAGCACGTGTTCAGGCACAGCGTGCTGAACAGCAGGCGAAAAAACGCGAAGCTGCCGCGGCGAATGGTGAAGAAGCACCACGTCGTGAACGCAAACCGCGTCCTGCTCCGCGTCGTAACGAAAACAGCGAGCGCAAACCGCGTGCAGATAAGCCAGCGGCTAAAGCACAACCTGCGGCTCGTGAAGAACAACGCCACACTCCGGTTTCTGACATTAACGCGCTGAGCGTCGGTCAGTCTCTCAAGGTGAAAGCGGGTAACAATGCGATGGATGCCACCGTACTCGAAATCACCAAAGATGGCGTTCGTGTGCAGCTGACTTCTGGCATGTCAATGATTGTACGCGCAGAACACCTGGTGTTCTGAAACGGAGGCCAAGCCTGGCATGAACACTCTTTTTAAGATCACCGCACTGGCTGGCCTGTTAGCAATAACAGGCCACGCTTTCGCTGCGGACGATATTACGCGGGCCGATCAAATTCCGGTATTAAAGGAAGAGACTCAGCACGCAACGGTGAGTGAGCGCGTGACGTCGCGTTTCACCCGTTCGCACTATCGTCAGTTCGATCTCGATCAGGCCTTTTCGGCCAAAATCTTCGATCGATACCTGAATCTGCTGGATTACAGCCATAATGTGCTGCTGGCAAGTGATATTGAACAGTTTGCAAAACGTAAAACCGACGTCGGCGATGAGCTGCGCAGCGGTAAACTCGATCTGTTCTACGATCTGTATAATCAATCTCAGAAGCGTCGTTTTGAACGTTATCAATACGCGTTAAAAGTGCTGGAACGTCCAATGGACTTTACCGGCAACGACAACTTTAATCTCGATCGCAGCAAAGCCCCGTGGCCTAAAACGGAAGCTGAGCTGAATGCGCTGTGGGACGGTAAGGTTAAGTTCGATGAATTGAGCCTGAAACTCACGGGGAAAGACGAGAAAGAGATCCGTGAAACGCTGACGCGCCGCTACAAATCGGCTATTCGTCGTTTGGCGCAAACCAATAGTGAAGATGTATTCTCACTGGCGATGACCGCGTTTGCTCACGAAATCGATCCGCACACTAATTATCTCTCTCCACGTAACACCGAACAGTTCAATACTGAAATGAGCCTGTCTCTGGAAGGTATTGGTGCCGTGCTGCAAATGGACGAAGATTACACAGTAATCAACTCCATGGTTGCCGGCGGTCCAGCGGCGAAGAGCAAATCCATTGGCGTGGGTGACCGAATTGTTGGTGTTGGCCAGACGGGTCAGGGCATGGTCGATGTGATCGGCTGGCGCCTTGATGATGTGGTTGCGCTCATCAAAGGCCCGAAAGGAAGCAAGGTACGCCTTGAGATCCTGCCTGCTGGTAAAGGTACGAAGACCAAAATTGTCACATTGACTCGCGAACGTATTCGTCTGGAAGACCGCGCGGTGAAAATGTCGGTGAAAACCGTTGGCAAAGAAAAAGTCGGCGTTCTCGATATTCCTGGTTTCTACGTCGGTTTAACAGACGATGTGAAAGTGCAGCTGCAGAAGCTTGAAAAGCAGAATGTCAGTAGCGTGATCATCGACCTTCGGACCAACGGCGGTGGAGCACTGACAGAAGCCGTTTCACTTTCTGGCCTGTTTATCCCGTCTGGACCTGTTGTCCAGGTGCGTGATAACAATGGCAAAGTACGTGAAGATGCTGATACCGACGGTGTCGTGTATTACAAAGGCCCGCTGGTGGTGCTGGTTGACCGCTTTAGCGCGTCCGCATCTGAAATCTTTGCCGCTGCGATGCAGGATTATGGTCGCGCGTTGATTGTCGGCGAACCGACTTTCGGTAAAGGTACGGTACAACAATACCGCTCCCTGAATCGCATTTACGACCAAATGCTGCGCCCGGAATGGCCAGCTCTCGGTTCAGTACAGTACACCATTCAGAAGTTCTATCGCGTGAATGGCGGAAGTACACAGCGTAAAGGTGTGACGCCGGATATTATGATGCCGACAGGGACGGAAGAGACTGAAACGGGCGAGAAGTTTGAAGATAACGCGTTGCCGTGGGATAGCATCAATGCTGCCACCTTCGTGAAGTCTGGCGACATGACCCAGTTTGGTCCTGAGTTGTTGAAAGCGCACAATGACCGTATCGCAAAAGATCCGGAATTCCAGAACATCATGAAGGACATTGCGCGTTTCAATGCTCTGAAAGAAAAACGGAATATCGTGTCTCTTAATTATGCTCAGCGTGAGAAAGAGAATACGGAAGACGATGCAACGCGTCTGGCACGCATCAATGACCGTTTCAAACGCGAAGGTAAACCGCAGCTGAAAAAACTGGACGATCTGCCGAAGGATTATCAGGAGCCAGATCCGTATCTGGACGAGACGGTGCACATCGCGCTCGACCTGGCGAAGCAGGAAAAAGACAAACCTGCGGTCCAGCCGGCTCTAGTCAAATAAAGACCCGACAGGCACAAGAAATTGTGCCTGTTTTTTTTAGTTCTGCAACCTCCCGTCAGTAAGCCAATAAACAATGTAAAGTTGTGTCTTTCTGGTAACTTACACCGCTCGAATCCTTGAAAATAGCCACAATACCCATACGATGTGGGTAATCGCATAGTGCGTTTTGTTAAACAGAGGTTAAAAGAAAATTATGATGCGAATCGCGCTCTTCCTGCTCACCAACCTGGCGGTCATGGTGGTCTTCGGGCTTGTGCTAAGCCTGACGGGAATTCAGTCGAGCAGCGTTCAGGGTCTGTTGATTATGGCGCTGCTGTTTGGTTTTGGTGGCTCTTTCATTTCGTTGTTGATGTCGAAATGGATGGCGCTGAAATCTGTGGGTGGTGAGGTCATCGAACAACCGCGTAATGACATGGAACATTGGCTGATGAATACGGTTGCTCAACAGTCGCGCCAGGCGGGTATCAAAATGCCACAGGTGGCGATTTATCACGCTCCTGATATTAACGCGTTTGCGACCGGCGCACGCCGCGATGCATCGCTGGTTGCCGTGAGCACCGGGCTTTTGCAAAACATGAGCCGTGATGAGGCTGAAGCGGTTATCGCGCATGAAATCAGTCACATCGCCAATGGTGATATGGTTACCATGACCCTGATTCAGGGCGTAGTGAACACGTTTGTTATTTTCATCTCCCGTATCCTGGCACAAATTGCTGCCGGATTTATGGGCGGCAACCGTGATGAAGGTGAAGGGAACAACGGCAACCCGTTGATCTATTTCGCCGTTGCGATGGTGCTGGAACTGGTGTTCGGTATTCTCGCGAGCATCATTACAATGTGGTTCTCTCGTCACCGCGAATTCCATGCTGATGCAGGATCCGCGAAGCTTGTAGGTCGGGAGAAAATGATTGCAGCGTTGCAGCGTTTAAAAACCAGCTACGAGCCGCAGGAAGCGACCAGCATGATGGCATTTTGCATTAACGGTAAATCAAAATCGCTGAGTGAAATGTTTATGACTCACCCACCGCTGGATAAACGCATCGAAGCGCTCCGTAGTGGGCAGTACATCAAATAAAATTCGTTTTAGATAATAAAGCAGGCCGGGAGATGCGAAAACATCTCCCGGCTTTTTTATGCCTCTGCGCGGGGTTGAATCACGCGCAGGCCGCTGATAATGGCGGCAATCGTTGCCAATGACCCAGCGGTATACAGCGCGATATGAGTTCCACTTTGTCCGGCCAGGTTGAACATAAGTGCGACCAGCGCTGCGCCGATGCTTTGCCCTAACAAACGCGCGGTACCGAGCATTCCACTGGCGCCTCCGCTACGGTGGCGCGGGGCCGCGGACATAATCGTGTGATTATTGGGTGACTGGAATAAACCGAATCCGGCGCCGCAAAGAATCATTCTCCAGATAATATCTGCATCCGTCGGCGAGGCGGGTAACATCGCGAGGGCGAAAAGACCTGTTGCCATCACCAACAGACCCATTGCCCCCAACAATCCTGCATGCACGCGTTCAATCAGATAGCCTGCGAGCGGTGCCATAACCATCGTAGCGAGCGGCCACGGCGTGAGTAGCAGTCCCGTTTCGACCTCTGTACGCCCCACGATGTTTTGCAAAAAGAAGGGGAGCGATACAAGCGCCAGCATCTGCGCGCAGAACGAGCAAATGGATGTCCCGATCGATAGCGAAAAAAGCGGAATACGTAATAGGTCTACGGGCAGCAGAGGCACCGGCAATGCCAGCTGACGGCGAACGAAAAAGAACCCAACGATCAGCATGGCGATAATTTCTGCGGCGATAAGCCTTAGGGATTGCCCCTGCGCAAAACCGCTAAGCGCAGTGATGAGCAGGCCGAACGTCAGCGCGTTCATCACGGCGCTGGGGAGGTCAAAGCGTGGCATCGCGCTTTTTGCCCCGTTTGCCGGGAGATAACGCAGTGCAAAGAGCAGGGCGACAATACCCAGCGGCACGTTAATCAAGAACAGCCATTGCCACGACGCAACGGAGAGAATGGCCGCAGCAACAGTTGGACCTGCAGCAGATGAAACCGCCACAATGAAGGAGTTGATTCCCATCCCGCGGCCTAGCTGCCTCTGGGGATAGATAAGCCTTATCAGCGCTGTGTTGACGCTCATTAACGCTGCGCCACCAAAGCCCTGCGCAATACGCGCGATAGTCAGCGTATGCAAAGAATCAGACAATGCGCAAAAGAGAGACGTCAGAGTGAAGACGGCGAGCCCACATTGATAAATGCGGCGATAACCAAACATATCTCCCAGGAAAGAGAAAGACAGCAAAGAAATAACAATGGCTATTTGGTAGGCATTAACGATCCAGATTGAACTGGCGGGTGATGCGTGAAGATCGCTGGCAATCGTCGGCAGCGCAACGTTGGCAATCGCCCCATCAAGAACGGCCATCGAAATACCAATAATAATAGTGGCAATCGCGCCATAACGTTGCGGCAACGGCAAGCCGTCAGAGGGGATTTTTTCCATAGGAAATGAAACGCTCAGGATGTAATATTTGTTAGTGTTACTATTTTAGCACCGATATTTCGGGTTTATGTCGCAGATTTGTAACGAAGTAAACGCAGAACGATTGCAGCAAGGCAAACGCGAATTTATAATAAAAACCGGTTCTGATTTTTATAAAACACTCGCAATGAGGTGATAAATGGCAATCGCAGATTTGGACAAGCAGCCAGATTCTGTTTCTTCCGTGCTGAAGGTGTTTGGCATCTTACAGGCGCTGGGTGAAGAGCGCGAAATTGGTATTACAGAGTTGTCGCAACGTGTGATGATGTCAAAAAGCACTGTTTATCGCTTTCTGCAAACCATGAAATCCCTGGGTTATGTTGCTCAGGAAGGCGAGTCTGAGAAATATTCTCTGACGCTGAAACTCTTTGAGCTGGGCGCTCGCGCACTTCAAAATGTCGATCTTATTCGCAGTGCAGATATCCAGATGCGCGAGCTTTCTCGTTTGACGAAAGAAACCGTTCACCTTGGGGCGCTCGATGAAGACAGCATAGTTTATATCCATAAAATAGATTCTATGTATAACCTGCGCATGTATTCGCGCATTGGTCGTCGCAACCCGCTTTACAGTACTGCTATTGGTAAGGTACTGCTGGCGTGGCGTGACCGCGAGGAAGTTAAAGAAATCCTCCAGGATGTCGAGTACAAACGTAGCACCGAGCGCACCATCACCAGCACAGAAGAACTCCTGGCAGTGCTTGATAAAGTGCGTGAGCAGGGTTATGGCGAAGATAATCAGGAACAGGAAGAGGGGCTGCGTTGCATTGGCGTCCCGGTATTTGACCGTTTTGGTGTAGTCATCGCAGGGTTAAGTATTTCTTTCCCGACGCTTCGATTCTCAGAAGAGCGCCTGCACGAGTATGTTGAAATGCTGCATACTGCTGCGCGTAAAATTTCTGAACAGATGGGTTATAACGACTATCCATTCTAACGTGTGAATCATATGAAACGCCGCATCACTGCGGCGTTTTTATTTGTTGTCAGGGCTATTAAGCGGTGCTTAATTAACCGTTATCCACCACCACCTGGCTTTTGCGCAGAATCGGGCAGTTAGACAAACCAATGACACCGCTGTCAGTGTGTAAATATTGCGCAGTGCTGGTGCCTCTGGCGGTGAGGTACTTACACTGAATACCCAGGCCAGCGGCGTTCTCTTTGCTTCCCACCAGTACGCCATAGCCCGATAATAATAAGCCTATCCAAACAATGGCAAGGACAACCATTGTCCTAATGATTAACCGCATAGCTGCCTCTTTTTTTACTAATAATGCTATTCAGCGTAATAGTTTCGCTATATTAAACAAGTGCATAATTCTGAAAAAAATCAGATGTAACGCAGAGTTAGTTCTTGTTTAAGATAAGCGTGATAACCTGGACACATCAGGTCAAACGACGGAGTGTGGAGTGAAAAAAATACGCTGGGTAATTCTGATCATAGTGCTGATTGCCTGTGTCATTCTTTGGACGCAGACAATCAATGTGATGTGCGATCAGGATGTACAGTTCTTTAGTGGCATTTGCGCGATCAATCAATTCATCCCCTGGTAGGACACTTTTTTATAGATCGTTACCTTCCTCTGCGTCAGTGGTAAAATAGATGTTTTCATTGAGGTGGTAAAATGGGTGAGTTACAAAATTCGGGGCTACTGAACGTAGCCTCACTGGCGATCTCTGCAATCATTATGGTCATTGGTCTGGTTTTGTGGTTCTTTGTGAATCGCACCAGCTCACGTACCAATGAGCAGATCGAGCTTCTGGAAGCGCTGCTTGATCAGCAGAAACGCCAAAATGCGTTGCTTCGCCGTTTGTGCGAAGCCAATGAGCCTGAAGAAAAACCGGTGGTAAAAGCCCCTGAAGCATTGCCTGAAGAAGACGAGGATGATTTTATCCGTCTGGTTGCTGAGCGTTAATCTGCAAGACTAGGGAGGCGGCTGTATCCCGTTATGACCCCTCCCTTAATGCCTATCCAACGATTTCAAACAAATACCCTCGATGCCAGCCGCCTGTGCATTACTCAAACCTTTCCCACTTCTGCACCAGGATGGTTCAAATCCCTCTATTACGCTTTCAGCTGTTCCATGGGCGCAGGGACGGGACTTACTTCTCCGATGCTGCTGTAGCTGATGAGACGTACGAGAATTCCTACGGCAGGCTTCATGAAGCGCAAAAGAGTTTAGTGGTAATGAATAAACATTTTAGAATATAAAAAATTGGTTACTATTTGCGCTTGTGACGTCATCGCGTGCCGTAACTATATATTCTGTATTTTTCACGTACCTCTATAGTTTTATTTTTATCGAAACGTTTTGCTTGCCTTGTTATGAAGCAAAGTCACAAAAAATTCATTATTTTGGTGCAAAGCTACTTTTTTCCATGCGTATTCATTATGCGAGAGCTGCGGCGCGAATAAGCATTGTTATTTCAATGTAAACATTTTATCGCTGAGTTGATTTGAGCATAACTTTTCACAAATTGTTCTAACTGTAACAGTGAATCTAATAAACATTATCGGCTTTCTTTCACACCTTCGGTATAGGGAAAACGGTAAAAATCCTTATATTACAGTGGCTATGAACTGGAAGGCGATACTGAGTGTCTTATTCAGAGTGATATGATGATAACGTAGAGTTGCTCAAAATTTAGCAAGGCGGCATCAGAGTTTGTGCGGCGGATCTTGTCATGTTTAAAAATGGCTTGCCATGATTAACGTTGTATGTGATAACACGGTTTGGGTCAAACGAGGTACAGTTCTGTTTATGTGTGGCATTTTCAGTAAAGAAGTTCTGAGTAAACACGTTGTCGTTGAATACCGCTTCTCTGCCGAACCTTATATTAGTGCCTCAAGCAGTAATGTCTCAGTTTTATCTAGGTCAATGCCTGCGGGCTAAGAAAACAATCTAAGGAATTTTGCAAATGGCAAAGATTAAAGGTCAAGTTAAGTGGTTCAACGAGTCTAAAGGTTTTGGTTTCATTACTCCTGCTGATGGCAGCAAAGATGTGTTCGTACACTTCTCTGCAATCCAGGGTAACGGCTTCAAAACTCTGGCTGAAGGCCAGAACGTTGAGTTCGAAATTCAGGACGGCCAGAAAGGTCCGGCTGCTGTTAACGTAACCGCTATCTGATCGAATCACTGCTGATTCAGAAGCGCTACAGCGCCTCATACTCAGACATCAAGCCTCGCATTTTGCGGGGCTTTTTTATGCACTATTTTTCAAAATGTAACCCTTTACTGTCTGGTTAGCAGTTTGTTGCAAAGCTGCGAGATTAGAATCATTGTTTTCTCCATGCTGATTCGTTTTTTACCGTTAAATCAGGGCGTTGTTTCATTGACCTGGAGCCAGGGTGAAAACGAAACCCTCTAGTCCTGCCGGTAATTTTACCCCGGTGCGTTTTGCATTGCTTTGCCTTGCCATTTTTGTAAGCCTTGCGTTTCTTCTGGGACGCGTTGCATGGCTACAAATTATTAAGCCTGACAACCTGGTCAAACAGGAAGACATGCGCTCATTGCGTGAAGTGTCGATTGACGCGCCGCGCGGGATGATTACCGACCGTGATGGCCGACCGTTAGCGGTCAGTGTACCGGTCAGGGCGGTGTGGGCCGATCCTAAAATCGTGTTGGCTAAGGGCGGCGTAGGCTTTGACGAACGCTGGCAAGCGCTCGCGACAACGTTGCACATTTCACTGACGTCGTTGGCTTCTCGCATTAATCACGATCCTAACGGGCGTTTTATCTATCTTGCGCGTCAGGTGGACCCCTCGCAGGCTAAATGGATTGATAAGCTCAACTTACCAGGGATTAACCTGCGGGATGAGTCACGCCGCTTTTATCCGGCAGGACATGTGGCGGCAAATCTGCTTGGATTTACGAATATCGATGGGCAGGGGATTGAAGGGGTTGAAAAGAGTTTTAATGCACAATTGACCGGTCAAGCTGGGATCAGGCGAGTCAGAGAAGACCGCTACGGCCATGTGATTGAGAATTTAACAGAAGTCTCACCGGTTCCTGCTCATAACATTCAACTGAGTATTGATGAGCGGCTGCAGACGATCGCTGAAGATGCGTTAGATAATGCCGTCGCCTGGAACAAAGCAGAATCCGGCGCAGCGGTGTTAATCAATGTTCAAACCGGCGAGATACTCGCCATGGCCAGTTTCCCGGACTTTAACCCCAACAATCGGGATGGCGCCACGCTCAACGACTTCCGCAATCGCGCCATCAGCGACACCTTTGAACCGGGGTCGACCGTCAAGCCGTTGGTTCTCATGACGGCGCTACATTATGGCATTGTTAAACCTGATAGTGTTCTCGATACTCATCCTTATACGCTAGATGGGCACCGAATCCGTGACGTGGGATATTATCCGGAATTATCGCTGACAGGCATTTTGCAGAAGTCGAGTGATACGGGGGTGTCACGCCTTTCGCTGGCCATGCCGATACAGCACTTGCTCGATACGTATAAGAGCTTTGGTTTTGGTACAACGACAGGTCTGGGTCTCACGGGCGAGAGCAGCGGGCTCCTTCCTCAGCGTAAATTTTGGAGCCAGCTCGATCGCGCCACCTTTGCGTTCGGATACGGTCTGATGGCGACACCGCTCCAGCTGGCGCATGTTTACGCCACGATCGGAAGTTACGGGCTGGAGCGGCCCTTGTCGATAACGCGCATTGACCCGCCAGTTGAGGGTCATCAGGTTATGCCTGAAGAAATCGTACATGATGTTGAACACATGATGGAAAGCGTTGCTTTACCGGGCGGCGGTGGCACAAAGGCTGCCGTGCGCGATTATCGCGTGGCGGTCAAAACGGGCACGGCCAAAAAAATCGGTGATGACGGCAAATATGTCGACAAGTATGTGGCGTATACCGCGGGTGTGGCACCAGCAAGCCATCCACAGTATGCATTGGCCGTGGTCATTAACGATCCGCAAAATGGTCGATATTATGGCGGGGCCGTTTCGGCACCGGTATTTAGCCAGATTATGGGTGACGTATTGCGTCTGGAGAACGTTGAACCTGATGGATTAGCACCCGATTCCAGCCATCTTGTCGTGATGCGCTAAGGCAGACGTTTTATACCAGGGCGAATAGGGGTACACTTTCGGCCTTTGATATTGCCGGGAGTTACCATGTCATTCAGTTGTCCCTTATGCCACGCGCCGCTCACGCAGGCTGAAAATAGCTACATCTGTCCACAGGGGCACACGTTTGATAAGGCGAAAGAAGGGTATGTGAATTTGCTGCCCGTGCAACATAAACGCTCCCGCGATCCGGGCGATAGCGCGGAGATGATGCAGGCGCGGCGCGCATTCCTCGACGCCGCCCATTACCAGTTGCTGAGGGATGCGGTTGCGCAGTGGTTAGCCACCGCGCTCAGTGAAAGCGCGAGCTCGATTTTGGACATTGGCTGTGGCGAAGGCTATTACACGGCCTCGTTTGCCGAAGTAGCGGGGCGTGTCGGTGCAGCAACCGTAGGTCTCGATGTTTCGAAATCGGCCATTCGCGCTGCCGCAAAACGTTATCCGCAGGTCACATTCTGCGTCGCTTCCAGCCATCGTCTTCCGTTTGCCGATGTGAGCCAGGATGCCATTATTCGCATCTACGCACCGTGCAAAGCGCAAGAGCTGGCACGCGTGGTGAAACCGGGCGGCTGGGTCGTGACCGTTACGCCGGGTCCGCGGCACCTAATGGAAATGAAAGGGCTAATTTACGACGACGTGCGTTTGCATGCGCCGCATTCAGAGCAGCTGGCCGGGTTCACGCTCAAGCATGAACAGTCATTGGGTTACGACATGCAGCTGACAGGAAAAGAAGCGGTTGCGTTGTTACAGATGACGCCGTTCGCCTGGCGCGCAAAACCAGACGTTTGGGAAGCGTTAACAAACGAAAAAGAATTTCACTGCCAGACGGATTTCAGTATCCACTGCTGGCAGCGCGACACGTTAACCGGCGAAATGCGACCAGAGAATTTGCCCACCAATCCCGATTAAAACAATCCCGCCCAGGATTTCGGCTCGCTTGCCTAGCAGTGGGCCGATGAAACGTCCAACCATCATCCCGATTGTTGACATAATTAGCGTGGCGCAACCAATCGCCAGTGCTGTAGCGATAATATTCACCTGAAGAAATGCCAGCCCGACGCCCACTGCCATCGCATCAAGACTGGTTGCAATAGCCGTGGTCACCAGTATCCAAAAGCCGTGTCGATACTGCGGCGCATCGTCATCATCGGGAGTATTGCGAAACCCTTCGATAACCATTCGTCCGCCCAGGAAAACCAGCAGCGTAAAGGCAATCCAGTGGTTCCATTCCAGAATGAACTGGCTCGCCAGCATGCCGAGTGACCAGCCGATAAGAGGCGTGAGCGTTTCGATTGCGCCGAAAATAAGACCGGTACGCAGCGCTTCAGAGAATTTGGGTTTGTGGAGCGTAGCACCTTTACCAATGGAAGCGGCGAAAGCATCCATGGACATGCCAAAAGCGAGAAGGATCGTGGCGGAGATATTCATAACAGCGTCCAGACCGGGGATATCCATATGACACATCACTGCCCCCAGTAAACAGCAGTTGATGCGTCTATGGTCTCGCCTGACTATTACGCACAAGAAATGTGCAGTAAGTCATCCGTACGCACCACGTTTTTCAACGAGTATGTTGACACGTACATTTCCTTAGACAGGAAATCGGCTACTCCCCAACGACGGCGCAACCTTAACATATTTTGAGAATATAAAACAACAACAGGGATGTATTATTCCGTTAACTTGTTGATAACGATTTTCATTTAGGTTTATTGGTAAACTTAACGTTAATAAATATAAGGTAAATACAGAAGGGAATATAGCGATGGCTATATATTGCCCGCGCAAAATGGCGACAAAATATAGCCGCTGCTATAATTTCAACTCATTGAGTTTTAACCATTATTTTGTATATTTTTTCCAGGTCATCAATATTCTTCACCCGCACCAATAAACGACGTTGTTCCAGTTGTATGACCAGCACGCCGTCTTCAGATAAATTCATCTCTTTAATACGGTTATATTCTATCCATACATTAGCGAAGAAAAAGCCATGACTTTTGAAGATAATCTTAGGCGCTCGGATCCAGAACAGGTAAAAAGCCATTAATGCCAGCACACATAATAACCATGTGGTTAATAAAGCACCCTGGCTCATGGCGTTGTTATAAATCAGGATGGCTAACAGTCCGGCGAAGATGAAGGCATCAACGCGCCCACGGCGCAGAAGAGGAACGGCCAAAAGAGTCTCGCCGTTGCGGCGGGGCATAATGAATTCGTCATAGACGGCATAAGCCAGTAGGGCAACAATAAACAAAACCAGTACGATGTCCGTGACCGTCATTCATCCTCCAGATAAAAAAACCGGGGGCATGCCCCCGGTGCAGAACCACTAAACTTATAGACCCAGCAGACCGATCGCGTAACCGACGATACCGATGACGAAGAAGCCCACGATGATCCACAGCGCATTCACTTTCTTACGCAGCAGCCACATACAGGCGAAGGTCAGCAGCAGCGGCACCAAGCCTGGCATCAACTGATCAAGAATAGTTTGCACAGTGGTCACGCGAGTCTGACCATCCTGACCGGTGATGGTCGAGACCACTAGCGGGATGTTCACATGCGTCCACTTGTTCACCAGCGCCCCCATGACAAACAGGCCGAGGATAGACGCCCCCTCAGTCAGTTTTTGCAGGAAGCCGCCGCCCATATCCTTAACGATATCGACACCTTTGCTGTAGCCGTAGGCAACGCCGTAATAACGGGTCAGCAGTCGGACTGCGTTGAACAGGATGAAGAACAGAAGAGGACCCAGCAGGCTGCCGCTCATGGCGATGCCCGCACCCAGTGCTGCAAAGACAGGGCGCACCGTACCCCAGAAGATTGGGTCACCCACGCCTGCTAGCGGTCCCATCAGACCGACTTTGATCCCGTTGATAGCACCATCGTCGATCTCAGCGCCGTTCGCACGCTGCTCTTCCATCGCCAGCGTTACGCCCAGAACAGGTGCGGCGACGTAGGGATGCGTGTTAAAGAACTCCAGGTGACGTTTAATCGCCTGACGACGTGCTTCGTTGTTTTCCGGATACAGGCGTTTGATTGCCGGGACCATGGAGAAACAGAAGCCCAGCGCTTGCATACGTTCGAAGTTCCACGAACCCTGGAAGAGGTTTGAACGAAGGAACACGCCACGAATATCACCCGGAGTCAGTTTCTTCTCAGGGGTAGTTTTAGTCATATCAACCATTTCGCTCACCTGCTAGTCCAGTTCGTTATCGAGATCGTTGCTACCCGGAGCTTGCGCTGGGGCACCTGCGACGCGGTTATATTTCGGGCTCAACTGGATGTACAGAATCGCCATCACTGCACCAATCACACCCAGTGCAACCAGGTTGAAGTTGGTGAAGGCCGCAGTCACAAAACCGAGGTAGAAGAACGGCATCAGGTAGCCTGCGCGCATCATGTTGATGACCATCGCGTAACCGACCACAACAATCATGCCACCCGCGATGTTCAGACCGCCGGTCACCACTTCAGGAATGGCGTTCAAAAGGCCCTGGACTTCGCTGGTACCCACAGAAATTGCCACGATAACCGCAGGAATCGCAATACGCATTGCCTGGAGGAACAGCGATGAAACGTGGATCCACGAAAGGGCCGTCAGGTTTCCGCTATC
The DNA here is from genome assembly GCF_045627565.1 of Lelliottia sp. NCBI lineage: Bacteria > Pseudomonadati > Pseudomonadota > Gammaproteobacteria > Enterobacterales > Enterobacteriaceae > Lelliottia > Lelliottia sp. The sequence goes on along the minus strand of NZ_JAZQNX010000044.1, from coordinate 115,663 downwards.
CGCCGCTTTATCTGCCGCATGCTGGAAAGCAACGGTAATGGTACGAACGATAATGGTCAGAACCTGGCCCGCTGCGGCCAGTGGAATTGCAAGGGCAATACCCGCACCGATGTTTTGGTGTCCGGCAATAACCAGAACGGTAGAAATGATGGACGCCAGTGCGGCATCAGGCGCAACCGCCGCACCGATGTTCATCCAGCCCAGGGCGATCATTTCTAGCGTACCACCGATGATAATACCGGTTTTCATATCGCCAAGAACGGCGCCAATTAACGTACAGGCCACCAGAGGACGGTGGAACTGAAATTCATCAAGTACGGATTCCATACCCGCAATACACGCGACGATGAACACCAGCACAATCTGAAGAGTGGTAATCTCCATTGTACTTCTCCTATAACATAAGCTTTGTGTAAAAAATCAGCGCAGGGTTATTTCCCAACTTTGCCGATCAAATCCATCATTTTCAGTTTCTGATCGGTGGAGACCTTACGGGCTTCCAGCTCAATACCGCGAGCATTCAATTTTTTGAATGCTTCGATATCTTTTTCATCGACTGAAATCGCATTGTTGACCTGAGTTTTCCCCTGGCGGAAAGCGATACCGCCAATGTTCACCGAGGTGATGTTCACGCCGCCTTCAACCACGCGTTCGACATCGGTCGGGTTGGTAAACAGCAGCATCACGCGCTCGCCCGCATATTTCGGGTTGTTATAAACGCGGATCATTTTGGCGACATCCACGACGTGCGCGGTAACGCCCGGAGGAGCAACCTGGGTAAGAAGCGTTTTACGCACGGTATCGGCGGCGACTTCATCACTGACAACAATGATACGTTTAACGTTGGTTTCTTTCGTCCAGCGTGTGGCGACCTGGCCGTGGATCAAACGGTCATCGATACGGGCAAGCCCGATAATCATGTAATCGTTCGGTCCCATCGGTTTGGCAGGGGTGGCGGCTTTGACCGCGGCGGCGACCGGCGCGGGTTTCTCTACCGGTTGTGCTTTGAGGGCTTTTACGCCTTCACGGCCTGTTTCGACAGCCAGTGCGACCAGTTCGTCGAAACTCGGATTGTCATCACGGGCCATCAACGTTTCCACGAGCATGGGAATATTGACGCCTGCAACGACCTCATGATGCTCTTTATCGACGACAATGCGGCTGGCGGCATTGAACGGGCTGCCACCCCATGTATCGACGAGAAACAGCACGCCTGAGCGAGTATCCAGCTTCTCCAGTTGAGCCGTATATTTCTCGATTAGCGTTTCCGCGTTTTCACCTGGAACGAAATCGATCCAGCCCACGTTTTCCTGCTCACCCAACAGCATTTCTGCCGTTTTGAGTAACTGCTCTGCAGCCCAACCATGTGTGCCTATCACAATAGCAATGGTCACTTGCTACCTCCTTTATTATCATTAATACGCCTGCCAGGCAGTCGTACTGAGAATCTTCCCCGGCGAACCGAATCGATTCAGATAAGGGTTAGAGTTCAATTAAATAAGACTTCCGGGAATTATTTTAGACAGTGAAAAAATAATTTATGTGATGAAGATCCGTAATTTAGCGATGTAGAACAGATTTATCCCAAATGAAAATCGACTCTGTTACAGAACTTTGCAAAGGAAAGTAAATCTTTGCTAAAAACCTATTGTCTCTGATATGTTTAGCCTCCGTTTAATTGACAGGAGTAAAGGGCTTAGCCCACTGTATGGACCGTCACCGACGTCAGTCATCTACCAGGCCATTTAGCGCCTCGCTCGCCGGCGATTCTCGCCACACGTTGAACATGTCTACCGCCATTTCGCCCACTTCTTGCGTGGCGCCGTTTTGTCATTCCTTTAGCAGGAGCTTGTCATGGAATTCTTAATGGACCCGTCAATCTGGGTGGGATTACTCACGCTGGTTGTGCTCGAAATTGTTCTCGGTATCGACAACCTGGTGTTCATCGCCATCCTCGCGGATAAGCTGCCGCCAAAACAGCGCGACAAAGCGCGTTTAATCGGTCTTTCGCTGGCGCTGATCATGCGTCTTGCGCTGCTATCTGTCATTTCGTGGATGGTCACACTGACCAAACCGCTGTTCACCGTCTGGGATTTCACTTTCTCGGGTCGCGACCTGATCATGCTGGTGGGGGGCCTTTTCCTGCTCTTCAAAGCGACGACAGAGTTGCATGAGCGGCTGGAAAACCGGCAACACGACGATGGTCACGGCAAGGGCTATGCGAGTTTTTGGGTCGTCGTCATGCAGATTGTGGTGCTTGATGCCGTCTTCTCACTGGATGCGGTGATTACCGCGGTCGGCATGGTTAACCATCTGCCGGTGATGATGGCTGCAGTCATTATCGCGATGGCTGTGATGCTGCTGGCTTCTAAGCCGCTGACGCGTTTTGTGAACGAACATCCAACAGTGGTTGTCCTGTGTTTAAGCTTCCTGTTGATGATTGGCCTGAGTCTGGTCGCTGAAGGTTTTGGCTTCCATATTCCGAAAGGCTACCTGTACGCCGCAATTGGTTTCTCGATTATCATCGAGCTGTTCAACCAGATTGCGAGCCGCAATTTCATCAAGCAGCAGTCTAACCAACCGCTGCGTGCCCGCACCGCCGACGCCATTTTGCGTCTGATGGGGGGCCGTCGTCAGTCAGTGCAGCCTGAATCTGCGGGTAATGCTCCGGTTCCTGTGCCGGTTGGCGCTTTTGTCGAACAAGAACGCTACATGATTAACGGCGTGCTTTCGCTGGCGTCCCGTTCCCTGCGCGGCATCATGACGCCACGAGGTGAAATCAGCTGGGTTGACGCCAATCTGAGCGTGGACGAAATCCGTCAGCAGCTTCTGTCGTCACCACACAGCCTGTTCCCGGTGTGTCGTGGCGAACTGGACGAAATCATCGGCGTGGTTCGCGCTAAAGAGATGCTAGTCGGTCTGGAAGAGGGCGCGAACGTTGAAGCGATTGCCGCCGCAACGCCAGCGATTGTGGTTCCGGAAACGCTGGACCCTATCAACCTGCTTAGCGTTCTGCGTCGTGCTCGCGGTAGCTTTGTTATCGTGACCAACGAATTTGGCGTGGTGCAAGGTCTGGTGACGCCGCTGGACGTGCTTGAAGCGATCGCGGGTGAATTCCCGGATGCCGATGAAACGCCAGAGATCGTTGCTGATGGCGACGGTTGGCTGGTTAAAGGCGCAACGGACCTGCATGCGCTGCAGCACACGTTGGGTCTTGATAACATCATTAATGATGAAGAAGACATCGCTACGGTTGCGGGTTTGGTGATTGCTATCAACGGGCAGATCCCGCGTACGGGCGATATCCTTGAGCTTCCACCGCTACAAATCACGATCGTGGAAGCGAATGATTATCGCGTTGACCTGGTGCGTATTGTTAAAGAACAGTCTGCCCACGACGACGAAGAGTAAACGGACTTAACGTAACGGCATAATTCTCAAAAAAGGCTTGTTACGCTGCGCTGGTGGAGGTGAACTCTCCGCCAGCCATTTCGGAAAATCCTTGAGCGGCATCGGCCGTGCATACAAAAATCCCTGTAACGTATTCACACCGTGATGGCGCAAATAACGTGCCTGTTCCTGTGTTTCCACGCCTTCCGCTACCAGCTCAATATTGAGCCGTTGACCCAATGCGATAATAATATCCGTCACCGTGGAATTCACCGCGTCCGTTCCCAATGCCATCGTGAAAGACTTATCAATTTTGAGCACGTCAGGGCGCAATTTCTCTAACCATGACAGGGAACTGTTTCCCGTACCAAAATCATCGATGGCAAGTTTCACCTCTTTGCGATGCAACTCGCGAACCAGGCGATAATCCCCGTCCAGCAGGGCATCGCGCTCGGTAAGTTCAACGATTAACTGTTGTTTTGGATGCGCACTGAACCAATAACGATTCAGATCATGCAGCAAGGTACCGTTGCGAAAATGGCTGGCCGCTACGTTAATACCGATATGAAACCCTTTGTTGGCAGGGAAATAGCCAATCTGGCGGACCGTTTCGGTCATCACGTAGCGCGTCAGGGGAACAATCAAATTATGTTCCTCCGCCAGTGGAATAAACACGTCCGGGGATATCCAGCCCTGACGGGGATTATTCCAGCGCAACAGGATCTCCACACCGACGCATTTTTGCGTGCGGGCATTAAGCAGCGGCTGGCAAAAAAGCTCAAATTCCCGCGCGGCTAATCCGAGATTAATTTCCCATGTAAAACTCATCCGGCTGGCAGTGGCAAGCCAGGCTATATAGCCCAGCAGCAGGCTTATCAATACCGCCAGCGGAAGTTGTGAGGGCAAGTTTTTCAACGCCAGCTCACTGGCGCCAGGGCCGCTGACCAGGATAGTAAAAGGGAAATGCGCAGAGGTCTGGCGCAGAATCATGGTGTCTTCAGGCACGTTCAGCGTATCGGTGACGCTTTGACCATCGCGAAGAAATTTATCTCCCACTTTCAGGCTGACGTCGGTGATCAGCGGACTCTGCGGCTCAAGCATCATTTTGGTGATGAGATCGATATTCACTACCTGCATGACACCGTCTTCTCCGGCGTCAGACACGGGATACCATTGAATTAAAATGGGGCTGCCTTTGAGCAACGACTGGTCGGTAGATAAGATGAGCTGAGGCTGACTGGAAGGCAACGCGGGTTGAGTCAGGCGTATCTGGACGTTACGGTCGCCAAAAATACTGGAGCAATACAGAATGCCCTCTTTAACGAGCGCAATCGAACGCACCGTTTGCAACGTCGCCGCCCGTTTACGCAGCATTAGATGGGCCTCAGAGCAGGGGACACCGACTAATGATTGCAACTCATCGCGTCCGTTTTGTAACGGAAGCAGAATCTTATCCAGCGCTGTGACGGAGTGGGTCGCAAAGGCCTGGATGCGTTCCTGATTTAAATTGCGCTGCGAAATAAAGCGGACGCCCAACGTCAAAATGAGCGTAAGAAGCGCCACCATCACACAAACGATAACGCGTTTTTGGCGATATTTTTTTATGATCCTTTGTGCAGTTTGCATGAAAGGCCGCCCGATACGCCGCCAGCACCCAATGCCAGAGGCAACAAAGCAAGTGTAGTGGGGAAATATTACGCTGACGAGAAAGGCGAAAAATATCGCCCATCCGTTGCAGATGGGCGAGGGGAAGTATCAGGCGCTGTGTTTAGTCACACTGCACTTTGATCGCCAGACCACCGCGAGAGGTTTCACGGTATTTAGCATTCATGTCTTTACCGGTTTCGTACATGGTTTCGATGACTTTATCCAGCGAAACGCGGGGCTCACTGGTACGGCGCATCGCCATGCGTGTGGCGTTGATCGCCTTGACCGACGCAATCGCGTTACGCTCGATGCAAGGAACCTGTACCTGACCGGCAACCGGGTCGCACGTCAGACCCAGGTTATGCTCCATGCCGATCTCAGCTGCCACGCAAACCTGTTCCGGGCTTGCGCCTAACAGCTCTGCCAGACCTGCCGCCGCCATTGAACATGCCACACCCACTTCACCCTGACAGCCCACTTCAGCACCAGAGATAGACGCGTTCATTTTGTACAACGCGCCAACAGCACCCGCTGTGAGGAAGTAGCGGATATAAATATCTGCGGTGACCGGTTCGATAAAGTGATCGTAATAAGCCAGAACTGCCGGGACGATACCGCATGCGCCGTTTGTTGGCGCGGTGACCACACGGCCGCCTGCGGCATTTTCTTCGTTTACCGCCAACGCGAACATATTCACCCAATCGATCACATTCATCGGATCGTTGGAGAATTTGTCCGTGGTGACCAGCATACGACGCAGCGCTGACGCACGTCGTGGAACGCGCAGCGGACCTGGCAACACGCCTTCGGTGTTAATTCCCCGGTCGATACATGCCTGCATGGTTGTCCAGACGTTGCCGAAATAGGCTTCAATTTCGCTTTTGCTGTGCAGTGCCAGTTCGTTTTGCATCACCATCCCGGAAAGGGACAAGCCGGTTTCATGGCAATAATCGAGCATCTCTTTGGCGGATTTAAACGGATACGGAACGTTAACGTCGCCCGCAGCGTCTTTACCAAAGTGCTCTTCATCGACGATAAAACCACCGCCGATAGAGTAATAGGTTTTGCTGTAAACCACTTTTTCGCCGTTAAAGGCGTGGATCTGCATTCCGTTCTCATGCAGTGACAGGTTATCACTGCGAAAACGCATGCCGTCGTCATGCGGGAAATCCACTTCGTGCTGACCTTTTGCCAGCAGCAGGCGACCGCGTGTTTCTACGTCTCGAATGAACGCCGGAATGGCGTCAATATCAACGGTGTCCGGCATATTTCCAGCCAGACCCATAATAATGGCGATATCGGTGTGGTGGCCTTTACCCGTCAATGACAGCGAACCGTAAACATCTACAGCTACACGGGTAACGCTTTCCAGTAATCCTTTTTCGACCAGATCATCGACGAACTGTTTACCGGCCTTCATCGGCCCTACAGTGTGGGAAGAGGATGGACCAATCCCCACTTTGAACATGTCGAATATACTAATCACTTTCTCACTCCTGACAGGGTTACTGGGGTTCCAGTAACGATGTTATAACTGCGCATAGTGTAAGAGGGAACCCTGGGATCGGCTGAACTATTCACATGAATAAAACTAATGATAATGAGTGAATTTACTAATGCCGAGACCGCTACGGTAAACTTGTGTCAGCAATCATTGAGTAAAGTATATATGCTCATGATTTCGGCAGGCAGGAGAGGGATGCGCGTCACAAAGTTCGCGCACCCGGCGTAGAAATGCGTAACGGAGAATTAAGGCTTCATTCCAATTTGCAGGGCCAGTTCGCGAATAATCCCCGCCGTCATGCCCCAAACAAAATAATGCTGATACCAGGATAACCACACGCGGTGATCGTGCCCACGACGTTGAATATCCAACGGATGATAGCGGCTCAAACGCAGCGCTTCGCTGAGGGGCATTTCGAATACGGCCGCGACTTCTTCTTCACTCGCGTGATAATGCAGGTCGGGGGGAATAATGCCTACGACTGGCGTGACCTGAAACCCGGTCACGCTATCCACGGGCGGTAGCACGCCAATTATTTCAACCACTTCCGGTGGAATGGCGACCTCTTCGTGAGCTTCTCGTAGCGCGGCGGCAATCAACGATGCGTCAGTGGAATCCACCGCACCACCGGGAAACGCCACCTGACCCGGGTGCTTACGCATGTGTGATGAGCGTTTGGTGAGTAACAGGCCTGGCTGTTCGCGACGCACCACCGGGATCAACACAGCGGCTTGTCGGCTGTTCAACACGTCGCGACTCATCTTCGGACGCAAGAGCTGAAAACGCGACAAAAAATCATCCAGAGTTAAATCGTGAGTCTCCATCCGTTAGCTCTCCAGTTGTTGCAGGATGCGGTTTACTTTATCAAAGGTTTCCTGATATTCAGCATCGACCTGACTGTCCGCCACGATGCCGCCACCCGCAGAACAATAGAGTTGTCCGTCGCAGGCCGTCAGGGTACGAATGGTAATGCTGGTGTCCATGGTGCCGCACACGCTCACATAACCAATGCTTCCGCACCAGGCGTTACGACGATGCGGCTCCAGTTCGTCGATAATTTGCATCGCACGGACTTTCGGTGCACCGGTGATTGACCCACCAGGAAACGCCGCGCGCAGCAGATCGCAGGCGGAACGGCTGGCAGGAAGCTGGGCGGTAATGGTGCTGACCAGATGGTGAACCGCCGGGAACGGCTCCACGACAAACAGTTCTGGTACGCGTACGCTACCTGGAACCGCAACACGGCCAATATCGTTACGCATTAAATCGACAATCATCAGATTCTCGGCACGATCTTTCGGTGATGCGGCCAGTTTTTCGGCCTGCTCGCGATCGGCTTTGGGGTCTGACAGGCGCGGAAGCGTGCCCTTAATCGGGCGCGTCTGAATGGTTCCGTCAGCCAGATGTATAAAACGTTCAGGCGACAGGCTCAAGATTGCGCCCTGTTCCAGGCGCAGAAACGCGCTGAACGGTGCACGATTGTTCGCGTTTAAATGCGTAAACGCCTGCCACTCATCACCGCGATACGTGGTCTGGAATCGTTGGGCGAGATTGACCTGATAGCAGTCACCGCTGTGTAAATACGCCTGAACCTGCCCGAACTTTTCAGCATAGTCCTGGGTGCTCATATTTGAGTGCCATGCAGACGTCAGCGAAAACTCAGTCGTCTCGGGCACGGGTTGCCGGTCAAGCCATGCCAGTCGGGCATTCGCGTCCGAATGGCTGAGAAGCGAAACCACTTTTTTGTGGTGATCGACAATGATTGCCCAGTCATATAACCCCACCGCCATATCCGGCAGCGAAATATCATTTTGCGCCATAGTGGGCAGCGTTTCGAAGCGACGACCCAGATCGTAACCAAAAAGGCCCAGCGCCCCGCCCTGAAAAGGCAGGTCAGGATGGGAATCCGTAGGCAGTGCCAGCGCGTGGAGCTCGTGTTCAAGTAACGTCAGCGGATCTTCATGAGACAAACGAGAGCGTGCAGAGGTAATGCGCGTGGTATCGCCCTCGGTGACCAGCGTCGTCAGTGGGTCAGCCACCAGAATATCAAAGCGGCTATAAGGGTGATCCGCGTACCCGGAATGCAGCAGCATTGCCCAGGGGAGAGGGCTTAAGCGCGTAAACCAGAATTCGGCGGCGTCATGGCGCCACGGCAATGTAATGACAGTGGGGGGTAATGTCTTCATGTGTGGCATACTACCGGGCAGCGTGAAATAATGAGCGCAGATAATTTAGCAGGAGTTGACAATGTTTGCAGGTTTACCTTCCCTGAGCCACGAACAGCAGCAAAAAGCGGTAGAGCGAATTCAGGAACTCATGACCCAGGGCATGAGCAGCGGAGAGGCCATTACAACGGTGGCTCAGGAAATTCGCGCCACCCACACCGGAGAGCGGATTGTGGCGCTTTTTGATGATGAAGACGACGAAGAGTAATCGGGCTTAAACCGCCGCGATGATTTTGATCTCGACCTTGTATTCCGGCTTCATCAGCGTGGCCTGTACGGTACAACGTACAGGCGCGTGACCCGCCACAACCCACGTGTCCCAGGCTTTGTTCATCGCCGCAAAATCGTCTTTGTTTGCCAGGAAAATCGTCGCATCCAAAATCCGCGACTTTTCGCTGCCCAGTTTTTCCAGCATCGCATCAATTTGTGCCAGCGTATTGGCCGTTTGCTCAAATGCGTCAGCATCCAGGTTTTCCGGCACGCCGGTGTAATAAATGGTTTGGTTGTGAACGACGACGTCAGACCAGCGGGCTTCGGCATCAATGCGCAAAATTGTCATAAATTTTTTCCTGATTATTTTCCATCGCAATGGGCAAGACTGCCACATTGTTCCGCGCTCGTCACTATTTCGACTGGCACAGAAGAGGGCGGGCTGACATAATCCCTGTGCAAAAATACAGTGAGAGAGAAACGTGGCAGACGATTTTGCAGCAGAGGGTCAGTTAGCGCAGGCGATTCCCGGTTTCAAGCCGCGTGAGCCGCAACGACACATGGCGGAAGCGGTAACCCGCGCCATTCAAAACACCCAACCCCTGGTGGTTGAAGCGGGAACCGGCACGGGCAAAACGTATGCCTATCTCGCGCCGGCGTTGCGTGCAAAAAAGAAAGTGATCATCTCTACCGGCTCAAAAGCGTTGCAGGATCAGCTCTACAGTCGCGATTTGCCGACGGTCGCCAAAGCGCTGAAATACAAAGGCCGTCTGGCGCTGCTGAAAGGCCGCTCAAACTATCTCTGCCTGGAGCGCCTTGAAGCGCAGGCTCTTGCGGGCGGTGACCTGCCGGTACAAACCCTCAGCGATGTGATTATTCTGCGCGCGTGGGCGAATCAAACCACCGATGGGGACATCAGCACTTGTGCGAGCGTCGCGGAAGATTCTCAGGCGTGGCCGTTGGTCACCAGCACCAACGATAACTGCCTTGGCAGCGACTGCCCAGTGTATAAAGATTGTTTTGTCGTCAAAGCGCGTAAAACCGCAATGGACGCCGACGTAGTGGTGGTTAATCACCACTTATTCCTGGCGGATATGGTGGTTAAAGACAGCGGCTTTGGCGAGCTGATCCCCGAAGCGGAAGTGATGATCTTCGATGAAGCGCATCAGTTACCGGATATCGCCAGCCAGTATTTCGGTCAGTCGCTGTCCAGCCGTCAGCTGCAGGATCTGGCTAAAGATTTCACTATTGCCTACCGCACCGAATTACGGGACACCCAGCAGCTGCAGAAATGCGCCGATCGTCTCGCGCAAAGCGCGCAGGATTTCCGCCTGCAACTCGGTGAGCCGGGTTTTCGCGGTAACCTGCGTGAATTGCTGGCTGACAGCAATATTCAACGCGCGCTGTTGCTTCTCGATGACGCGCTGGAGTTGTGCTACGACGTGGCTAAACTGTCGCTTGGCCGCAGCGCCTTGCTGGATGCGGCATTTGAACGCGCCACGCTCTATCGCACGCGTCTGAAACGCCTGAAAGAGACCAACCAGCCCGGTTTTAGCTACTGGTACGAATGCACCGCTCGCCAGTTCACGCTCGCCCTGACGCCGCTGACCGTGGCAGATAAATTCAAAGAAGTGATGGCCCAGAAACCGGGCAGCTGGATTTTCACCTCCGCCACGCTGTCGGTGAATGACGATCTCCATCACTTCACCGAACGTCTGGGTATTGAAAACACCGAATCCCTGTTGCTGCCCAGCCCGTTTGATTACGAAACGCAGGCGTTGCTGTGCGTCCCACGTAATTTACCGCTGCCCAATCAACCGGGCGCAGCGCGGCATCTGGCGGCGATGCTTAAGCCGATGATCGAAGCCAACAATGGCCGCTGCTTTATGCTGTGCACGTCGCACGCGATGATGCGCGACCTGGCGGAACAGTTTCGCGCCACGATGACGCTGCCCGTCCTGTTACAGGGAGAAACCAGCAAAGGCCAACTTCTGCAGCAGTTCGTCACCGCCGGGAACGCATTGCTGGTGGCGACCAGCAGCTTCTGGGAAGGGGTGGACGTGCGCGGCGATGCGCTGTCGCTGGTCATTATCGACAAATTACCGTTCACCTCCCCTGACGATCCGCTGCTCAAAGCGCGAATGGAAGATTGCCGTCTACGTGGCGGCGACCCGTTTGATGACGTGCAGTTGCCGGATGCGGTGATCACCCTTAAACAGGGCGTTGGACGTCTGATTCGTGATATCGATGACCGCGGCGTGCTGGTTATCTGCGACAACCGTCTGGTGATGCGTCCATACGGCGCGACGTTTCTGGCGAGTTTGCCGCCCGCGCCACGCACCCGCGACATCAATCGTGCCGTGCGTTTCCTGGCGAACCCAACGGCGGAGTAATTCGCCGTGGAGTGTGCTAAGATGCGCGCCATTTTCTGACTGACCACTGCGAGAGCGCGAGACCCATGCGAATTCTGGCTATTGATACCGCAACAGAGGCGTGTTCTGCCGCCCTCTGGGATAACGGTAACCTCTTTGCCCATTTTGAAGAGTGTCCCCGGGAACATACCCAACGTATTCTGCCGCTGGTAAAAGACATTTTGAACCAGGGCAACACCTCCTTAACTGAACTTGACGCGCTGGCGTTTGGCCGTGGGCCAGGCAGCTTCACCGGCGTGCGCATCGGCATCGGCATTGCGCAGGGCCTGGCGCTGGGCGCAAATCTTCCGATGATCGGCGTATCAACGCTTGCCACTATGGCGCAAGGCGCTTTCCGAAAAACTGGCGCAACGCGTGTGCTGGCGGCTATTGACGCGCGCATGGGTGAAGTCTACTGGGCGGAATACACCCGCGATGAGCGGGGTATCTGGCACGGTGAAGAGACCGAATGCGTGCTCAAACCGGAAGCCGTTGGCGAGCGGTTGAAACTCCTTTCTGGCGATTGGGCTACAGTAGGAACGGGATGGCCAGCCTGGCCGGACATGGCCAATGAAAGTGGCCTGACGCTGGTCGATGGCAACATGTTGCTGCCGGCGGCAGAAGATATGTTGCCAATCGCGTGTCAGCGCTTTGCTGCGGGAAAAACCGTTGCAGTTGAACAGGCTGAGCCAGTTTATTTGCGAAATGAAGTCGCCTGGAAGAAACTTCCAGGCAGAGCGTGAATCTCAGTAATAAGAGCTGAGAAAAGGGAGTCGCATCATGGCGGTTCAAAAGAAAGTTGTACGTCTGATTATGGCGAGTGCGATTGCCGTCGCGTTGAGTGGTTGTGTGACCGTCCCTGACGCGATCAAAGGAACCAGCCCTACGCCGCAGCAAGATTTGGTGCGAGTGATGAATGCCCCTGAACTGTACGTCGGGCAGGAAGCGCGTTTTGGCGGGAAAGTGGTTGAGGTTATCAATCAGCAGGGCAAAACCCGGCTCGAGATTGCAACGGTTCCGCTGGATAGCGGCGCACGGCCCGTGCTGGGAGAAGCCTCCCGTGGGCGTATTTACGCTGATGTAAATGGTTTCCTCGATCCGGTTGATTTCCGTGGACAACTGGTCACGGTTGTCGGGCCAATCACTGGCGCGGTTCAAGGCAAAATCGGCAGCACGCCGTATAAATTTATGACGATGCAGGCGAACGGCTATAAACGCTGGCGCGTCACGCAGCAGGTTATGCTGCCGCCGCAACCGATCGATCCCTGGTTCTGGGGTCCGCATCCCTACCGTTACGGCTACGGTGGATGGGGCTGGTATAACCCAGGCCCGGCGCAGGTACAGACCATCGTAACAGAATAACGTATTGTTATATTTAGATAAGAGACAGCGGCTCAGCCGCTGTCTCTGTTTTTTACGGCGATAACACAAAAAAAAGAGTGACGCGCTTCGCAACCTTAAATCTGGACAATTAATAAACTGGTACGCTGAGTTAATATAATGTTAACGAACTGTTTATTCTCGGGGTTGCGATGACGACGAACGCTCATTTCAGAGGTGATGCATTGAAGAAGGTTTGGCTAAACCGGTATCCTGCGGATGTTCCTGCGGAGATCAATCCTGACCGTTATCAATCCCTGGTTGAATTATTTGAAAATTCCGTCACGCGCTACGCCGATCAGCCTGCGTTTGTGAACATGGGCGAAGTGATGACCTTCCGCAAACTGGAAGAGCGTAGCCGGGCGTTTGCGGCTTACCTGCAGGAAGGCTTAGGGCTGAAGAAAGGGGATCGCGTCGCGTTGATGATGCCAAACCTGCTTCAGTATCCGGTGGCACTTTTTGGCATTCTGCGTGCGGGCATGATCGTGGTCAACGTCAACCCGCTCTATACGCCACGCGAGCTGGAACACCAGTTGAACGACAGCGGTGCAGCGGCGATTGTCATTGTCTCCAACTTTGCCCACACCCTGGAAAAAGTGGTTGATAAAACGCAGATCCGCCACGTTATCCTCACGCGTATGGGCGATCAGCTTTCGACGGCCAAAGGCACGCTGGTTAACTTCGTCGTCAAATACGTTAAGCGTCTGGTCCCGAAATACCATCTTCCGGACGCGATCTCTTTCCGCCGCGCGCTGCACAACGGCTACCGTATGCAATACGTGAAGCCAGACGTGGTGCCGGACGATCTGGCGTTCCTGCAATACACCGGCGGGACGACCGGCGTGGCGAAAGGCGCCATGCTGACGCATCGCAATATGCTGGCCAATCTCGAGCAGGTGAATGCGACCTACGGTCCGCTGCTGCATCGTGGCAAAGAGCTGGTGGTCACGGCATTGCCGCTGTATCACATTTTTGCGCTGACCATGAACTGCCTGCTGTTTATCGAACTGGGCGGACAAAACCTGTTAATCACCAACCCACGTGATATTCCAGGCCTGGTTAAAGAGCTGGCTAAATATCCGTTTACGGCGATGACGGGCGTGAATACGCTCTTTAATGCGCTATTAAATAATAAAGAGTTCCAGCAGCTCGATTTTTCTACCCTTCATCTTTCGGCGGGCGGCGGGATGCCGGTTCAGCAAGCCGTGGCCGAACGCTGGGTAAAACTCACGGGCCAATACCTGCTTGAAGGCTACGGTCTGACGGAATGCGCGCCATTAGTCAGCGTGAATCCGCATGATATTGATTACCACAGTGGAAGCATTGGTCTGCCGGTTCCCTCAACAGAAGCCAAACTGGTCGACGACGAAGATAATGAAGTTGCGCACGGTGAACCGGGTGAACTATGCGTCAAAGGCCCTCAGGTGATGCTGGGCTACTGGCAGCGACCTGACGCCACTGATGAAATCATGAAAGACGGCTGGCTGCATACGGGTGATATTGCGGTGATGGATGACGATGGATTCTTACGAATCGTCGATCGTAAGAAAGACATGATTCTTGTCTCCGGCTTCAACGTCTACCCCAACGAAATTGAAGATGTCGTCATGCAGCACTCCGGGGTGCTGGAAGTGGCTGCCGTTGGCGTTCCTGCGGGAAGCAGCGGCGAGACGGTGAAGATTTTCGTGGTTAAGAAAGAATCCTCATTGACCGAAGATGAACTCATTACTTTCTGCCGCCGTCAGCTCACCGGATATAAAGTGCCGAAGTTGGTCGAGTTCCGCGATGAATTGCCAAAATCGAACGTCGGGAAGATATTACGACGAGAATTACGTGACGAAGCGCGCGCCAAAGTGGACAATAAAGCCTAAGCTTCGAGTAAGTCGCCATGAGACGCCGGTTTAGCCGGCGTTTTTTATGGGCGCAAACCTAAGAGAAACCGTTTTGAATTACCAGATGATCACAACCAACGACGCACTGGCAACGCTGTGCGATGTCACTCGCGACTTTCCCGCCATCGCTCTGGATACCGAGTTTGTCCGCACGCGGACCTACTATCCGCAGTTAGGTTTGATCCAGATGTACGATGGCAAGAATGTGTCTCTCATCGACCCTCTCGGCATCACCGACTGGTCGCCGATGCGTGAACTGCTGCTCAATACGGCCATCACCAAATATCTGCATGCGGGCAGTGAAGATCTGGAAGTGTTTCTCAACACCTTTGGCATCATGCCGGAACCCTTAATCGATACGCAAATTCTGGCCGCATTCACGGGCCGACCGCTCTCCTGGGGTTTTGCTGCGATGGTTGAAGAGTACACCGGCATTGCACTCGACAAGAGCGAATCGCGTACCGACTGGCTGGCGCGCCCCCTGACTGAACGTCAGCTTGATTATGCTGCCGCCGACGTTTTCTATCTGCTGCCTATCGCCGGTCAGCTGATGAAAGAGGCCGAGGCCGCCGGTTGGCTTGATGCGGCGCTGAATGAGTGCCGAATGACTCAGCAGCGCCGTCAGGAAACGGTTGATCCGAAAGATGCCTGGCGCGATATCACCAACGCCTGGCAACTGCGAACCCGTCAGCTTGCCTGCCTGCAACTGCTGGCCGACTGGCGTCTGCGTAAGGCGCGTGAGCGCGATTTGGCCGTGAACTTTGTGGTTCGTGAAGAGCACCTTTGGGCTGTGGCGCGCTATATGCCGGGCAGCATGGGTGAGCTGGACAGCATTGGCTTGTCCGGAAGCGAGATCCGTTTCCACGGGAAAACCCTGCTGGCATTGGTCGCGCAGGCGCAACAACTGCCAGAGGATCAACTGCCTGAGCCGCTGTTAAATCTGATGGATATGCCTGGCTATCGTAAGGCGTTCAAAGATATCAAAGCGCTGGTGCTGGAAGTGGGAACGGAAAACAAAGTGAGTCCTGAACTGCTGGCGTCACGTCGTCAGATTAACCAACTGCTGAACTGGCACTGGAAGTTGAAAACGCAAAATGGCCTGCCGGAAATGATGGCGGGCTGGCGCGGTGATTTGATGGCCGATCGACTGAAAGTGCTGCTGGAAGGCTATCCGCGTTAAGCAATGATAACCCCGGCACGCAACGTGACGCCGGGGTTAATTTTCCGTCACACGTCTAGGGACGCGACTCTTCTGCTTCTGGCAGCGTGACGTTCAACTCCAGAATCGAAATATCTCCGTCCTTTTGCTCAAGCTGCACGGTGACCATTTCCGGGTCGATCTGCACGTACTTACAAATCACTTCCAGAATGTCTTTGCGCAGCTGCGGCAAATAGTGCGGTTCTGCATCGCTACGGCGACGCTCCGCGACGATAATTTGCAGTCGCTCTTTTGCGATGTTAGCGGTGCTTTTTTTCCGCGAGAGAAAAAAGTCCAGTAATGCCATAACTTATCCTCCGAACAGGCGTTTGAGGAAACCTTTCTTCTCTTCTTCAATGAAGCGGAAAGGACGTTCTTCTCCCAACAGACGGTCAACGGTATCAGCGTAGGCTTTACCCGCGTCTGCCATGATGTCGAGGATCACAGGCTCACCCTGGTTAGAGGCGCGCAATACGGATTGATCTTCCGGAATCACGCCCAGCAGTTTGATACGCAGGATCTCGAGTACGTCTTCCATGCTAAGCATGTCACCTTTGTTGACACGACCCGGATTATAACGGGTCAGCAGCAGGTGTTCTTTGATGGGTTCCTGACCATTTTCCGCACGGCGGGATTTGGACGCCAGGATTCCCAGGATTCGGTCAGAGTCACGCACGGACGACACTTCAGGGTTAGTGGTGATGATCGCTTCATCAGCGAAGTAGAGCGCCATCAATGCACCGGTTTCGATACCTGCTGGTGAATCACAGACAACGAAATCGAATTCCATTTTCTTCAGTTCTTCGAGGACTTTTTCAACGCCTTCGCGAGTCAGTGCGTCTTTATCACGCGTCTGAGAAGCAGGCAGGATAAAGAGGTTCTCGGTGCGCTTATCTTTAATCATCGCCTGATTTAACGTGGCGTCGCCTTGAATGACGTTGACGAAGTCATACACCACGCGACGCTCGCAGCCCATAATCAAATCCAGATTACGCAGGCCGATATCGAAATCGATAACAACGGTTTTCTTTCCCTTCTGGGCCAAACCAGTAGCGATGGCCGCGCTGGAGGTGGTCTTGCCAACGCCTCCTTTACCCGAAGTCACAACAATAATGCGTGCCATAGAAATTCCTTGTTAAAAGGGATCAATTCAACGGTTGAACAGTCAAAGCGTTTTCTGCCAGTAACAGACGGGCCGCTTTGCCATAAAATTCAGCTGGGATTTTATCGCTCAGCCAATATTCACCTGCGATGGAAACCAGTTCCGCCGTCAGATGGGTACAAAAAATTTGCGCATCCCGATCGCCACTGGCACCTGCCAGCGCGCGGCCTCGCATCATGCCGTAGACATGGATATTGCCATCGGCGATAAGCTCTGCGCCAGCGCTAACGTGGCTTGTCACAATCAGATCACAGTTTGGTGCATAAATGCGCTGACCGGAACGAACCGGTACATCAATCATTCGCGTTTTTGTGACTGGCGTTACAGTTTGCGTTTGCGGCGGGGGCGTTGGGGCTTCTTTTGGCGCAGAACGCGCCGTTTTTTCTTTCCCTTCATTCAGAAGGGGAAGGCCTGCGCGCTCGATTTCATTTTTTAATTTGGCATCTTTACAGCCACTGATGCCCACAATCCGCAGACCGGTGGATGAAACCGCCTGCTGAAGATGCTGCCAGTTTACCGGCGCATCCAGACCACTGACGTTCACCACCACGGGGGCGTGTTTCAGAAAAGCAGGGGCCTCTGCGATTTTGTCTTCTAACGCCTGACGAATAACCTCGGGTTTTGCATCATGCAAATGAACCACTGATAAGGTGAAGCTACTGCCTTTAAGCTCGATGGGCGTGTTTGACATCCTGGCCTTACTCAATTTGCTATTAATCGCTGCACATTCGCCGCGATATTCCGAAGAGTATCAGGCATGTTATAGTCACTGGTATATTGAGGCAAGCAACCACCCGTTAATTCAGAGTAAAAACATGTTTTGTGTGATCTATCGAAGTGCTAAACGCGACCAGACCTATCTTTATGTCGAAAAGAGAGATGATTTTTCCCGTGTGCCTGAAGAATTAATGAAAGGGTTCGGCACGCCGCAGTTGGCGATGCTGTTGCCGTTGGACGGGCGCAAGCAGCTGGTCAACGCCGATCTGGAAAAAGTCAAAACCGCATTGAAAGATCAGGGCTATTATTTACAGCTTCCGCCACCGCCTGAGAATTTATTAAAACAGCATCTCGAAGGCGAAGGGAAAAAATAACGCCGGAGAAATCCGAGGACGATATATCAACCGTTTAGGGGATGAGCATGTATCAGCATCATAACTGGCAAGGCGCATTACTGGATTATCCTGTGAGTAAAGTCGTTTGTGTTGGTAGTAATTATGCGAAGCACATTCAGGAAATGGGCAGTGCCGTGCCAGACGAACCGGTTTTGTTTATCAAACCCGAAACCGCACTGTGTGATATTCGCCAGCCGCTGGCGTTGCCGCAGGGGCTGGGGTCGGTTCATCATGAAGTCGAACTGGCTGTGCTGATTGGCGCGACGCTGCGCCAGGCCTCCGAAGCGCATGTGCAGAAAGCGATTGCGGGATACGGCATTGCGCTGGATCTGACGCTTCGCGATGTGCAAAGCAAAATGAAGAAAGCCGGGCAGCCGTGGGAAAAGGCCAAAGGATTTGATAATTCTTGTCCAATTTCCGGTTTTATCCCGACGGCTGACTTTAAAGCCGATCCGCAGAGTACGTCGCTCAGCTTGAAAGTGAACGGCGATATCCGCCAGCAGGGCAATACGGCCGATATGATCCATAAAATCCTGCCGCTCCTCGCCTACATGAGCCGCTACTTCACCCTTAAACCGGGCGATGTCATTCTCACCGGCACGCCGGAAGGGGTCGGTCCGCTGAGCAGTGGCGATGAACTCGACATCGAATTTAACGGCCAGTCTGTTAAAACCCGCGTGCTGTAAAATCCTTTTGCCGCCTTTAATCGGCGGCAAAACTTGCATCCACGTGCCAGACTCGTTATAAGGTGCGCTTTCTGTTGACGTGTGGACATCATCCTTATGAGCGAAATCCCTTTCTGGCAAAGCAAAACTCTCGACGAAATGACCGACGTGGAGTGGGAATCGCTGTGTGACGGCTGCGGACAATGCTGCCTTCATAAGCTGATGGATGAGGACTCCGACGAAATCTATTTTACCAACGTCGCGTGCAAGCAGTTGAATATCAAAACCTGCCAGTGCCGTAACTATGAGCGTCGTTTTGAGTACGAGCCTGATTGCATCAAGCTGACGCGCGATAATCTCCCCACCTTTGAATGGTTGCCGCATACCTGCGCATATCGTCTGCTGGCCGAGGGGAAAGGGTTACCGACCTGGCATCCGCTGCTCACCGGTTCAAAAGTGGCGATGCATGGTGAACGTATTTCTGTTCGCCATATTGCGGTGAAAGAATCTGAAGTGCAGGACTGGGAAGACCATATTCTGAATCATCCCAAGCGGGCATAAAAAAACCCGCCGAGGCGGGTTATTTCAAACGACCAAACAAGTCTCGTTGTTTCGGCTTGAACGGTTGGGCAATCAGCACCAGCAGCGCTATGACGAAGTAGGCAACAAAAATACCCACCAGCCACTGCGGCATCTCCAGCGTCAGGAATTCCCACTGACGTACGGAGCAATCACCTGAAGCAACGAATACCTGCGGCAGCCATTTGTCCAGCGGCAGCCAGCTTGGGAAGCGAGCGGCAAAATCACAGGTCAAGAACGGCGAAGGATGCAGCTGCATTGCAGTGTGCTGCCACGCAAGCTCAATGCCTTTCCAGGCACTGTATAACCAGATAGCGATCCCGGCGTAGCGCAGCGGTGATTTCGGAGCAATTGCACCGACAATCCCTGCACCCATAATGCCGAAAAGCGCACAACGTTCGTAAATACATAACACACATGGTTTCAGCAACATCACATGCTGGAACCAAAGCGCTACCATTTCCAGCGCAAAGGCGGTCAGGGCCATCAACAACCACGCCCCGCGACCGCGAGAGCACTGGTTCAAATATCGCAACATAATTATTTCCCTGGAACTTGCTTAGAAAGCGCAGTGTAAACCAAAACGTTTTATGCGCCACCTGCTCCTGGCAAAATAAAGCGTAATTGGATATTTATAATGCAGAAAGCCAAACCGGGCAGCGAACTGCCCGATATCAGGGACTTAATGCGCCGCCAGTATACCTATTTGCATGAGCCATTGCGTATAGGGAATGAGGGTAAATTTGACGCACAGCAAACCTACCAGCGTTAATACGACCGTATAAGGCAGCGCCATCCACACCATTCTTCCATAGGAAAGTCGAATGAGTGGTGCGAGAGCAGACGTCAACAGGAACAAAAAGGCCGCCTGACCATTCGGTGTCGCGACAGAAGGCAGGTTAGTCCCGGTATTAATCGCCACCGCCAGCAGCTCAAATTGGTTGATGCCAATCGCACCGCTCTCCAGTGCAGTCTTCGCTTCATTGATATACACCGAACCGACAAACACGTTATCCGAGATCGACGACAGCAGACCATTAAAGAGATAAAACAGCGACAACTGAGAATCTTGCGAGGCCTGCAACACAAAATGAATGATGGGTGTGAACAACTGCTGGTCGATAATCACCGCCACGATGGCAAAGAAGACGGCCAGCAGGGCGGTGAAGGGCAGCGCTTCGGTAAAAGCCTTGCCGATCGCGTGCTCATCAGTCACGCCCGTAAAGGACGTCGCCAGAATAATCACCGAGAGGCCGATTAAACCCACCTCCGCCAGATGAAACGCCAGGGCGAAGATCAGCCATGCACCGATAATCCCTTGTGCGATTAAGGCCAGCTTTTCCTGACGAGTACGCTGGCTGCGGCTTTTCAGGTCGAACTCATGCAGCACATCGCGTACCGCTCCAGGAAGCTGCACGCCATAGCCGAAGGTTTTTGTCCTTTCGAGCAGGAAACAGGTCAGCATTCCGCAGATAAAAACAGGCACGCTGACGGGGGCGACGCGCAAAAAGAACTCGGTGAAATTCCAGCCAGCTGCTTTCGCAATAATCAGGTTTTGTGGCTCCCCGACCATCGTCATCACACCACCCAGCGCAGTTCCCACACCTGCATGCATCATCAGGCTGCGCAAGAATGCGCGGAATTGTTCCAGTACGTCACGCTTGTTGACGTCGAGCTGGCTGTCATCCTGAAGACCGTTATCGCTGCTGGACGACGCGACGCGGTGGTAAATGCCGTAAAATCCGATTGCGACGCTAATCACCACGGCCACGACGGTCAGGGCATCGAGGAACGCAGAGAGAAACGCAGCCGCCACGCAGAACGAGAGAGAGAGCACCGTTTTGGAGCGAATACTCAGCAGCAGGCGGGTAAAAATGAAGAGCAATAACTGCTTCATGAAGTAAATCCCTGCCACCATAAACATCAATAGCAAGAGCACTTCAAGGTTGGTCGCCAGTTCGTTTTTCACCCGTTCGGCGCTGGTCATGCCGATGACAACGGCTTCAATCGCCAGCAGGCCGCCAGGCAGTAGCGGATAACACTTCAGTGCCATCGCCAGCGTAAAGATAAACTCGGCGACCAGCAGCCATCCGGCCATAAACGGCTGAAAGATGAACACCAGCGGGTTAATAATCAGAAAAACAAGCAGCGTCAGCTTGTACCAGTCAGGAGACTGGCCTAAAAAATTGCGCCACAGGGCGCGCCCATAAGAAATTTCCACGACAGACTTCCTTCCCCGCCAAAGTTAAGCAAAACATTATTATACGCATAATCGGCGTGAATGCCCCACGCGGGCAGGGACGGGTATTTGATAAAAATGAAACAGTGATCCCTTTTTTCCGTCTTCGCTGCGCTACCTGCCTCCGCAAGCCTCTGGTATGATGAGTCCATTAGCTAAAGCTGTGTAATGGAAATCTCACTATGGTCATAAAGGCGCAAAGCCCGGCGGGTTTCGCTGAAGAGTACATCATTGAAAGCATCTGGAATAACCGTTTTGCGCCTGGAACGATTCTTCCCGCTGAACGCGAACTCTCTGAACTTATTGGCGTCACACGAACCACCTTACGCGAAGTGTTACAGCGTCTGGCACGTGATGGCTGGTTGACCATTCAGCACGGCAAACCCACCAAAGTGAACAACTTCTGGGAAACGTCGGGTCTGAATATTCTTGAAACGCTCGCACGCCTCGATCATGAAAGTGTTCCTCAGCTGATTGATAATTTGCTGTCAGTGCGCACCAACATCTCGACCATTTTTATTCGTACCGCCTTCCGCCAGCATCCCGATAAGGCGCTGGAAGTATTGGCGACGGCGAATGCCATTGAAGATCATGCCGATGCCTTTGCGACGCTGGACTACAACATTTTCCGTGGTCTGGCGTTTGCCTCAGGTAACCCAATTTACGGGCTGATCATCAACGGCATGAAAGGGCTGTATACCCGCATTGGACGTCACTATTTCGCCAATCCTGAAGCCCGCAGCCTGGCGCTCGGCTTCTATCATAAGCTCAGCGAACTCTGTTCCGAGGGGATGCACGATCAGGTTTACGAAACGGTACGTCGTTACGGTCGTGATAGCGGCGAGATCTGGCACCGTATGCAGAAGAATCTGCCCGGCGATTTAGCGATTCACGGGCATTAACAGTAAAAAGCCTCTCGAATGAGAGGCTTTTTTTGCGTTGTGTTAGTAAGCGTTATTTAAAGAGAGTTAGTACGCGCCGGGCAACGTTCCAGTAATTCCACGCTACCATCTTCGTTTTGTTGCTCCATCATCACGTCAAAACCCCACAGGCGATGAACATGCTTGAGTACCTCTTTGCGCCCTTTATCCAGCGGGGCACGGTTATGCGGAATATACCGCAGCGTCAAGGAGCGGTCGCCGCGCAGATCCACATTCCACACCTGGATATTCGGCTCCAGATTGCTCAAGTTATACTGTGAGGACAGGCGCGAGCGGATCTCACGGTAACCCTCTTCGTTGTGAATCGCTGAGATTTCGAGATAATTGTTGTGATCGTCATCCAGCACCGTAAAGAAGCGGAAATCACGCATAATCTTTGGCGACATAAATTGGCTGATAAAGCTCTCGTCTTTGAAGTCGCGCATCGCAAAATGCAGCGTTTCCAGCCAGTCTGATCCGGCAATATCCGGGAACCAGTATTTATCCTCTTCCGTCGGCGACTGACAAATGCGTTTGATGTCCTGGAACATCGCAAACCCGAGCGCATACGGGTTAATCCCGCTATACCACGGGCTGTTGTAAGGCGGCTGGAACACCACGTTGGTGTGGCTGTGCAGGAACTCCAGCATAAAGCGCTCGGTCACTTTCCCTTCGTCGTACAGATGATTGAGAATGGTGTAGTGCCAGAACGTCGCCCACCCCTCATTCATTACCTGCGTCTGTTTTTGCGGATAGAAATACTGGCTCACCTTACGCACGATACGCAGGATTTCACGCTGCCAGGGTTCCAGTAGCGGCGCGTTTTTTTCCATAAAGTAGAGAATGTTCTCCTGCGGCTCGGAAGGATAACGCCGTGCTTCGGCAACGGTTTTCTCTTCTTCGCGTTTCGGCAGGGTGCGCCACAGCATATTTACCTGGCTTTGCAGATACTCTTCACGACTTTTCTGCCGTGCTTTTTCTTCCTGCAGAGAGATTTTCTGCGGGCGTTTGTAGCGATCAACGCCGTAATTCATCAGCGCATGACAGGAATCGAGCAGTTTCTCCACTTCATCCACGCCGTAGCGCTCTTCGCATTCGGTAATGTATTTCCGTGCGAAAATCAGATAATCGACAATCGAGCTGGCATCGGTCCAGCTGCGGAACAAATAGTTATTTTTGAAGAAGGAGTTGTGCCCGTAACAGGCATGCGCCATGACCAGCGCCTGCATGGTAATGGTATTTTCTTCCATCAGATAGGCAATACACGGGTTTGAGTTGATAACGATTTCATACGCCAGCCCTTGCTGACCATGTTTGTAGAGCCGCTCTGTCTCTATGAATTTTTTGCCGAATGACCAGTGAGGATAGTTGATAGGCATCCCGACGCTGGAATAGGCGTCCATCATCTGTTCGGAGGTAATCACTTCAATCTGGTGGGGGTAGGTATCCAGCCGATACAGTTTGGCTACCCGGTCAATCTCGGCCAGGTAAACATCGAGTAATTCAAAGGTCCAGTCGGGTCCATCGCTGAGACGTGTGCTGTCCTTGTTCATCGAATCAATGGTAGCCATTAGCGCGCCCTCGTTGTCGGTGCTCTCTCTGTCTGGAGAGCCTCCTTTCAAGCATAGAACAACGCTTTCAAAAACGTGCTGGCGTAGAAATGTTTTCTTTACGATTTCGCGTTTGTGATCTGATAGAAAACGTCACGTCGACAGAGCATTCTGCTGGTTAACGATAAAGCGTAGCACGAGATCCCAGAATACCCCTCTCCCGGTCTGTCAGGGAAGGTGTGAGGTAAGTCACCATAAAAAAGTCGTATGTTGAATAATATTTTCAACTAGGTTATCAATCTGTAATTAGATGATTATTCTTTTGCACATAATGGAGCCGATATGCGTGTTGTCGTCCTGGGAAGTGGAGTCGTTGGCGTGACCAGCGCCTGGTATTTATGTCAGGCTGGACATGAGGTGACCGTCATTGATCGTGAGCCGGGATCAGCGCTTGAGACCAGTGCGGCGAATGCCGGGCAGATTTCCCCCGGTTACGCTGCGCCGTGGGCAGCACCTGGTGTTCCGTTAAAAGCCATTAAATGGATGTTCCAGCGCCATGCTCCGCTGGCGATCAGCCTCGATGGCACGCCGTCTCAGCTCAAGTGGATGTGGCAGATGCTGCGCAACTGTGACACTCGCCATTACATGGAAAACAAAGGCCGTATGGTGCGTCTGGCGGAGTACAGCCGCGACTGTCTGAAAACCCTGCGTGCGTCAACGGGTATTGAGTACGAAGGGCGTCAGGGCGGCACGCTGCAGCTGTTCCGCACCGCACAGCAGTATGAAAACGCTACGCGCGATATCGCAGTCCTGGAAGATGCCGGAGTGCCTTACCAACTCCTCGACGCGAGCCAACTGGCGCAGGTTGAACCGGCGCTGGCCGAAGTGGCGCACAAACTGACCGGCGGGCTGCGTCTGCCCAATGATGAAACTGGCGACTGTCAGCTTTTCACCCAGCGTCTGGCGAAGATGTGCGAGCAGGCTGGCGTCACGTTCCGCTACAACACCCCCGTCGATAAATTGCTGTCCGAAGGCGGAAAAATCTACGGCGTAAAATGTGGCGATGAAGTGATCAAAGCCGACAGTTACGTCATGGCGTTTGGTTCTTACTCCACAGCGATGCTGAAGGGACTGCTGGATATTCCGGTCTACCCCCTTAAGGGGTATTCGCTCACAATCCCGGTCAAAGAGGATAATGGCGCGCCAGTTTCAACTATCCTTGATGAAACTTACAAAATCGCCATCACCCGCTTTGATAACCGAATTCGCGTGGGCGGCATGGCTGAAATTGTCGGTTTTAATACGGAATTGCTGCAACCGCGCCGCGAAACCCTGGAGATGGTGGTGCGCGATCTCTTCCCTCGGGGAGGATTTGTCGAACAAGCCACTTTCTGGACCGGATTGCGTCCGATGACCCCGGACGGCACGCCTATTGTCGGGCGCACGCCGTTTAAGAATTTATGGACCAATACGGGGCACGGAACGCTGGGCTGGACGATGGCCTGCGGCTCGGGGCAGTTGCTCAGTGATTTGATTTCGGGCCGTACGCCAGCGATTCCGTTCGATGATTTAAGCGCTGCGCGCTATCAGTCGGGTTTTACACCATCTCGCCCACAGCATTTGCACGGCGCACATAATTAACAAGGAGTTGTCATGTCCCGTCCTATTCTGGCTCAGCTGGATTTGCAGGCCCTGAAAAACAACCTGCAGATTGTCCGCCGTGCTGCACCAGGCTCCCGCGTTTGGTCGGTTGTAAAAGCTAACGGCTACGGCCATGGTATTGAATCCATCTGGAGCGCGCTAAGCGCCACCGATGGTTTTGCCTTACTGAATCTGGAAGAGGCGATCCTGCTGCGTGAGCGCGGCTGGAAAGGCCCGATTCTGCTGCTGGAAGGCTTCTTTCACGCCGACGAGCTGCCGCTGCTGGATAAGTATCGTCTGACCACCAGCGTGCACAGCAACTGGCAAATCAAGGCGCTGCAAAACGCGAAACTGCATTCGCCGCTCGATATCTACCTCAAAATGAATAGCGGCATGAACCGCCTGGGCTTTCAGCCCGAACGCGTTAACACGGTCTGGCAACAGCTGCGTGAGATCAAAAACGTCGGTGAAATGACGTTGATGGCGCACTTCGCTGACGCGGAAAAGCCAGACGGCATTACGGATGCCATGGCGCGGATTGAGCAGGCGGCAGAGGGTCTAGACTGCGCGAGGTCACTCTCGAATTCCGCCGCGACGCTCTGGCACCCGGAAGCGCATTATCAATGGGTGCGCCCGGGAATTGTGCTGTATGGCGCATCGCCGTCTGGTCAGTGGCAGGACATCGCCAACAGCGGGCTTAAACCGGTTATGACGTTGCGCAGCGAAATTATCGGCATCCAGACGCTGAAAGCGGGGGATACCGTGGGCTACGGCAGTCGCTACCGTTCAACGGGCGAACAGCGCATTGGGATTGTGGCAGGGGGCTACGCAGACGGCTATCCGCGTCTTGCGCCGAGCGGCACGCCCGTGTGGATTGACGGCGTGCGTACCGGCACCGTGGGTACGATTTCAATGGATATGATGGCGATAGACTTAACGCCGTGCCCGCAGGCAGGCATCGGTTCTCCGGTCGAATTGTGGGGCAACGAGGTGAAAGTCGATGACGTTGCGTCGGCGGCGGGCACAGTAGGGTATGAACTGTTAACAGCGCTGGCCCCGCGGGTGCCTGTTGTGACGGTGTAACCACCAAAAATAAAGGCAACCGGATGGTTGCCTTTTTAGTCTGTTCTAATCGGAATGCGCCGAGGCGACGTTACTCAGTCTCATCCTCCGTAGGGCGCACGCCCACTTTGCGCACCGCGTTATCTTCTTTCTCCGCGACGGTCCAGATCATCCCGGCAAACTCAACCTGATCGCCGACGACGGGTGCAGCACCCAGAAGTTGCTGCACGATCTCACCCAGCGTCAGCTGTTTATCCCGGTACTCCAGACCCTCATCCAGCCCATAAATCAGTGCCACATCGGCAAATTTCGCGCTGGCTTCCAGTATAAAATCACCGAAGAAACGCTGATCCAGCGCCACCGGTGGCGACTGGCTGAACAGCTTGCCGAGCGCCGGAAGGTCGGTTTCACGGCCAATTACGCAGAGAATATCCCCCTCGCGCAGGCGGGTACTGCCGGTCGGGTGCAGCAGCGCATTATCACGAAACAGCGCGGCAATACGCGTTTCGGTGGGCATATGCAGATCGCGAAGCGACGCGCCCACGCACCATTTATCAGCACTCAGCTGATAGACAAACTGCTCCCACGGATTTTCCGGATGAATATCCAGACCAACGCGTGAAACCGGTAGACCGACAGGTGGAACCACCACTTTCGCTTTTTTGGCCGCCCATCCCAGAGACGTCCCCTGGAACAGCAGCGACACCAAAACCACGAAGAATGCGACGTTGAAGAACAGCCGCGCGTTATCCAGACCGGCCATCATAGGGAAAACGGCAAGAATGATCGGCACCGCGCCGCGCAGACCGACCCAACTGATGAAGATGCGTTCGCGAAGATTAAACCCGCGGAACGGCAGCAGTCCGGCAAAGACTGACAGCGGACGGGCAAAGAAAATCATCCACGCCGAAAGCAGCAGCGCCGGAATGGCAATTGGCAGCAGATCGGACGGCGTCACCAGCAGTCCGAGCACCAGGAACATGCCGATTTGCGCCAGCCAGGCCAGACCGTCAAAGTTTTGCAAAATCGCGTGGCGGTTGCGTATCGGACGATTACCCAGCAGAAAACCGCAGAGATACACAGCCAGAATGCCGCTGCCATCCAGTGCGGTCGTCAGGGCGAAAATCAGAATACCGCCGCTCAGTGCGAGCAAAGGATACAGGCCAGCAGGCAGGGAAATACGGTTGATCATCTGTTGCAGCAGGTAGCCACCCGCTAAGCCGATGATAATCCCCAGTCCAAACTGCTGCAGAATATGCCAGGCGAACATCCAGCTCAGACCGGTTTCATGCTGCTGAATCATCTCAATCAGCGTGATGGTAAGAAACACCGCCATCGGATCGTTGCTGCCGGATTCAATCTCCAGCGTTGAGCCAACACGTTCGTTCAGCCCTTTACCGCCGAGCAGGGAAAACACCGCGGCCGCATCGGTAGACCCGACGATCGCGCCAATCAGCAGCCCTTCCATGATATCCAGGTGGAACAGCCAGGCGGCCATCATGCCGGTCAGACCGGAAGTGATCAGCACACCGACCGTCGCTAGCGACAGCGCAGGACCGAGTGCCACGCGAAAGGAGCTGGCCTGCGTGCGCATCCCGCCATCCAGCAATATCACCGCCAGCGCGAGGTTACTCACCATGTAGGCGAAGGGATAGTTATCGAAGGGAATACCGCCAATACCATCGATGCCAGCAAGCATGCCGATGGCGAGGAAGATAACAAGTATAGGTATGCCGAGACGCGAAGAAAATGAACTTAATAAAATACTGCAGGTTACGAGGACTGAACCCAAAATGAAAAGGCTGATTACCGCTGCGGCATCCAATGTTGTCTTACTCCCACCTCAATGTAGTAACTGTTACATAAACCCTAACATAATAACGGCCGAAACCGTGTTTTATTGGCCCGGTAAAAAGGCTTTTTTATGCCTTTATAACGGGATGACCGCTGATTGTTAATTCGCTGACAGCCCCGTCGTGCTTAAGGACGGCGTGTGCGCCGAGCGGCAAGGTCACCGTCTGCTGTTCGTGACCAAAATCCAGGCCGCCGATCACGGGAATATTCACTCTTGAGCGAATGTAATCCATCATACTTTCCAGCGTATACCCGGCATCGTAATCGTTCGGCGTGGAACCGCTAAAACTACCGAGCACGATGGCACGCTGACGGGAGAGAATGCCCGCGTGCATAAGTTGCAGCAGCATGCGCTCGACGCGGAACGGATGTTCGTTGATATCTTCCAGCACCAGAATGCCGCTTTCAATATTTGGCAGCCAGGGCGTGCCAATCAGCGACACCAGCATCGCCAGATTTCCGCCCCATAGTTGACCCTCACACTCGCACTGCGTACCAGTGCCTTGCCATTCAATCGTGAAAACGGGATTTTGCAGCGCCCGCCAGAAATGCGCCTGTGTAAAGTCGTCCAGATCCGGTGCGCCGAAATTCGCTGCCAGCATCGGGCCGCTAAAGGTGATGACGTTATGCCGCGCCAGCAAGCCCAACTGGATGACGGTGAAATCGCTGTGGCCACAAATCAGCAGGGGATCGTGCTGCTGGCGAGTGGCCAGTCCGTCCCAGTCGATGGTTTCGAGTAATCGGCTGGCGCCATACCCGCCACGCACCGCCAGCACGATGTTGTTCGCGCCTTCAAGGTTTACCAGATCGTTGATATCCGCCAGTCTTTGCGTCTCTGTTCCGGCAAAACGCTGCTGACGACGGGGGATAATTGTCTGATTTGTTACCGAATGGCCAGATTCCAGTAAGCGCTGAATACCGCGCTGTGCGGCGTCCTGGTTAATGCAGTAACCGGAAGGGGCGATGAGATGAAATCGGGACATGGCAATTCCTTGCTGAATGAGAACTTAATTATCTATATCATGCCGCCTATAGGCCGCCTGCTTCAAGGGGGATAGCGTAATCGCGATGACCGGATATAAGGATAGATGACGTGAAATTGAGATGGTTTGCTTTTTTGATGGTATTGCTGGCGGGCTGTAGCTCCAAAAAGGATTACCAAAATCCGCCATGGAATCCGGAAGTGCCTGTGAAGCGTGCGATGCAGTGGATGCCTATCAGTGAAAAAGCCGGGAAGGCCTGGGGCGTGAGTCCGCGGCTGATCACGGCGATTATCGCGGTGGAATCAGGGGGCAATCCTACGCTTGTGAGCAAATCGAACGCGGTCGGTTTAATGCAGCTTAAAGCCTCTACGGCAGGGCGCGAAGTATACCGCTACATGGGCTGGAAAGGTCAGCCGTCGACCAGCGAGCTGAAAAACCCGGAACGTAATATCTCCATGGGTACGGCGTATTTGAGCATTCTGGAACATGGTGTTCTTAAAGGTATCGACGATCCGGAAGTGATGCAGTACGCGCTGGTGGTCTCTTACGTTAACGGCGCAGGCGCACTGCTACGTACTTTCTCATCGGATCGCAAAGAAGCGATTGAAGAGATCAACGGCATGGATAAAAACGAATTTGTTGACCATGTTGCGAAGAATCATCCGGCACCACAGGCCCCGCGCTATATCTGGAAAGTTCAGAAAGCCATGGACGCCATGTAATGCCGTTGCCGGGCAGCGAAAGGCTGTCCGGCACCCATCAAATCACCTTATTCGCGCGTTCCCGCGCTTCTCGCTCCAGTGAGAAAATAATACGCTGAAGTTCGCGCTCGGCACCCGGTCCGACATTCAGAAAGCGGAAGCTCAGACGTGGCGTGGTAATGGTTTCGTTTTTGCTGTCCACGACTTTGCGTTCGCTAATGGCAATGAGCTGCGCGTCAAAGTAAAACCGTCCCCAGCCGCCCATATCCAGCTCAATCTGGGAAAAACGCATCCCTTCGACCAAACCCTCTGGTCGTATCGTATCCATCAATGCGCCCATGCCGCCTAATGAAAGGTCAAACAGGCGGAAGCGGATCTCTTTTTTATCCGGCATTTTGGCTTTACAAAAATAGGAGGGATGCAGCGGGGCGTTGATACGAAAATACTCGCGGCGCTGAACAAACCACACGCTATCGGGTAATGGCGCAAAAAAGGCAGGCAGGCCCTGATAGTCGCCCTGAATCAGCTGCGGCAGAACAAACTCGACTTTCGCGCCTTTCGTTTCCGCCATCACAGCGAGATTTTGCGCGCGCAAAGCCGCACGATTTTCATATTCCTGACTACCGAGGTCGATGACCAGGCGCTCAGGGGTCGCCTCAAGGATCTTGCTGATAAACTGATTGGTAGACCAACTGATGCGCAAAGGGACTTCGCCCTTATGCAGGTCGCGTAATACCCCTAAGACAGCCAGCGGATTTTGCTTCAGGAACTGCTCACTGTAATTACTCACGCCGAATGGCTCCTCGGTTGTCTGACAGACTGTCGATGAAGTATCGGCAGTAAACGAAAGAACTTAATACAAACCGGTGAATTTTTTTTAAAATGAGACGTAATTAAGTCGGTGACAAAGAATGATTTTCGCGTGCTGTCCTATACTTAAGTCACTTGCGCGGAAGGTTTCAGCGCATGTGTTTAATCTGCAAGAGGGCATCGTATGGGTATCATCGCGTGGATTGTGTTTGGTCTGATTGCCGGTATTATCGCAAAATTCATCATGCCTGGGCGTGATGGCGGCGGCTTTATCCTGACCTGTGTACTGGGTGTGATTGGTGCAGTTGTGGGAGGCTGGCTGGCGACAATGTTTGGCGTCGGCGGCAGCGTGAGTGGTTTCAATTTGCACAGTTTCCTGGTGGCTGTTGTGGGTGCCATCGTCGTGCTGGCGATCTTCCGATTACTCAGGCGTGCGTAAGCAGACATCAACGGCTCTCAATTGAGGGCCGTTTTTTTTGGTCTTGATATTGCTTTGTAAATCGAAATGAGAATAATTGTCGTTTCTATCCATTTCTAATAATAAGACGACAATATGAAAACCTCACGTTTTGCGATATGTGCGTTGGCAGGCGCAGTCACGCTGGCGTTACACACGCCTGCGTTTGCTCAGGAATCCACGATCGTGGTCAGCGGGACGGAGCAAGATAGCGCGCTGCCCGGTTGGACCAACAGCGCCACAAAATCAGCGGTGGCTGAAAGTAAAACCCCGCAGGTGATAAACACGATATCGGCCACGGAGATCGCGCAGCGCCACGCGAATTCGGTCAACGAAATCCTGCGCTATGCGCCGGGTGTTTCTACCGAAGTGCGTGGCAATACCTCGTATATGAGCGAATACAAAATTCGCGGCTTCACCGTTGAGCAAGAGTATTACAACGGCTTGCAACTTCCCTATAACGTGACCGGAAATACCAAAGCGCGGATCGATCCCTTGTTGATCGAGAGTGTGGACATTCTCAAAGGTCCCGCATCTGTTCTGTACGGCGGTGGCTCGCCCGGCGGGCTGGTGAATATTCAGGGCAAAAAACCGCAAAAAGACCAGCATACGGAAGTGGGCTTTACTACCGGCACGCGCAATCTGAAAGAGGGCTATCTGGATTCCACCGGGCAAATCGCCGACAGCGACTGGAAGTACCGTCTGCTGGGTAAAGCGACCGAAGGTGACGATCAGCCGCATACCACGCGCACCGAAAACTATCTGGTCGCGCCGTCTGTAACCTGGCAGCCTGACAGCAAAACGCGCCTCACCCTTGACGCGCTGGCGCAAAACACCCCGAGCCTCTCGCCGTCGAATCCGTTGCCGTTATCGTATTTGCGGTCGAAATATGCTGATCGACGCGACTACGCGGGCGATGAGTGGAGTGGTTTCAAGCAACGCCAGTGGATGCTGGGCTACAGCTTTGAACATGAATTTGACAGCGGCTGGGGTTTCAACCAAAAAGCGCGCTATTTTGACGTCGACACCCATCAGCGCAGCGTCTATTCAACGGGCGCGGGAAGTGAGGTTTACCAGCTCAATCGCTTTGCTTACACCACGGATGAAGATCTGCACAGTTTCAATATGGATAACCAGGTAACGAAAACCGTGACCCTGGGGGAATGGAAACATCACCTGCTGGCGGGCTTTGATTATCAGAAATTGAATTCCCATTTCCACTATCGCTATGCGTCGGCAACGCCGGGTATCGATATGCGTGACCCAGATTACACACAAATCAGCGAAAGCGCGTTGGGCCTGTATACTGCGCAGAAAAACCGCCTGAGCTATCAGCAAAACGGTTACTACCTGCAGGATCAGGTAGAGTTTGGCGGCCTGAATCTCCTCGGTAGTTTGCGCTACGACGATTACCGTTCGGTCACCACCAACTATCTGCAGAATGGCGACAAGGCTTGGGTATCGCAGGATCGCGTAACCAAGCGACTGGGTGCGTTATATGCCTTTGAAAACGGAATTTCACCGTTCATCAGTTACTCGGAAGGCTTTGCACCCGTTTCGCCGCAGGGCACGTTGATGGCGAAAGATGTCAAACCGACCACCAGCAAACAGGTGGAAGGCGGGGTCAAATATCTGCTGGAAGAGTACGCCACCACGCTGACTGCGTCAGTGTTCAATATTCGCCAGAAAAATGTCGTCACCACCGATCCCGGTTTCCTGAACTATCGTCAAACGGGTGAAGTGGAGTCGAAAGGGGCAGAGCTGTCCGTCGTCAGCCGTCCGACCGATAATCTGACGCTGATTGCAAACTATGCGTACACCCATGCGATCAACACCGAAGATGATAAGTATCAGGGCAAACGACCGACGCAGGTGCCGGAAAATGCCTTTAATCTTTGGGGTGATTACACCTTCGACAGCACGCCGCTCAAAGGACTGAATTTGGGGTTAGGCGCGCGTTATACCGGGCCGATGGAAATTGCGCCAACTAACGATCGGGGCAAACTGGGCGGAACGACGCAGTATGATCTGGCCGCGTCGTATCGTCTGGGTGAAGTTATGCCTTCTCTGGAAGGACTGACCCTTAAGGCCAGCGCGCAGAATATCACCAACAAAGAAACCTTTACCTGTTATGACGCCACAAACTGCTGGATTGGGCGCGACCGTACTTATCAGGTCGGAGCGAGCTACAGTTTCTAATTAAGCACGGTGCACTGAGATAAAAAGGAAAACGGCAACTGAGGTTGCCGTTTTGTTTGCTATTCCCTTTTGGGATGTGAGCAATAAGATAACGTTCTGGCTACTGCGCCGCACTCTTCTGCGCTGATGATTGAGGAGCAACATCATCATTCGCCGCCGGTTGCGAGGCCGGTACGCTGTCGCACGGTTTCTCTTTCGGGCACACAAGATCCAGCATTTTTAAGGTCACGCCATTGGTCCAGCCGAATCCGTCCTGCAACGGATACTCGCCTCCACCACCGCCCGTCCCGGTGGTTGAAACATCATATTTCTCGACCAGTTTTTGCTCGCGATCGTAGGTGTGCTGAACGTTGGTGAGGAAGCGCCAGGTGACATCCATTGCCACTTTTTCATGTCCGTAGTTTTGCAGCCCTTCAGCGGCAACCCATTGTAAAGGTGCCCAGCCGTTTGGCGCATCCCACTGCTGGCCGCTATTGATGGTGGTCGTTGAGATCCCACCTGGTTTTAGCAAACGCGAGGACGTCGCGCTGGCGACTTTCGCTGCGCGGTCTTTTGACGCCGCGTTCACATACAGCGGGAACAGCGCGGCGGCAGTCAGCTGATTACGCACCTTTTTGCTTTTCAGATCGTAATCGGCGTACCAGCCCTCTTTTTCATTCCACAGATGGCTTTCCATGGCTTTTTGACGAGACGTCGCCAGGGTTTCATACTTGCTGGCCGCAGCAGCATCACCCGATTCCTGGCTGGCTATTGCCAGCAGTTTTTCCATCTTGAACATCAGGGCGTTAAGATCGACAGGCACGATGCTGGTGGTGCGTATCGTCCCCAGCTTTTGCGGATCGTCCATCCAGCGGGAGCTAAAGTCCCAGCCAGACGCCGCCGCAGATCGCAGATCGCGGTAGATCTCCGTCGCCGGACGGTCCGGGTTATTTTTTGCGGTGGTCACGTCATCCAGCCAGGATTCAGGGCGGGGCGTATCGCGGTCATCCCAGTAGCGATTCAGAATCGAGCCATCATCCAGTTTCACCACGCGTTTGTTGGCCTGTCCCGGCTGCAATGTCTCCACGCCCTCCATCCAGTAGGCGTACTCTTTTTCCATCTGCGGACGATAGGTTTTCAGCGCCTCTTTATCATGCGTCGCCAGCAACTCAACCATCAGCGAGAAGAAAGGCGGCTGGGAGCGGCTCTGATAATAGCTGCGGTTCCCATTAGGAATGTGGCCCCACGAGTCGAGTTCGTAGCCAAAGTTCGCCACCATATCGCTGATCTTGTCCCAATGGCCGCTCTCGGCCAGGCCCAGCATGGTGAAGTAGCTGTCCCAGTAATAGACCTCACGGAAACGCCCGCCGGGCACGACATAGGGTTTTGGCAACGGAAGCAGTGAATCCCATTTGCTGGCCTTGTCGGTGGTGCGCGTCAGCACCGGCCATAAACCGTCAATATGTTCGCGTAAGTTCTGTCCGGCGGGGGGAACATATTTTTCCCCTTCGCCCGGCAGGCTGAAGTTCATCTCGACAAAGTGGCGCAGGTCAAAGCCGGACTGTTTATGCTGCATCCGGTAATCCGCCAGGATCATTAAGGGATCGCTTTTTGGTACCGCGTCGGCAAAGGTTTTTTGATCAGGGAATAATTTTGCGCTCTGCACGTCGACGAACAGGGGACCGAGCAGAATATCCGGCGACTGCTTTTGCGTCGATTGTGCCTCTTCCGCATGGCTGAACGCAGCCACACCCAGCAGTGCGCCTCCCAATGCGACGCGCAGCGCCAGCGGTAAAGCCGCAGGACGGCGCAGATCAATTATCGTCATCGATTCTTCTCCTTTTATTTGCGAGCAGCGTGAACGCTGTCGTCAATCACCTGAAAACCTTAGACGAATATCGCGGGTTTCGCGTGTTGAACATCCCACTTTAGGCAGAACCAGACGATTTACTGTTTAGATCTCCTCTGCAATCGGGGTGGTTTCGCGTAAGGCACCCGGCGCCTGGCCCACAATGCGCTTAAAAGCGCGACTAAACGCCGCGAGTGAGCCATAACCCAGGCGCAGCGCGACCGTTTCAATCGGCTGATTTTCATGACGAATGTACTGAATCGCCAGCCGCATCCGCAGCTCGCTTAGGTATTTTGCCGGTGTCGTACCGGTGGCCGATAAAAAGCGCTCGGCAAAAACGGATCGCGATGTCCCGGCCTCTTTTGCCAGCTCTGCCACGCTCCAGTTGAGGCCTGGCTGCTGGTGCATGGCATAAATCGCACGGCTGAGGCGCGGATCGCGCAAAACCTGTACCCAGCCGGTGGCCTTGCCGCAACCCGCTTCCACCCAGCCACGCACGATGAGGGCGGCGACTACATCCGCGAGGCGCGCCAGAATTCCGGCAAACCCCACCTGGCGCGTCATGGACTCGCGCTCCATTGCCGCCAGCAGCGGATGGATCTCGGGCCACGTCGACATCAGGCGACTCACCATCATCACTTCGGGCATCGCTTTGATCAGCGGCTGCATCCCGCCCAGCTCAAAGTCCATACATCCGCTGAATATCACCGTCTTGTCGCTCTGAGGGCACGGCTCGCAGGTAATGGCGCAGACTGAGTTGCAAATCGATTCGCTGGGATAGGCGGAAACCGGGATGACGGTGGCGTTTTCTTCAGAAAGCAGGGCGTGCGCATTGCCATTGGGGATAAACAGCGCGTCGCCGCTGTTGAGGGTAAAGCGCGCGCCGCTCTCCATGCGCAGCAGGGCAGTCCCCTGACTCACGAAATGAAACTGCGCTTTGCCAGCGACATAGGCAAATGACACACCAAAGGGCGCGGTGGTTTCAATTCGACGGTATTTCACACCAGAAAGCCGCATTCCGCGCAAAAGCTCGCTGATCATATCGGGTGGCTGAACGGTCATGGAGATAACTCCGGACGAATAATCAATAAGTGGAGATTATATGTCATAGATCGTCCGTGGGGAACGCCCTATGATTCGTGACAGTTGTCACATTATTCTAACGGGAGAGCAACAGATGAGTTCATGTATCGCGGCGAGTGAGGCAATCGTGCCCGCAAAACCCGCCTGGCGAGCCGTCTATTCACTGGGACTGGGAGTATTTGGCCTGATTACGGCCGAGTTTTTACCCGCCAGTTTATTGACACCGATGGCGGCAAGTCTGGGGGTGACGGAAGGCATGGCCGGGCAGGCGGTCACCGCAACGGCGTTGGTTGCGCTGGTCACCGGGTTGCTGATCACGCCCGCGACGAAAAATATCGACCGCCGCTGGGTGCTGATGTTTTTCTCGGTGCTGCAAATTATCTCCAGTTTGCTGGTGGCATTTGCGCCCACGCTGAACGTGTTGCTGTTTGGCCGTTTACTGCTGGGGATTGCCATTGGCGGCTTCTGGGCGATGTCGACGGCCACGGCGATGCGGCTGGTGCCCGCGGATAAAGTGCCAAAAGCACTGGCGGTGATCTTCTCCAGCGTGTCGGTCGCCACCGTGGTTGCCGCGCCGCTCGGCAGCTATCTCGGCAGCCTGATTGGCTGGCGCAACGTCTTTATCCTCTGCATTGTGCCGAGCATTGTTGCGCTGCTGTGGCAGCTCTGGGTACTGCCGTCGATGAAGCCGGAGAGCAGCGGCAGCCTGGCGACGCTCATGCGCGTGCTGCGCCGTCCGGGGATGATTGGCGGTTTACTGGCGACGGTACTCATTTTCAGCGGACATTTTGCTTTCTTCACTTATTTGCGTCCGTTCCTCGAAACCGTTGGACAGGCCAGCGTAGAGACTATTTCCCTGATCCTGCTTGGCTTCGGGCTGGCGAATTTTGTCGGCACGTCGATTGCCGGGATGTTGCTGGCGCGTAATTTGCGCCTGACGCTGGCGCTGGTTCCTTTCGTGATGGGCATCCTGGCGTTGATGATGGTGGCGTTTGGTCATCTGGCGATGCTGGACGGTCTGCTGGTGGCGCTGTGGGGATTTGCGTTTGGGCTGGTGCCGGTAGGCTGGTCAACCTGGCTTGCCACGACTGTTCCTGACGAGGCCGAAAGCGCGGGCGGTTTGTTGGTCGCCTCCATTCAGTTCGCGATTGGTGCTGGCGCGGCAGGTGGCGGGGCGATATTTGATCTTAACGGTGCCAGCGGCGTATTTGCTGGCAGCGGTCTGCTGCTGGTCTCCGCCATGGTGATTGTGCTAGCGGGCGTGCGGGTCAAACCGGTGATGGCGGAATAAGAAAACGCCCCGAAAAGGGGCGTTTATTTCACACGGCGGGCGGCACTTTTCGGGCATGAGCCCGTTTCTGACTCGGAATGACGGCGATACGCAGTATGCCCAATTCCAGGAATACGGCGACCAGGGCAATCCCGGCGTTAACACTCCCTCTCACCGCTTTTCTCGCCATATTTTGGCAAAGGTTAGCCATTTAAATTCTTTGTGATTTCCGGCCTTTTCTCAGATCGTCGTAGATAAACACAGACTGCGGAAATGGCGCTGGAACAGATGGGTAAAAGGTCGTCTTACTATTTACATGAAGAGCAGCGGGAGGCCATACGACGTCTTTCGCAAGGCTGGCTGTGGCGCAGCGAATTCCCGACGTGGATGCTGATTGCGGGAATCTACGGCGGTTGGTTTACGACGCTAATTTTTTGGCAATCCCTCGGCCTCATTCCCTCCACGCTGTTGCTTATCGGGTTCACCGCCTGGTATCTGTCGCTGCAGCATGAACTGATCCACGGCCATCCCACTCGCGTGGCGTGGTTTAATCAGCTACTGGGCATGCTGCCGCTGGCGGTCTGGTATCCGTACGGACTGTATCGTGATTCGCATCTGGCACATCATCGCCACGATCGTCTGACGGTGCCGACGGACGATCCCGAATCATACTATTTCACCGACGCAACCTGGGCGCAATTTTCACCCTGGCAGCGCAAAATCATTCATCTGCGTAATACCTTCCCGGGACGATTGCTGTTAGCGCCTCTGCTGGATATTGGCCAAACACTGGCGAGTGCAGGGCGGGCGTTTCGGGATTTACACTACAAAGCCATGGTGATGTGGCTGGTGCACGTCGCGCTGCTGGCGGGGCTGTTTGTCTGGATGGAAGGGCGCGGGTTTTCTGCGCTGTACTTTGTGCTGGCGGTGAGTTTTCCCGCGCTGGCGCTGACTAAAATTCGCTCTTTTTACGAGCATCGTGCCGCAGACGATCCGCTGGCGCGGTCGGTGATCAACGAGGCGTCGCTGCCGTGGCGCGTGTTATTTCTGAATCTCAACTATCATTCTGTGCATCACGATCTCCCGGGCGTGCCCTGGTACGGCCTGCGAGACATTTATTTGCGTGATAAAGCGGACTATCAGCGGCGTAACCACACATTCGTGGTAGGCGGCTATGGCGAATGGTTACGTCAGTTTTGGGCAAAAACAGTGGATGTGACGGTCCATCCAGGGGTGAAGACAAGCGATACCCATGATTAATCTCCTCGCGTTCCCGATGTATGCCGTAAACCGCGCCGATAACGAGGCGCTAACGTTTACCGTGCGGACGTTGCTCGCTGAACGCGGTGTGCCCGTAAGTCAACTCAATACCAGCGGGCCGGGGGACGACTTGCTGTCGCACTGGCGTCACCCGGATCTGCTGCTCAGCCAGACCTGCGGTTTCCCGCTGATGACGCAGCTACCGGACGTGCAAACGGTAGGGTGCTTTCATTACACCGCACCCGGCTGTGACGGGATTCATTACCGCAGTTTTTTAGTGGCGCGCGCGACGGATAAACACCAGAAGCTGGCAGATTTTCAGGGGAAACGCGTGGCGTGCAACGCGAGAGATTCGCAATCTGGCTACAACGTGCTGCTAAAAATGGTCGCGTCGCTTGACCACCCTGCGCCGTTTTTCAAATGTGTCGTCATCAGCGGCAGCCATCGACAATCATTGATAGAAATTAAGCGCGGTGCGGCGGATATCGCGGCTATCGACTGCATCACCTGGGCGCTTTTGCTGCGCCACGAACCCGACTTGATTGACGAATTGACGGTGATTGGCGAAAGCCCGTTAGCGCCGGGATTGCCGCTGATCGCTGCGAAGAACACCTCGCACGAGACGCTTTCACGCATCCGTGCCGCGCTGACTAATCTGGTGAGCGAGGCAAAATACCGGCAGATTTGCGATGACATGTTTATCGGAGGATTTAGCGAGGTGACGCGCCAGCCCTATTCATTGCTGCTGGACTGGCGCGATGCGGCGGCGCGAAAAGGCGTGACTCAGCTGTAAACTAGCCCATCAGAAAATAGCTTAATCCTGAAAACGCCACCATTCCGGCAATGACGGTCGCGAACAGGCTGCGCGTCACAATGCCTGCCAGAGTGGCGGCCAGCGCAGCGAGCAGCGACAGGCTGATCCCCGAAGGCGTCAGCGCGGGTTTCCCCATCAGTTCGGCGGTGACAATCGCGGCCATAATCGCTGAGGGAATGAAACTCAGCCACTGCTGTAAAATGGGGGCCAGACGGAATCGGGACAGCAGTAGAATCGGCACCGTGCGCATCAACGCCGTGACGACCGCGCAGGCCATAATCGCCAGTAAAATATTCCGTTCCATCTTATTTCTCACCCTTACTGAAGAGGCGCAATCCAAGCGTCGCCAGCGTGGCGGAAACGGACGCGGCCACAATCACCACCACGCTCATATCGGTATGGCTTGCCGTCAGCAACGTGATCATGACCGCGGCGGCAATGCTGAAGGATTCGAGCGTTTTTCGGCGGCTGGCAAACCAGATCATCAAGACCAGGCCGATAAACATCGACACCAGGCTGAAGCTCAACCCTTCCATTAACGACGGTGGCAGGGCCGATGCCAGCCCTGCGCCGACGACGCAGGCGAGGATCCAGTTTATCCAGGCGGCCAGATTAAGCCCCAGCATCCACGCGAACGGGACCTTATTCTGCTGACTACCTTGCTGCACGGCGACGCCAAAGGTTTCGTCGGTGAGCAGCAGTCCGCTGATGATTTTTTGCGTTGTGGTGTACTCACGAAAGAACAAGCTCATTGCGGAACTCATCAGCAGATACCGAAGATTCACCAGGAATACGCTTAAGACGACTGACGCGATTTCTGCGCCCGTCGCCCACAGGGAGTAAAACAGAAACTGCGCCGAACCGGCGTACAGAGCACTTGCCAGCAGGGCTGTCTGGATGGTCGTAAACCCCGACAGGGTTCCAATTGCACCGGCGGCAAAACCGATGCTCCAGTAACCAGGGATGGTGGGCAAGCAGGCTGTGACGCCTGCGCGAAATTCCGCTCGGGCGTGGTTCCGCTGAGAAGTCGTTGTATTCATTAACATCTATTTATCTCGTTTATATGTCACGGAATGATAATCTTAATAATTGGCAAAAATCGCTATAGTAAAATCCTGCTCAATGGCAGAAATAATCCGCTTTAGGGATGAAAGGCATAACCGGAATGAGAGAATCGCGGGATGAAATCAAGCTCTGGCGTGATAAAGGGCTGCACGGCGGGATGGAGATCCTGCGCGCGTCCTGCTACGAGCACAGTTATCCGGCCCATTTCCATGATGAATTTGTTATCGCTGCCTTTGCGCGCGGGGCACAACGCACGCGCATCTGCCGTGAGCGTGGAATTGCCGCGCCGGGCACGGTGATGATTATCGCCCCGGGCGAAGTGCATACCGGCGAAGCGGTGCAGCGCGACGAAGGCTGGGACTATTGCGCCTTTTATCCCTCGCAAGCTCTGCTGAACGATGTGGCTGAAACGGTGCTTCGCGGCAAGGGCGAGGTGAATTTTGGTTCCGAAGGCATGCGTCACGATCCCAAAATGGCGCGCAGTATGCTGCAGGCCTCGGCCGTGCTGAGCGAAAGTCGCGATCCGTTGGAAAAAGAGTGCGTGATGTATCAGGTGTTGAACCTGCTGGTGGGGCGCTACGGGGAACGATCTGCGCGCAGTGGACGGCAGGACGTTGTACGCGCGGATATCCGTCGTGCGGTCGATTTTCTGCAATGCGCGTACATGCATCCCGTTTCGGTGAAAGAGATTGCTGAGGTGGCGCGGTTAAGCGAGTTCTACTTTATGCGCACGTTTCAGAATATGACTGGGCTTTCTGTCCATCAATACCTGACGCAGCTTCGGTTGGTGCGCGCCAAAGCGTTGCTCGCCAAAGGCGTGAGTGCCGCGCAGGTTGCCAGCGACGTGGGCTTTTTCGATCAAAGCCATTTGATTAAACACTTTCGCGCACATTTTGGCACGACGCCGGGCGTGTTTGCCGCGGCGTCGGCGTAGCGATTAGAGCGGGCGGATCTCTTTTGAACGCAGAGTGACGGTGACGGGCACGGATTTATAGGACGGCGTTCCGCTCTCTTTATCCAGGTAATCCAGCGGGACCAACACGTTCGCCTCAGGGTAATACGCTCCGACCGTACCGCTGGCAATGTGATACGCCACCACGGTGATATCGTTCAAACGCAGTTCGCTGTCCGGCAGCGCAGTGGTAATGTCCACGCGGTCGCCGTGCTCCAGCCCCAGCTGCGCCATATCCCCTTCGTTCATAAACAGCACATCTCGGCGGCCAAACACCCCACGATAGCGGTCATTGAGGGCATAAATCGTGGTGTTGTACTGATCGTGACTGCGTAGCGTGACCTGCCGCAGGACGTTCTCCCCGATGCCATTGATGTTCTCATCGACACCGTCAAACACAGAAAACATCGCTTTGCCTGTTGGGGTGGGCCAGACGCGCTCGGTTGGCGGTAACGGCATGCGAAAACCACCCGGCGTTCTGATGCGATCGTTGTAGTGGTCGAAGCCCGGCAACGTTTTTTCAATCAAATCACGGATCAAATCGTAATTCGTCACCAGTTCCTGCCAGGCGACATTGCTGTCAGGCAGCGTTGCTTTGGCCATTCCCGCCACAATCGCCGGTTCAGAGAGCAGGTGAGGTGACGCGGGTTTGAGTTTTCCGGACGAGGCGTGGACCATCGACATGGAGTCTTCAACGGTGATCGACTGCTTGCCGGTCAGCTGCATATCCAGCTCTGTACGCCCCAGACAGGGGAAAATAAACGTCTCTTTGGCGGTGAGCAGATGCGTGCGATTCAGCTTGGTGCCGACGTGGACGCTCAAATCCAGTTTGCGCATCGCCGGGAAAACGCGCTCGTGCTCAGGCATCGCCACGGCAAAATTGCCGCCCAGGCAGATCAAGGCTTTAGATTGCCCGGCGATCATGGCCTGCGTGGTTTGCACCGCATCATGGCCGTGTTTTGACGGCGGAGTGAAACCAAACACCTCTTCAATGCGCGACAAAAAGGTGGCAGAGGGTTTTTCGGTGATGCCTACCGTCCGGTTTCCTTGCACGTTTGAATGCCCGCGCAAGGGGCAAATCCCGGCGCCTGGCTTGCCGATATTGCCGCGCATCAGCAGCAGGTCGGCAATCAGACGCACGTTAGCGGTACCTTTGTTGTGCTGGGTGATCCCCATACCATAGGTAATGATGGTGGCATTCGATTTAGCATAAGCGACTGCCACGGTTTCCAGATCGGCGCGGGTAAGACCCGATTCGCGTTCAATGGCTTCCCACGGGGTCGCGGTAATGTCAGCGGAAAATGCGTCAAAACCTTGCGTGTGTTGGGCAATAAAGTCGCTGTCCAGCACTTTGCCCTGCTGGGACTCAAGGGCCAGCAGATGTTTCGCGATACCTTTCAGTGCGGCGGCGTCGCCTCCGGCTTTAACCTGAAAATAGGTCGACGCGATATCCGTTGAGCCGTAGGTCGCCATCTCGATAACACTTTGCGGATCGGCAAACCGTTCCAGCGCTCTTTCACGCATCGGGTTGAGGACGATAATAGGCACTCCGCGCCGGGCCAACTCATGCAGTGTGCCCATCATGCGCGGATGGTTGGTTCCAGGATTATGACCTATCGAAATGACAAGCTCGGTGCTGTCAAAATCATCCAGTGAAACCGTGCCTTTACCAATACCGATTGATCGAGGCAAACCCACGCTGGTGGCTTCATGGCACATATTGGAACAATCAGGAAAATTATTGGTACCCAGTTCGCGCGCAAAAAGCTGAAACAGATACGCAGCTTCATTGGATGCGCGGCCAGAGGTGTAAAACTCGACGGCGTCGGCAGGAAGGTCACGCAGCACTTCGCCGATCCGGGCGAAGGCGCGTTCCCATTCCACCGGGCGAAATGTGTCGCTCGCATGATGATACTCAAGCGGGTGCGTAAGTCGGCCGTAGCCTTCCAGTTCAAAGTCGCTTTTTGCCAGCAGTGACGTAACGGTATTTTCGGCAAAAAAAGCGGGCGTGACGCGCTTGTTGGTGGCTTCCCACGTAACGGCTTTGGCCCCATTTTCGCAGAACTGGAACGTTGATTTGTGTTCTTTATCCGGCCACGCACAGCCTGGGCAGTCAAATCCATCAGGCTGATTGGTATTAAGCAACGTGGCGGGTGCTTCGAAGGTATCCATTTGCGTGCGCACGGCAATGGCGGTGGCTTTTAAGGCCCCCCATCCGCCGGCTGGACCGTCATAGTGTCGGATT
The DNA here is from genome assembly GCF_045627565.1 of Lelliottia sp. Taxonomy (NCBI): domain Bacteria; kingdom Pseudomonadati; phylum Pseudomonadota; class Gammaproteobacteria; order Enterobacterales; family Enterobacteriaceae; genus Lelliottia; species Lelliottia sp. Next base: position 71,355 of record NZ_JAZQNX010000044.1, on the reverse strand, counting down.
CCGGGTACTGAGCGGCGTTTGTTATTCATGGGAACTCCTGACTATGCGGATAGAAAACGGCTTCATTTTCGTTTTAAGCCGATTATTAGCTAATCTTAGAAGATTTTTGTTAATGATAATTCAACGAATTAGTAACAGTATTTTATCTTTATCATGTTAAACCTTTCGTCTCGCACAACAAAAATACAGAGAGGGAAAGGGATGAAAACGTCAATTGCGAGCATCGTGGCAAAAATACCGCAAATCTGGCAGTCGCAAATCCTGGGTGCGGTGGGAGACGCCAGAATCAAAATCATTAAAATGGGCGGAGAGGGCATTCCTCCGGAAGCGCACAATGATTTTGAGGAGATGCTTCTGGTGCTTGATGGTGAACTGCCGCTGGTTATTGAGGAACAGCATTTTACGCTGGCTGCGGGGGAGTTTTGCTTTGTGCCGAAGGGGGCGAATCACCATGTGCCGCCGGGGAGTTTTGGCACGTTGCTGCTGGTGGATTTGGGCGAATGACTTGCGACTGGGGTATCAATTTTTTGATAAAAAAATCCACGCCAATGCGTGGATTTTAATGTTTCAGGCACTCTTCATGAGTTTTTGTGAAACCCCACGAGAAAGCAGAAAGAATTAGACGTTGAACAGGAAGTTCATCACATCGCCATCTTTCACGATGTAGTCTTTACCTTCAGCACGCATTTTGCCGGCTTCTTTCGCGCCTTGCTCACCTTTGTAGGCGATGAAGTCTTCAAACGCGATGGTTTGAGCGCGGATAAAACCTTTTTCGAAATCGGTATGGATCTTACCTGCGGCCTGCGGAGCGGTAGCGCCAACAGGAATCGTCCATGCGCGAACTTCTTTCACGCCAGCGGTGAAGTAGGTTTGCAGATTCAGCAACTCGTAGCCCGCGCGAATCACGCGGTTCAGACCTGGCTCTTCAATACCCAGTTCGGCCATGAACTCTTCGCGATCGGCGTCGTCCAGTTCAGCAATGTCAGACTCAACGGCAGCACACACCGCCACGACGACGGAACCCTCGCCAGCTGCGATTTCGCGCACTTTGTCGAGGTACGGGTTGTTTTCAAAACCGTCTTCGTTAACGTTCGCGATGTACATGGTTGGCTTGAGCGTCAGGAAGCTCAGGTATTTGATCGCCGCTTTGTCTTCTTCGGTCAGTGCCAGTGAACGCAGCATGCCCGCGTTTTCGAGCTGAGGCAGACATTTTTCCAGCGCAGCCAGTTCTGCTTTCGCGTCTTTATCGCCGCCTTTGGCACGTTTCTGCACGCGGTGAATCGCGCGCTCGCAGGTGTCCAGGTCAGACAGTGCTAGCTCGGTATTAATGACGTCGATATCGTCAGCCGGGTCCACTTTATTATTCACGTGGATGATGTTGTCGTTTTCGAAGCAACGAACCACGTGACCGATCGCTTCGGTTTCACGGATGTTGGTCAGGAACTGGTTGCCAAGACCTTCTCCTTTGGAAGCCCCTTTAACCAGACCGGCGATATCCACGAATTCCATGGTTGTCGGTAGAATGCGCTGTGGTTTTACGATTTCCGCGAGCTGGTCCAGACGTGGATCGGGCATCGGCACGACACCGGTGTTTGGCTCAATGGTACAGAACGGGAAGTTTGCTGCTTCGATGCCCGCTTTGGTGAGCGCGTTAAACAGGGTGGATTTGCCAACGTTTGGCAGGCCAACGATACCGCATTTAAATCCCATCTTTAAATCACCTTAATGTCTTGATATTCAACCCGTTAGCGTTAACAGATCGAAGAAAAGTAAATAACTTTGCCTATTATACACGTAACCTGCGTCACGCGCGGTAAAAAAGCCTGTACGACGGGATTATTGCGCTTTGAAAGCGTGCAGGCGATTGGTCGCTTTGGTTAAGCCATCCTGCAACCAGATTTCCGTACAGCGTACCGCTTCGTCTACGGCTTCGTCGATGAGCTTCTGTTCTGAGCTCGGCGGTTTGCCTAGCACAAAACCCACAACTTTATTTTTATCGCCTGGATGACCAATTCCCACGCGTAAGCGATGAAAGTTCGGGTTATTGCCGAGCTTGCTGATGATGTCCTTCAGGCCATTATGCCCGCCGTGACCGCCGCCCAGTTTGAATTTCGCCACGCCTGGCGGTAAGTCGAGTTCATCGTGAGCGACCAGAATTTCATCCGGATTAATGCGATAAAATGTCGCCATCGCGGCCACCGCTTTGCCACTTAAATTCATGAACGTGGTTGGAACCAGCAAACGCACATCAGCACCCGCAAGGTTGATGCGCGAGGTATAGCCAAAGAATTTCGGCTCCTCACGCAGGGGGGCACGCAACCGCTCAGCCAGTAAATCAACATACCAGGCGCCGGCGTTATGGCGGGTTGCCGCGTATTCCGCACCGGGGTTGGCAAGGCCGACAATCAATTTAATCGTCACGTTTCAATTCCTAAAGGTTCCAGATTTGGCGCGTAGTTTACTGTTTGCCGCGCCGATTGACAAAATTCTGCGAAAGGAAGGGGGATTTGCGAATAATGACGCAGTTGAATCATTAGAATTTCATGTTGTTCAGGTGCTTATTTGTAAACTTTTGTTGTGACGAGAGTCATTAATGTGATCATTCACGCAACTCATAAAAGGGGTGTTGTCTATACTTTACACACAAGGATTAGGGACATTTTCCCTGCAACCCAGGCTGCGGAGGTGATATATGAAACGCAAAAACGCTTCACGACTCGGTAATGTGCTGATGGGATTGGGCCTGTTCGTGATGGTAGCCGGTGTGGGTTATTCAATTTTAAACCAGTTGCCTCAGATTGACCTGCCGCAGTATTTCGCCCATGGTGCGATTCTTAGCATCTTCGTTGGGGCGGTTCTGTGGCTTGCGGGCGCACGTGTGAGCGGTCATGAACAGGTCAGCGACAGATACTGGTGGGTGCGTCATTATGATAAACGCTGCCGCCGCGACCAGCACAAGCACGGCTAACGCGCTATGTGAATGTAAAAACGGCTCCCAAGAGAGCCGTTTTTTTATGCCTAAAGAATGACATCAACGCCCGTCAACGGTATCAGGACAGATCTGCTAATGCCGCCTCGCGGTTGGGATAAAATGCCAGTCGCCCAGGAATCGGTTGCACAGCAGCGCGCGCCATCGTGCGCAGCGGCTGGAATTCAAGATTACTGACGCGCAGCTCGCAGCCTTCCGGTAGACGTTCGACAAAGCGCTGGAAGGCATCCAGACCACCCGCATCGAGTACCGGAACCGCATCCCACTTCAACACCACAATGCGTTTACCCTGAATCCGGGATTCCAGATCGCTAAACAGACCTTCTGCCGCGGCAAAAAACAGTGGGCCAATGACGCGCAAAACCAGTACATCCTCAGGGACTTGAACATTCACTGGGGCCAGACGCGTCATCTGCGCAATGCGTCGCATAAACAGCAGCGACGCCAGCACGATCCCCACGCTAATGGCGATCACCATGTCAAACAGCACCGTCAGCGACATACAGATGAGCATCACAATGATGTCGTCTTTTGGCGCACGCCGCAGGAGATGAACCACTTTATGCGCTTCGCTCATGTTCCACGCGACCATCAACAGCAGGGCAGCCATCGCAGACAGCGGCAGCCAGGACAATAAAGGGGCCAGGGCCAGCAGTGCGAGGATCACCAAAAGCGCGTGAATAATGGCGGAAACCGGTGAGGTTGCCCCTGCGCGCACGTTAGCGGCTGAGCGCGCAATCGCGGCCGTCGCGGTAATACCGCCAAAGAACGGGGCGATAATGTTGCCTAATCCCTGTCCAACCAGTTCGCCATTGGCATTGTGCTTGGTTCCGGTCATGCCATCGAGGACAACGGCGCAGAGGAGCGATTCTATCGCACCCAACATCGCCATGGAGAATGCGGCGGGAAGCAGTGCGCCTAGCGAGTCCCAGCTCAACGTGAAGCTGGAGCCCGGCAGATCCCAGGGCAGCACCAGCTGCGGCAGAAGCTGAGGGATACCGCTACCCTGAGAACCATCCGCCAGAATATAGTGGAACTGCGAGCCTATGGTGGCAACTTGTCCACCCAACACATTGACCGCCCCCATGACTGCACAACCCAATAACAGCGCGGGCAAATGACCCGGCAAACGAATGCCCAGGCGCGGCCAAAGAATTAACGTACCCAGCGTGACAATGCCAATCGCCGCATCACCCAGATTTGCCGTGGGCAGCGCCATAAACAATGCCCCGACTTTTTGCAGATAGTGTTCAGGCACATGCGCGAGCTGCAAACCCAGGAAATCCTTAATCTGCATGGTCCCGATGGTAATGCCGATCCCGGAGGTAAACCCCAGCGTCACCGAAAGCGGAATATACTCAATCAGTCTGCCAAAACGTGCCAGCCCAAACAGGATCAAAAACACGCCGGACATTAGCGTTGCAACCAGTAACCCCCCCAGCCCAAACTGCTGTGAGACGGGATAGAGGATCACCACGAAGGCGGCGGTCGGGCCAGATACGCTAAAGCGCGACCCGCCGCTCAGGGCAATGACAATACCGGCAACTGCTGAAGTATAAAGCCCGTACTGCGGGGCAACACCGCTCGCAATAGCCAGTGCCATCGCCAGCGGAATGGCGATGATCCCAACCGTGATACCGGCAATCAGATCGCGGACGAATCGCGATGAGGTGTATTTCTCTTTCCAGCAGGCGTCGATGAGGGCGCGAAAGGGCAGAACATGTGAGGGGGCGATATTTTTCACAATTATCTTTCATCCGTGAGCGCATCATCTGTCATGTGAATGGCAGGTGAAGTTGGCATTGATCATACAAATGAATGTTACAGACAAAAAAACCCGCCGCAGCGGGTTTTTGCGCCGGGTTCGATTAATGCTCGAACATAGCAGAGATGGATTCTTCGTTGCTGATACGACGAATCGCTTCGGCCAACATTCCGGACAGGGTCAGAGTGCGCACGTTTGGCAGCGCCTTGATCTCTTCACTGAGTGGAATGGTATCGCAAACCACAACTTCGTCGATCACGGAGTTGCGCAGGTTATTGACCGCATTACCCGAGAAAATCGGGTGAGTTGCGTACGCAAATACGCGTTTAGCACCACGTTCTTTCAGCGCTTCGGCGGCTTTGCACAGCGTGCCGCCGGTATCGATCATGTCATCAACCAGAACGCAGTCACGGCCAGCAACATCACCGATGATGTGCATCACCTGAGAAACGTTAGCACGCGGACGGCGTTTATCAATGATAGCCATGTCGGTATCGTTGAGCAGTTTTGCAATCGCACGCGCACGAACCACGCCACCGATATCCGGGGAAACCACAATTGGGTTGTCCAGATTCAGCTGCAGCATATCCTCCAGCAGGATTGGGCTACCGAATACGTTATCAACAGGAACGTCGAAGAAGCCCTGGATCTGCTCTGCGTGCAGGTCAACGGTCAGAACGCGGTCTACACCAACGCTCGACAGGAAGTCAGCAACAACTTTAGCGGTAATGGGAACACGCGCTGAACGGACGCGACGGTCCTGGCGAGCATAACCAAAGTAAGGAATAACAGCCGTGATACGGCCTGCAGAAGCACGGCGCAGGGCATCGACCATAACAACCAATTCCATCAGGTTGTCGTTAGTTGGAGCACAGGTGGACTGGATGATGAAAATATCACCACCGCGTACATTTTCGTTAATTTGTACGCTGACTTCGCCGTCGCTAAAGCGACCTACAGCGGCGTCGCCGAGGGAAGTGTACAGGCGGTTGGCAATACGTTGTGCTAGTTCCGGGGTGGCGTTACCAGCAAAAAGCTTCATATCAGGCACGAGAAGAACCTCAGGCATGCGTCCAATGGGGATAACTTTCGCCACAAACTGTGCGGGCCAGGCGAACGCTATCCAGGCGGTGTATTAAAGAGCGCGATGCAACGTCTGGAACAGGGTGACGTTGTCACCGAAACTCAGTCTGCGCCAGAATGAGCTGCTGTAGAGGGGACGTGTTCATCCCACGTGCTACAAAACCGTGCAGCCATTCCGGAGCTTGCTCTAGCACCTGACGAGCGGCGGATTCGGTGTCAAATTCAGCAAAAACACACGAACCTGTGCCAGTCAGGCGCGACGGCGCATATTCTAACAGCCAGGAAAGCGCCGCATCAACCTTACGAAAACGTTTTCTTGCGATAACCTCGCAATCGTTGCCGAATTCACATTTTAGTAACGTCTCTATTGACCGTACAGGCGTGTTTCTCGGCAAATCCGGATCGTTAAAAATAACCGGAGTGGGAATGCTCACACCCGGGTGCGCGATAAGATACCATTTTTCTGGCGGTTCGACGGGAGTAAGAATCTCGCCGACCCCTTCGGCAAAGGCGGCATGACCGCGAACAAATACCGGAACATCGGCTCCCAGCGTCAGCCCCAGCGTGGCTAGCTCGTCCTGAGAAAACCCACAGCCCCACAGATGATTCAGCGTGACCAGCACCGTTGCCGCATTTGACGACCCGCCACCCAGCCCGCCGCCCATCGGCAGGCGTTTCTCGACGCCGATATCAGCCCCGTAATGCTCAGGCAAGCGGCCTGAGCTTGCCGCCGCTTGTACCAGGAGACGCGCAGCGCGCACGATCAGGTTGTCTTCACTGGCGACGCCGTCAACCGGGGTCAGTAAATGGATTTCTCCGTCCTGACGCGGTTCGATGGAGATCGTGTCGCCATAATCAACAAACTGAAACAGCGTCTGCAGCGTGTGATACCCGTCAGCACGCTGGCCGGTAATGTACAAAAACAGGTTCAGTTTTGCCGGGGAGGGCCATTGGGTCATCATTTAACGATCCAGTTGTCCATTTTCAGCTTGATGCGCTGGCCGCCTTCGGTCAGTTCCATACTGGATGGCAGCGCGGGCTTACTGGCACTGTCGTAACCGCCGTAAACCACTTTCCAGGTTTTACCGTTCTGACTGTAGTTGATTTGGCTAAGACGATACTGGTCGTCAAGTTTGTAATCCGTCGCATCGCCCGGGAGGCCCAGGATCCACTGACGCAGGCTGTTGATAGGAATCGGCATTCCCGTCAGCTTGCCAATCATCTCTTCGGCATCGGTTCCGGTGTACTGCTGGCCTTTATTATCGGTAATTTGTGCTTCACCCGGCTGCGCTTTGAGTTCTAACTCGGTGCTACCCAACGGGTTCAGCAGGAGCAGACGATAACGATCCTGCCCGGTTTGCTGCCAGAAAAAGCGTGCGTACACCTTTTGCTGATCGGACAGATAAGCGAAAGCGCCGCGGGTCTGGTACTGGCTCAGATTGCGCACTTCCTGCTGGTGCTGACGCCACTGCGGTGCGTCAGGACTTTTGCCGGGGCCCTTGGGCGGAGTAATCGAGCAAGCAGAGAGTACCAGTGCCGCCAGCGGTAACAAACGAGTCAATCGGGCCATAGTAGTGACAAATCCTTGAGATGCGTTGCAGTTATAACCCTTAATGCTAGCGTCCGGCGGTGGCAGCGTCTACGTTCATATTGTCTTAAATCATGAAATTAGCGGGTGAGGCCTATTACTCCGAAAGGGGGCAGTCTCTTTTATTGATCTCGCGCATCAGGTATGATGCGTCCTGCTAACCTTATTAACGCTGGTACTACTCCCGCTCACATGACCCTTTTAGCACTCGGTATCAACCACAAAACAGCCCCTGTTGCGTTGCGAGAACGTGTTACGTTTTCGCCGGATACGCTCGACCAGGCGCTGGACAGCCTGCTTGCGCAACCGATGGTGCAGGGCGGTGTGGTGCTCTCGACGTGTAACCGTACTGAGCTATACCTGAGCGTTGAAGAGCAAGATAACCTCCACGAAGCGCTGATTCGTTGGTTATGTGAATACCATAATCTGAACGAAGAAGAGCTGCGCACCAGCGTGTACTGGCATCAAGATAACGATGCGGTCAGTCATCTCATGCGCGTCGCCAGCGGTCTTGACTCCCTGGTGCTCGGCGAGCCGCAAATTCTGGGTCAGGTAAAAAAAGCCTTCGCGGATTCGCAAAAAGGGCATTTAAAAGCCAGCGAGCTGGAACGCATGTTCCAGAAATCCTTCTCCGTCGCCAAGCGAGTGCGAACCGAAACCGATATTGGTGCCAGTGCGGTTTCGGTTGCTTTCGCGGCCTGTACGCTGGCGCGTCAGATCTTCGAATCCCTCTCAACCGTTACCGTGCTCCTCGTTGGCGCAGGGGAGACGATTGAGCTGGTGGCGCGTCATCTGCGTGAGCACAAGGTCAAGCACATGATTATCGCCAACCGTACGCGTGAACGCGCACAGGTTCTGGCGGATGAAGTGGGCGCAGAAGTTATCGCGTTAAGCGATATCGATGAACGCCTGAAAGACGCGGACATTATTATCAGTTCAACCGCCAGCCCGCTGCCGATCATCGGTAAAGGGATGGTGGAACGCGCGCTGAAATCGCGCCGTAATCAGCCGATGCTGCTGGTGGATATCGCCGTCCCGCGCGATGTCGAGCCAGAAGTGGGCAAGCTTGCGAACGCTTATTTGTACAGCGTTGACGATCTGCAAAGCATCATTTCGCACAATCTTGCGCAACGCAAAGCGGCCGCCGTTCAGGCCGAAACCATCGTTGAGCAGGAATCGGGCGAATTTATGGCCTGGCTGCGTGCGCAAAGCGCCAGTGAGACCATCCGTGAATACCGCGGTCAGGCGGAGCAAGTGCGCGACGATCTGACGGCAAAAGCGATGGCGGCCCTCGAACAGGGCGGCGATCCGCAGGTAATCATGCAGGACCTGGCGTGGAAACTGACCAACCGGTTAATTCATGCTCCAACCAAATCACTTCAACAGGCTGCCCGTAACGGGGATGATGAACGCCTGACTATTCTGCGCAACAGCCTCGGGCTGGAATAGCGCCACACACCCATTTTCTATTACAAGGTGCATTTTACGCCTATGAAGCCCTCTATCGTCGCTAAACTGGAAGCTCTGCACGAGCGCCACGAAGAAGTTCAGGCCTTGCTCGGCGATGCCGCGACTATTGCAGACCAGGATCGTTTTCGCGCGCTGTCGCGTGAATATGCGCAGCTTAGCGATGTTTCGCGCTGCTTTACCGACTGGCAGCAGGTTCAGGAAGATATTGAAACCGCGCAGATGATGCTCGACGATCCTGAAATGCGCGAGATGGCGCAAGAAGAACTGCAGGAGGCGAAAGCCCGTGCAGAAGAGATGGAGCAGCAGCTTCAGGTTCTGCTGCTGCCGAAAGATCCCGATGACGAGCGCAACGCGTTTGTCGAAGTCCGCGCCGGTACAGGTGGGGATGAAGCCGCGCTGTTCGCCGGCGATCTGTTCCGCATGTACAGCCGTTACGCAGAATCGCGTCGCTGGCGTGTTGAAATCATGAGTGCCAACGAAGGCGAGCATGGTGGATATAAAGAAGTGATCGCCAAAATTAGCGGCGAGGGCGTGTATGGTCGTCTGAAGTTTGAATCCGGCGGACACCGCGTACAGCGCGTTCCGGCAACGGAATCCCAGGGCCGTATCCACACCTCCGCGTGTACCGTGGCGGTGATGCCAGAAGTGCCAGAAGCCGAACTGCCGGATATTAATCCAGGCGATTTGCGTATCGACACCTTCCGTTCATCCGGCGCGGGCGGTCAGCACGTTAACACCACCGACTCTGCCATCCGTATTACCCACTTGCCGACCGGGATTGTGGTGGAATGTCAGGACGAACGCTCCCAGCACAAAAACAAAGCCAAAGCACTGTCGGTATTGGGTTCGCGTATTCGCGCGGCAGAAATTGCCAAACGTCAGCAGGCCGAAGCTTCAACCCGCCGTAACCTGTTGGGCAGCGGCGACCGTAGCGACCGTAACCGCACCTATAACTTCCCGCAGGGGCGCGTGACCGACCACCGTATCAACCTGACTATTTACCGTCTGGATGAAACGATGGAAGGCAAACTCGACTCGCTGATTGAGCCCATCGTGCAGGAATACCAGGCCGATCAGCTGGCGGCCCTGGCAGATCAAGACTAATGGATTTTCAGCACTGGTTACGCGTTGCGATTAGCGAGCTTGGCGAAAGCGAAAGCCCGCGCCGTGACGCTGAAATCTTGCTGGAACATGTCACCGGCAAAGCGCGAACCTATATTTTGGCGTTTGGCGAAACGGAGCTGACGGCGGATCAGCACGCCCAGCTTTCCGAACTGTTGTCGCGTCGCAAAGCGGGTGAACCCGTGGCGCACCTGACGGGAGAACGCGAATTCTGGTCGCTGCCGCTGTATGTTTCTGCGGCCACGCTGATCCCGCGCCCGGATACCGAGTGCCTGGTGGAACACGCGCTGGCTCGTCTTCCCGCCACCGCCTGTCGGATTCTCGATTTAGGGACAGGAACCGGTGCGATAGCGCTGGCGCTGGCGAGCGAGCGGCCGGATTGTCAGATCACGGCCGTTGACGTTATGCCCGATGCCGTCGCGCTCGCGTTGCGTAACGTGGCGCGTCTTGGTTTCAACAACGTAAAAATCCAACAAAGCAGCTGGTTTGACGCTCTCGTCGGCCAGCAGTTTGAGATGATTGTCAGTAATCCGCCGTATATTGATGAACGCGATCCGCATCTGTCGCAGGGCGATGTGCGCTTTGAACCGCTCACGGCGTTAGTGGCGGCAGAAGAAGGCCTGGCGGATATTGCGCATATTGTGACGTTGTCACGCCAGCACTTAACCGCTGGTGGCTGGCTGTTGATTGAACACGGCTGGACGCAGGGCGAGGCGGTGCGTTCGCTGTTTACGCACGCTGGTTATGAACGGGTCGAAACCTGCCAGGACTACGGTGGCAATGACCGTTTAACGCTGGGAAGAATGGCATGAGTACATTCAGCGTTCTGATTTATGTGCATATTGCCGCCGTTGCGCTAACCATCAGCTTTTTCGTTCTGCGCTACTGGTGGCGCTACAGCAACAATTCACTGATCGACGCCCGGTGGGTGCGCGTGGCACCCCACTGTATCGACACGGTGCTTTTCCTTTCCGGCGTGGGTTTAATGTGGGTCACAGGCTATCTGCCATTTACTGATAAAGGCACATGGCTGACTGAGAAGCTGTTTGGCGTTATCATCTACATCGTTTTGGGTTTTATCGCGCTTGGGCGTCGTCGTCCACGCAGCCAGCAGGCCGGATTTATTGCCTTTCTGCTGGGGCTGGTGGTGCTGTACATCATCATTAAACTCGCCACCACAAGAATACCGTTACTGGGGTAAGTCATGAAGTCCTTAGCCGATTTCGAATTTAATAAAGTCCCGCTTTGCGATGGGATGGTCCTGATATCGGAGATGATCCGCGACGATTTCACATCTGAATGGGTCTACGATGAACTGGAAAGCCTGGTGAGCCTGGCGCGCGAAGAGATCAATCAGGCTCGTTCTCAGGACTGGCAACTGGAAAAACTGATCGAGCTGTTTTACGGCGAATGGGGCTTTTGCGACACGCGTGGCGTGTACCGCCTTTCCGATGCGCTTTGGCTGGATGAAGTACTGAAACACCGTCAGGGCAGCGCAGTGGCTCTTGGGGCTGTTCTGCTTTGGGTCGCGAACCGTCTGGATATTCCGCTGGTTCCGGTTATTTTCCCGACGCAGCTGATTTTGCGCGCGGAATCCCTGGAAGGCGAGATGTGGTTAATCAACCCCTTCAACGGTGACACGCTGGACGAACACACGCTGGATGTCTGGCTGAAAGGCAACATCAGCCCGGTGGCTGAGCTTTTCAACGAAGATCTTGATGAAGCGGACAACGCTGAAGTTGTGCGCAAGCTGCTCGATACGCTGAAATCGGCCCTCATGGAAGAGCGCCAGATGGAGCTGGCACTACGCGCCAGCGAGGTGCTGCTGCAGTTCAATCCCGAAGATCCATATGAGATCCGCGACCGCGGGCTTATCTACGCACAACTGGATTGCGATCACGTTGCGCTGACGGATTTGAACTACTTCGTTGAGCAGTGCCCGGAAGACCCGATAAGCGAAATGATTCGCGCGCAGATCAACGCGATCGCGCACAAACAAATTACACTGCATTAATCTTAATTCCGATTCACACCTGTATAAGGCGATCCTATGAAACAAAAAGTGGTTAGCATTGGTGATATCAACGTGGCAAACGACCTGCCGTTCGTGCTGTTTGGCGGCATGAACGTTCTGGAATCCCGTGACCTCGCGATGCGCATCTGCGAACACTACGTGACCGTAACTCAGAAACTGGGTATCCCGTATGTGTTTAAAGCCTCTTTTGACAAAGCCAACCGCTCCTCTATCAACTCTTACCGTGGCCCAGGTCTGGAAGAGGGGATGAAGATTTTCCAGGAGCTGAAACAGACGTTTGGCGTGAAAGTGATCACCGACGTACACGAAGCGTCACAGGCGCAGCCTGTTGCGGAAGTGGTTGATGTGATCCAGCTTCCGGCATTCCTCGCACGCCAGACCGATCTGGTTGAAGCGATGGCGAAAACCGGTGCGGTGATCAACGTTAAAAAACCACAGTTCGTCAGCCCAGGTCAGATGGGTAACATCGTTGATAAGTTTATCGAAGGTGGCAACGACCAAATTATCCTGTGTGACCGTGGCGCAAACTTTGGTTACGACAACCTGGTTGTGGACATGCTGGGCTTCAGCGTGATGAAGAAAGTCTCCAACAACTCACCGGTTATCTTCGACGTGACCCACGCCCTGCAATGCCGCGACCCGTTTGGCGCAGCATCCAGCGGTCGCCGTGGTCAGGTGACTGAACTGGCACGTGCGGGCATGGCAACGGGTATCGCAGGTCTGTTCATCGAAGCGCACCCGGATCCAGCCAACGCAAAATGTGACGGCCCGTCCGCGCTGCCGCTGGATAAACTGGAACCGTTCCTGAAGCAAATCAAAGCGATTGACGATCTGGTTAAAAGCTTCGACGAGCTGGACACCAGCAACTAAAGTGTCCCGTGATAGAAAGCAAAACGGCAACCCTAGGGTTGCCGTTTTCGTTTTACGCCTTCACGCGTGCAAGAAGGCGGAGATGAGTACCCGCCTCAGGCGAAGATCGTCATCAGATAGGCGATAAACAGCGCCATATGCGCCGCACCGTTGAGCACGTTCGTGCGTCCGGTCGAGAACGAAATCTGACACAGCAACAATGACGCCATCATGACAATCATTTCTGGCGCACCCAGCGCAAACTGCAGCTCATTGCCAGTCATAAAGGCAATCATCGTCACGACAGGAACGGTCAATGAAATCGTTGCCAGCACGGAGCCAAAGAACAGATTCATTGCGCGCTGAACCTGGTTGTTGAGTACCGCTTTCAGCGCACCCAACCCTTCTGGGGAGAGAATCAACAGGGCCACCAGGAAGCCGGTAAAGGCGACAGGCGCATTCAATTCGGTCAACAGCGTTTCGAGCGGATTGGCGTTCATCTTGGTCACGGCAATCACCGCAATCAGATGTACGATCAGCCAAAGGGTGTGCCACAGGCTGCTATGCGCGGATGGTTTGCCGTGATGCGGGTCATCGCCGTCATCTTCATGCTCGTAGACAAACAGGCTTTGGTGCGTCTTGGTTTGAATAAGCAGGAATACCCCGTACATGGCGGCAGAGATCAGCGCGACCAGCAGAGCCTGACCGGTGGTGAAATTCGCACCCGGTAGCGCCATCGGAAACACCAGAACGATAATCGCCAGCGGAAACAGGGCAATCAAATACTGTTTAATCCCAAACAAATTCATGTACTGGGTCGCAAATTTTTGTCCGCCCAGCAATAACGAAAAGCCGACCAGACCGCCGGTCACAATCATGATGATGGAATAAAGCGTATCGCGCATCAGCGTCGGCGCGGCATCGCCTGTCGCCATTAATGCAGAAATGAGACTGACTTCGAGGATAACGACGGAAAGGCTTAAAATCAGCGAGCCGTAAGGCTCTCCAAGACGGTGTGCCAGAACATCGGCGTGTCGTACTACGCTAAAGGCGCTAAATAAAATACCTACCAGAGCAAGAGCATTAATCCCAACGACCACTGGCAATGACTGACTGCTTCCTAAGAAGAAGAGCACAGCCAGTGCCACGACCGGGAAAATGAGTGACGTCTCCTTGTGGCGGGTTTTTACCGCCTCCTGTGTTGTTGTCATGCGATTCTCCGTCAATGCAGATGATTGTAATTATAGAGTGAAATTCAAGCCCAATAAACTAACAGAAAACAGGTAAATCAGCGTAATGTTTTACCTAATTTTACGTCAGGTTTGATTTTTCAATCAAACAGCCCGTAATTACGTGTTAATTAAAAATATATCCTAATTAACAGCGCATTAAGATATCTTATTTAACACAAATGTCATAGTGCTGGCAGAGGTGCAATCTATCGACCACACTTATTATTTTAGTGAAAAGAGAGGTTAGCGATGCCGTATAAATCCAAAAGCGATTTACCCGATAGCGTGCAGCATGTGCTGCCAGCGCATGCGCAGGAGATTTACAAAGAAGCGTTTAACAGCGCCTGGGATCAATACAAAGACAAAGACGATCGCCGGGACGATGCCAGCCGCGAAGAGACCGCACATCGCGTTGCCTGGGCTGCGGTCAAACATGATTACGAAAAAGGCGAGGATGATAAGTGGCATAAAAAGAAATAGCGGCCAAATGATTAGCCGCCTCTGTTTGGACATTTCTGGCTGTTGAACTTCCGTTGTATTGCAACCGGCCCGTTATTTGCTTATCGTTTATTAACTGCTGTCAAAATGAGCAGTCAATACAATGCCGGGAAGGCGCTAACAGTTGTCGCAAGGAAGCAAGCAGTGGCGGAGGTGTAAAGTGTTAACGCGTGATTTCTTGTTGAACGCAGATTGTAAAACGGCATTTGGTGACATAGAAGAATCGCTTCTCTGGTCAGCCGAACAGCGTGCAGCGTCGCTTGCGGCGACGATGGCCTGCCGTCCTGATAATGGTCCGGTGTGGATCTTTGGCTATGGCTCGCTGATGTGGAATCCCGCGCTGGAATACCGCGAATCCGCTACGGGTACGCTCCCTGGCTGGCATCGCGCGTTTTGTTTGCGCCTGACGGCTGGACGCGGCAGTGCCTGTCAGCCAGGCCGGATGCTTGCACTGAAAGAGGGCGGGCGCACCACGGGTGTGGCGTACCGTTTGCCGGAGGACACGCTGGAAGACGAGCTGACCCTGCTGTGGAAGCGCGAAATGATCACCGGCTGCTATATGCCGAGCTGGTGCAAGCTAGAACTCGACGACGGACGCACCGTCAATGCGCTGGTGTTTATCATGGACCCGCGTCATGCGCTCTACGAAGCGGACACCCGCACGCAGGTGATTGCGCCGTTGATTGCAGCGGCCAGCGGCCCGCTGGGCACCAACGCAGAGTATGTGTTCTCGCTTGATCAAGAACTGGCACGTTTGGGAATGAAAGATGACTGCCTGAACGAGCTGGTGTCGAAGGTCAAAACGTTGATGGATGGAGAATCTCAGGAAGGGCAGTTACGCCCAGGATTCGCCTGATAAAAAAGCCCGGTCACGCCTTGCGTTCCGGGCCGTATCCTTCGCTGTCACGCTGCTACATAACTCACGGAGTGTTCGAGCGACTGGCTGTGGCTGTCGATCAACACATCCCATGTGCCGGTATATGGCACCGTTAGCCACGCATTGTCTTTGTTCTGTACGCTTAAAATATCCGCCTGCGACGACTTCTGCGCTTTTGTGCTCATCAAATGAATATGACAGCGCTCTGAGCAACGCACCACCACTGTATCCCCGCCAAACAGTTTCAAACTTGTTTTTACCAGTGCCATTATTTACCCCGTAGTCCGAAAACAACGCTCTCCCTGCGGTTAATCCTGAGCGTGATGTTGTTCACAATTCACTCATGGCATAACACCAAAGGGGAAGGGTCGGGATGCTGATTTTGATCAAAAAATGGCATAACGATTAAACAAAAATGACAAAATGCCTGAAAGGGGTTAACTGGCGCGTATTTGAACAGGCAAATACGCGCCGTCATAACATTAAATGCGGAAATGACCAGCCGTTTCAGCCAGGTCACCCGCCTGACTCTGTAGAGCGCCTGCCGCCGCGGCGGATTCCACCACCAGTTCGGCGTTCTGCTGTACCATGCGATCGAGATGCGTCACGGCATGATTAATCTCATGAATGCCTTTCATCTGCTCGCTGGTCGCCACTGAAATTTCACGCATAATCCCCGACACGCTACCAATGCTCGCGCGAATCTCATCCATGCTTTCACCAGCAAGGTGAACATAGCGCGATCCGGTTGCCACGCTGTGGGCAGTCGAATCAATCAGCGTTTTGATCTCTTTCGCGGCCTGCGCACTGCGGCTCGCCAGACTGCGCACTTCGCCCGCAACCACCGCAAACCCGCGACCTTGTTCACCCGCACGCGCGGCTTCCACCGCTGCGTTCAGCGCCAGAATGTTGGTCTGGAATGCGATTCCGTCGATAACGCTGGTGATGTCCCCGATCTTCGCAGAGGCCACTTCAATTGACTGCATGGTGGTGATGGCTTGGGAAACCACTTCGCCCCCGCGTGATGCAGCAGCAGAGGCTTTGCTGGCCTGATCGTTGGCTTCAGCGGCGGACTCATTAGACTGCGTCACAGACGCGGTAATTTGCTCTACCGCACTGGCGGTTTCACGCAGGCTGGAGGCGGCTTGTTCGGTACGCCCGGAAAGATCCTGGTTGCCGGCCGCAATTTCACGCGCCGCATTTTTCACCGAGGCGCTGGCATCACGCAGTTGCACCATCACCGTCGAGAGCTTATCGCTAAAGGCGTTAAACGCGTGGGCAATTTCTGCCACTTCGTCCTGACCATTTTCCGGTAAGCGCTGAGACAAATCGTTGGTCCCGTTCGCGATGGCATGCATGGCATCACGAACATCTGACAGGCGTTTCAGCAATCGGGCGATCACGAAGTGAATAATGGCCCCGCTGAGCAGCACCAGAATCACCAGCGACAGGCCAGAGGCTTTCAGCAGAGAACGCATTCCCGACGTGGCATCGCTGTTGTCGAGCGCGACCACCAACATCCAGTGGGTGCCCGCGACCGGGGTGGCGATAAAGGTTTTCTCGACGCCCGCTAAGGTTCCGTCGATGGCTGCACCTTTTTTCAGCGCGTTCAAATCCACATTTTTGATGGCTTCGGAAAACGGCTTCATTGTTTGAGCCGGATCGTTTGCGGCAATCACCGTCCCGTCGCTATCGATCAGCAACCCGCTGCTGGCAGGCGTAGGATGGATACCGCGAACGTTCGCGACCACGCTGTCCATCGCCACGTCTCCGGCGACGACCGCTTTCAGCTCACCGTTCTCTTTCACCGGCACGGCAAACGTCACCACCAGTTTAGCCGTTCCGGCATCCACATAAGGTGCAGTCGCGACGGGCGCATCGGCGGTAACAACCTGCTGATACCACGGGCGAACGGTCGGATCATAATCAGCCGGTACGCCCTCGGGATCGGAGAATTTCGCCGTTTTACTGGCGTAGCCGACGTAAACGTTAGTAAACCCACCCGCCTGAGCCAGTTGTTTGAACACCGGCACCGGATCGTCATTCAGGGCCACGGATTGCGCAGACGCAATCACCGTAAGCTTGCTATTCACCCAGTCGGCAATAGCCATATTATGGCTGGCGCTGGTACTGGCCAGGATATCACGCTGAGATTGTTGGTTATCCTGCCGTGTGACGTAGAAGTTGATAACGGTATTAAGAATAAGGGCAACGACCAGACAGCCTGTCGTTGCGGCGATGATACGAGCGCGAATTGACCTGAACATACGTTAATACCTGCTGAGTTGACTTAAGATTCGTATCGGCAACCCAGCCGGGAACTTGATGGTGCAACCGCGTCCATAAGAAAATAATATTTTCTGAGGTTTATTATTAAAAAGTTAATACTTTATCGGCGGCCAGCGTCCATTGGGCTAATTCGACCAACGTGCCGATTTCCACGCCCTCGATCAGCGGCAAAGAGGTGATCCCGCGTCCGTCAGTGCAGGTCTTGCACAGCTTCACCGGAACGTCCTGCGCGGTCAGGATCTCCAGCATCTGCTGGAGGTTATAGCCCTCGGCAGGTTTCTGTCCTTTTAGCCCGGCAATCACCGCATCCGACATCAAAAACAGCCGCAGTTCCAGCACGCTCTCCTGATCGCGTAAAGCAATTGCCAGTCGCAGACTGTTAAAAAGGGATTCACTTCCGTAAGCCGCACCGTTGGCGACGATAACGATTTTCTGCATGTTGACTCCAGTTTCATAAAGGGGCACGGATATTGCTTAGCTCAAGGGATAAAAACGATCCGGGAGAGTAAGCATGACGAACATCTATGGCAGTCCACCCGGCGCAACCGAATGGCTTCAGCGCGCAAAACGGATACGCAAACAACAGTTCAGCAACCTGGCGCAGCTCGGCGAACTGGTGAGCTGCATCAGCACGCTTGCCCACATGCTACAGTGCGAGCGCGGGGCGTCAAACATCTGGCTCTGCTCGCAGGGGAAGCTGTATGCCGCCGAATGTAAAGCCAGCCGGGCATTAGCCGATGAAAACCTGGCAGCATTTCACGTTGCGCTGGCGCAGCAGTCGCCTTTTTCAGGCAGCGCCGTCTGTGAGCGTATCGCCAGCGCGCTCCATCAGCTTGAGCAGTTGGGTCCATTGCGGGAGGCCGTCGTGTCGCGCAGCATCAAAGCGCATCTGGCGATGGAACAATACAGCCGTACGCTGCGCCATGTCCTCAGTATCATTCCTCAGCTCAATGACAGCATTGACGATCCGCAAATAGCCAGTCGCTTTGTGGCGCTGTATAGCCTGATGCAGGGCAAAGAGCTGGCGGGGCAGGAGCGCGCGCTGGGGGCGATTGGTTTTACCGAAGGCCATTTCAGCGATGACATGCGCCAGACGCTGGTCGATCGCATCGACGC
This sequence comes from Lelliottia sp., assembly GCF_045627565.1. Classification (NCBI taxonomy): domain Bacteria; kingdom Pseudomonadati; phylum Pseudomonadota; class Gammaproteobacteria; order Enterobacterales; family Enterobacteriaceae; genus Lelliottia; species Lelliottia sp. Next base: position 52,442 of record NZ_JAZQNX010000044.1, on the reverse strand, counting down.
TCAGCAAGCCTGTTTTGATGTTTTCCTCTCGCGCGTCCAGCCTGACGTGCAGACCACCTTTGATCACCACTGCCTGCCCGGTGTCGAAACCGAACAGCTGCGCCGAATCGCCTGTACCCGCCAACCGTCTGCCGACCAGGGGGCGACTGCGCTCAACTGGTTTGCGCTGCAAACGGCGCGTCTTGAACATTTACGCGCCCTTGAAGAGGTGATGATTGCCGATCTGATGCACGCCGTCGAAGAGCGAATGCATTCAGATAATGAATCGTTTGGGCTTACTGACGAGACGGATGACCCATTCACGCACTGGCCCGACAAACCGCTCCTGTCGCTGGTGCGTCAGCAGGCGCGAGAAATCGAACTATTGTCCCGCCAGCTTGCCTCGTTGCGCGACACGCTTGAGGAGCGCAAAACCATCGATAAAGCGAAAAGCGTGCTCATGACGCATCAAAATATGAGCGAAGAACAGGCATGGTATGCCCTGCGCAAAATGGCGATGGATAAGAATCAACGCATGGTGGATATCGCCCGCGCGCTGCTCACGGTGAAGACGTTATGGCAGGTAATACCAAAGGGGTAGATGCACAATGGACGGGCAGGGTTTGCCTGATTGAGGTGCGAAAAGCGGGAGCAATAGCGTGAAAACTGCCTGATTGAGGCGTAAAAACCTGGCATCCGCTTTGCATTATCACATTAACAAATTTTAACGACGCGCCAACGGCGGTGCGTTCGTTTTCAGGATAAAGGCGTCCAGCAATGCTTCGGCATTGGCGGGCGCTTTTTTTTGGCTTTTTTTCGGGAGTGAGCATGGTGAACTGGACGAGACGGCGATTTTTACAGGCAAGCGCAATAGCGGGCGGGGCGATGCTGCTTCCAGGCGTCATGCACTCTGCGTGGGCGGCAGGCTCGGATAAACCGGAGCTGGAGACGGTGCGCGTGGGCTTTATCCCGCTGACCGACTGCGCACCGCTGGTGATCGCCGCGCTAAAAGGTTTTGACAAAAAATACGGCATTACGATTGTGCCAACGAAAGAAGCCAGCTGGGCTGCGGTGCGCGACAAACTGGTCGCCGGTGAACTGGACGCGGCACACATTCTGTATGGCCTGCTGTACGGACTGGAGCTGGGTATCGCCGGTAAACCGCAGCCGATGGCTAATCTGATGACCCTGAACCACAACGGTCAGGCCATCACACTTTCAAACGATCTGCTGGATCAAGGCGTGCGCGACGTTGACGGGCTGAAAAAGCTGATTCAGCAGCAGGCTCCCGGCACTTACAGTTTCGCCCATACCTTCCCAACCGGCACGCACGCCATGTGGCTCTATTACTGGCTGGCGAGCGCGGGCATCAATCCGTTTGACGATGTGCGCACCGTAGTGGTTCCGCCGCCGCAGATGGTGATGAACATGCGCATCGGTAATATGGTCGGTTTTTGTGTTGGCGAACCGTGGAACGCCCGCGCCATCAACGACCGAATCGGTTTTACCGCCGCTACCTCACAATCCATCTGGCCGGAGCATCCGGAGAAAATTCTCGGCACGCGCCGTGACTGGGTAGAGAAAAATCCGCACACCGCGCGCGCGCTGGTCTGCGCCGTGATGGAGGCCGCTCGCTGGATTGATGCCTCACCGGAAAACAAACGTGAAACGGCGCTCATTCTCTCGCGTCGCGCCTGGCTTAACACCAAAGAGCAGTATCTCACCGGCCGCATGCTGGGCGAATACGATAACGGCATCGGCCAGCGCTGGCAGGATGCCCATCCGATTCGTTTCTTCAACGACGGCGCGGTCAGCTATCCGTGGCACTCCGACGGCATGTGGTTCCTGACTCAGTTCCGCCGCTGGGGCCTGCTGAAAACCGAACCGGATTACGCCGGAATTGCACAGCGTATTAATCAGACCGCCGTCTGGCAGGACGCCGCTACCGCCGTGGGCGGGATCAGCACGCCGTCGTCACCCATGCGCAGCAGCACACTTATGGACGGCACCGTCTGGAACGGCACCGATCCTGAAGGCTATGCCAATCGCTTCGCCATTCACCGTAAAGGGGCATGAAATGAAACAGATGCAAACTACACAGATCGTGGCTGAAAAGTCCGTCAGCGGTGAAGTCATCACGCTGCCACCGGTTCAGGTTCGTCGCCGCGCACCGGCGTTTGCCCGCCGGATAAATGAATTTCTCCAGCGCGTGATCCCGGCGTTTCTTGGCCTGGGATTGCTGGTGGTGTTGTGGCAACTGGCTGCGATCAACAGCAAAGGTTTCCCTACGCCGCTCAGTACGCTTGATTCCGCTATCACGCTGTTTGCCGACCCGTTTTACCGTGACGGACCGAACGACATGGGGATTGGCTGGAACATTCTCGCCTCGCTCCAGCGTGTGGCGATTGGATTCGGTCTGGCGGCGATTGTCGGCATTCCGCTCGGTTTTCTGATTGGTCGATTCACCTTTTTCTCGCGCATGTTCACCCCGCTCATCGCCCTTCTGCGCCCGGTCAGCCCGCTGGCGTGGTTACCTATCGGTCTGCTGCTGTTCCAGAAAGCGGAACCGGCCTCGAGCTGGACCATTTTCATCTGTTCTATCTGGCCGATGGTCATCAACACCGCCGAAGGGGTGCGCCGTATTCCGCAGGACTACCTCAACGTCGCGCGGGTATTGCAACTTTCTGAGTGGATCATCATGCGCCGCATCCTGTTTCCGGCCGTGTTGCCCGCTGTCCTGACGGGCGTGCGGCTCTCGATTGGCATTGCGTGGCTGGTGATTGTCGCCGCCGAAATGCTGACCGGGGGCCTGGGGATCGGCTTCTGGATCTGGAATGAGTGGAACAACCTCAACGTCGAAAACATCCTCATCGCCATCGTCATCATCGGCGTGGTCGGGTTGCTGCTGGAGCAGGGGCTGATGCTGATCGCCCGCCGCTTTAGCTGGCAGGAAAAATAAGGAACGAACATGAAACCATTAATTCAGGTACAGGGCGTAAGCCAGCGTTTTTCCACCGCCAGCGGCGAGTTTCTGGCGCTGCAAAACGTCTCTTTTGATATCCACGAAGGTGAAACCGTCAGTCTGATTGGCCACTCCGGTTGCGGCAAATCCACGCTGCTGAACCTTATCGCCGGGATCACGTTACCCACGGAAGGCGGACTGATCTGCGATAACCGCGAAATCGCCGGGCCGGGCCCGGAACGGGCGGTGGTGTTTCAGAACCACTCGTTGCTGCCGTGGCTGACCTGTTTCGACAACGTGGCGCTGGCGGTGGATCAGGTTTTCCGCCGCACCATGAGCAAAGCGGAGCGCAAGGAGTGGATCGAACACAATCTCGACCGCGTGCAGATGGGTCATGCGCTGCATAAACGTCCGGGTGAAATCTCCGGCGGGATGAAGCAGCGCGTGGGCATCGCACGGGCGCTGGCGATGAAGCCAAAAGTGCTGCTGATGGACGAACCTTTTGGCGCGCTGGATGCATTGACCCGCGCGCATCTGCAGGATTCGGTCATGAAAATCCAACAGGAGCTGAATACCACCATCGTGCTGATCACCCACGATGTCGACGAAGCGGTGCTGCTCTCCGATCGCGTGCTGATGATGACCAACGGCCCGGCGGCCACGGTAGGCGAGATTTTGCATGTCGATTTGCCGCGTCCGCGCAATCGCGTACAACTGGCGGAGGACAGCCGCTATCACCACATGCGCCAGCAAGTTCTGCGCTTCCTCTACGAAAAACAGCCGAAAGCGGCCTGAGGAGTTAACGATGCGACTGGTCATTATTGGCAACGGTATGGCGGCAACGCGACTGATCGAGTCGCTGACCGAGCGTGCACCCGGTCGCTTCGCCATTACCGTCATCGGCGAGGAGGCAGAACCCGCGTACAACCGCATTCAGCTCTCTCCGGTGCTGGGCGGCGAAAAACAGGCGGCCGCCACGCGGTTTCATGATGATGCCTGGTATCAGGCGCGTGGCGTGACGGTGATGACGGGTGAAAGGGTGACGGCGGTGGATCTGGCCGCGCGGGAAATCCGCACGGAACAGCGGTGTGTGAGCTGGGATGAACTGGTGTTCGCCACCGGGTCGCAGCCGTTTATTCCGCCCGTAACAGGGTGCGACGGGGCGAACATTTTCACCTTTCGCACCCTGAACGACGTGAACGCCATTCTGGCTGTGACCGGCCCCGTTATTGTACTCGGCGGCGGTGTGCTCGGCGTTGAGGCCGCTGCCGCACTACGCCAGTCATGTGACAACGTCACGATCGTGCATCGCGGACCGTGGCTGATGGAACAGCAGCTTGACCCGCAGACAGGCGCGTTGCTGGAACAGGCGTTGAGCGAGCGCGGAATTTACGGCGAACTGGCGTCGGGGATTACCGATATCACCCCCCACACCGTCACCCTTACTGACGGGCGCACGCTTCCCGCCACGCGTGTGGTGCTGGCGACCGGCGTATTACCCAACGCCGCACTGGCGAAAGCCAGCGGGCTGCTGTGTGCCAAAGGGATCGTGGTGGACCGCCTGATGCAGACTTCCCATCCCGGCGTCAGCGCCATTGGCGAGTGCTGCGAAATTGACGGCCAGACGTGGGGGCTGGTCGCACCGTGTCTGGCGCAGGCCGATATCTTGGCCGCCCGACTGGCGGGCGAAACCTGCGCCGCATTTACTCCGTGCGACAGCGGCATGCGGCTGAAAGTGACCGGCATTGAGCTGTTCAGCGCCGGTTGCGTGACGGCGCAGGCGGACGATGCCCTCTGGACGTCGTGGGATCCGCTGACGCGTCATTACCGCCGCTTATTGATTCGCAACGGCACGCTTGCGGGCGTGCTGATGTTTGGCGATTGCCGCAGTGCGGCGACGCTCACCGATTTACTGGCAAAGCCGGTGCCCGCGCAGGCGGACTGGCTGTTCGATCGATTCACTACGCAACCGCAGGTTGCAGGACAGAACGCTATGACAAAACCTACTCTGGTGGTGGTTGGACACGGTATGGTCGGCCACCATTTTCTCGAAGATTGTGTCAACCGCAATTTGCATCAGCACTATCAGATTGTCGTGTTTGGCGAAGAGCGCCATGCGGCCTACGATCGAGTGCATCTCTCGGCCTATTTTGACGATCGTAACGCCGATTCACTCTCGTTGGTGCAGGGCGATTTCTTTGCCGAGAATGGCATTGAGCTGCGTCTTTCACAGCAAATTGTCGATATCGACCGCGAGGCGCGGGTGGTGCGCAACGCTAGTGGTCATGAAACCCACTGGGACAAACTGGTGCTGGCGACGGGATCGTATCCGTTTGTGCCGCCCGTGCCGGGTCGCGATCTGCCGGGCTGTTTTGTCTATCGCACGCTGGACGACTTAGACAGTATCGCGGCGCATGCAGCCCATGCGCGACGCGGCGTGGTGATTGGCGGCGGTCTGCTAGGGCTGGAAGCCGCGAATGCGCTCAAGCAGCTGGGGCTGGAAACGGACGTGGTCGAATTCGCCCCGAACCTGATGGCGGTTCAGCTTGATAACGACGGCGCGGCGATGCTGCGCCGCAAAATTGAAGCCCTCGGCGTTGGCGTACACACCAGCAAATCGACGACTGAAATCGCCCGAACCGATGACGGCCTGGTGCTGCGTTTTGCCGATGGCGGCGAGCTGAACACCGATATGGTGGTCTTTTCCGCCGGGATCCGCCCGCAGGACGCGCTGGCACGCAGCAGTGGACTCACGCTCGGTGAACGCGGCGGGATCAGTATCGACAACCGGTGTCGCACCTCGGATGAAAACGTGTTTGCCATCGGCGAATGCGCCCTGTGGGAAGGTAAAATCTTTGGCCTGGTGGCGCCAGGCTATCAGATGGCCCGCGTGGCGGCGGCACAGCTTGCCGGGGAAGAAAACGCGTTTGCGGGCGCGGATATGAGCACCAAACTGAAGCTGTTGGGCGTTGACGTCGCCTCCTTTGGCGATGCGCATGGCCGCACCCCGGGCGCACAGAGTTATCAGTGGACGCACGGTCCGCAGCAAATCTACAAGAAAATCGTGGTCAGCGAAGACGGTAAAACCCTGCTCGGCGGCGTGCTAGTGGGCGATGCTGGCGAATACGCGACGCTGGTGCAGATGATGCTCAACGACATCAGCCTGCCTAAAGATCCGGAAACGCTGATTTTGCCTGCGGTTGCGGGGAGTGCGCCTAAAGTGCTTGGCGTTGCCGCGCTGCCTGATAGTGCGCAGATCTGCTCCTGTCATAACGTCAGTAAAAGTGATATCTGCCAGGCGGTGAGTGCTGGGGCAACGGACATCGGCGCGGTCAAACAGTGCACCAAAGCTGCCACCGGCTGCGGCGGGTGTAGCGCGCTGGTGAAACAGGTGATGGAGTTCCAGCTGGCGGCGCAGGGCGTGGAGGTGAAAAAGGATATCTGTGAACACTTCGCTTACTCGCGCCAGGAAATTTACCACCTCGTACGCGTCAATCGCATCCACACCTTCGAACAGCTGATTGCCCGCTACGGGCAGGGGCATGGCTGCGAAATCTGCAAGCCGTTGGTTGGGTCGGTACTGGCGTCATGCTGGAACGAATATCTGCTCAAACCCGCGCATCTGCCGCTCCAGGACACCAACGACCGCTATTTTGCCAACATTCAAAAAGACGGCACGTATTCGATTGTTCCGCGCATGCCTGCCGGTGAAGTCAGCGCTGACGGGCTGATTGCCCTCGGGCAAATCGCCAGGCGCTATCAGCTGTACAGTAAAATTACCGGCGGTCAGCGCATCGACCTGTTTGGTGCGACGCTGGAGCAGCTGCCGGAAATCTGGCAGGCAATGGTCGAAGCCGGATTTGAGACCGGGCACGCCTACGGGAAATCGCTGCGTACCGTGAAATCCTGCGTCGGTTCTACGTGGTGTCGCTACGGCGTGCAGGATTCCACGGGCCTGGCCGTGACGCTGGAGCATCGTTACAAAGGCCTGCGCGCGCCGCATAAAATCAAAATGGCGGTGTCAGGCTGCACCCGCGAATGCGCCGAAGCGCAGAGTAAAGACGTCGGGGTGATTGCGACCGATAAGGGCTGGAACCTTTATCTGTGCGGGAACGGTGGCATGAAACCGCGCCATGCGGATCTGTTTGCCAGCGATCTGGACGACGAAACTCTGCTGCGCACGGTGGACCGTTTCCTGATGTTTTACATCCGTACCGCCGATCGTCTGCAACGCACCAGCACCTGGATGGACAATCTGGAGGGCGGCATTGAGTATCTGCGCGACGTGATCATGAACGACAGTCTGGGGATTGCCTACGAACTGGAGCAGGAGATGGCGCGGATTGTCGACACGTATCAGTGCGAATGGCAAACCACGCTCGCCGATCCGAACCGTCTGGCGCTGTTCCGTACCCGCGTGAACGCGCCGGTGACGGAGGGCTTCAAACGCTGGCAGGAAATTTGTGCAGTAGACGAAATCCCGGAACATGCGGGTATTGGCGCGCATCTTGGCGAACAGCAAATCGCGCTGTTCCGTTTCGGCAAAGCCGTGTATGCGCTGGAAGACATCGAGCCGGGCAGCAGCGCCAGCGTGTTGTCGCGCGGGATTCTGGGGGATGCGAGCGGCGAGCCGATCGTTATCTCTCCACTGTACAAACAGCGTATTCGCCTGCGCGACGGGCGTCTGGTGGAGAGCGGCGAACCGGCGGTGCGCGCCTGGCCGGTGAAAATCGAAGGCGACAAAGTGTGGGTGAGCAGCGAAGAGCTGGTGATGCGAGCGGAGGCTTCATGACAGAAACCCGAACGACGTGCCCGTATTGCGGTGTCGGCTGTGGCGTGGTGGCAAGCGTAACGAATGGCGAAGTGCGCGTACGCGGTGACGAAACGCATCCGGCGAATTACGGCAGAGTGTGTGTGAAAGGTTCGGCGCTGGGGGAAACAACCGGCCTGGAAGGGCGGCTATTGCGCCCGATGATCGATGATGTTGAGGTTGACTGGTCACAGGCGCTGGAGACGGCAGGCGAGCGTTTACGGGAGATTATTGCGACTGACGGGCCACAGGCCGTGGCGTTTTATGCCTCCGGCCAACTCCTGACGGAAGATTACTACGCGGCCAATAAGCTGATGAAGGGATTCATTGGCGCGGCGAATATCGACACTAATTCGCGGCTGTGTATGTCCTCGGCCGTGACCGGCTATAAGCGCGCGTTTGGCGAAGATATCGTGCCGTGCAGCTACGACGATATCGAAAAGACCGATCTGGTGGTGCTGGTGGGATCGAATGCCGCCTGGACGCATCCGGTGCTTTATCAACGGCTGGTGCAGGCGCGCGCGGCTAATCCGGCGTTAAAGGTGGTGGTTATCGATCCGCGCCAAACCGCGACCTGTGATATCGCCGATCTGCATCTCGCGTTGCTGCCGGGCAGCGATGCGGGATTATTTGTCGGACTGCTCAAGCATATTCAGGGCGGAAATAGCTGGCCTGCGCCGCGCGTGGCGGAGTTTTGCGGATTAACGCTCGCGGACGTAGAGACGTTTTATCGCTGGTTCAGCGACGCGCCGCGCGCCGTCACGCTCTACACCATGGGCATCAACCAGTCGACGAGCGGGAGCGACAAGTGCAACGCGATTATTAACGTCCATCTTGCCAGCGGGAAATTTGCCCGTGAAGGCTGCGGACCTTTTTCGTTGACCGGACAGCCTAATGCGATGGGGGGGCGAGAAGTGGGCGGGCTGGCCAATCAGTTGGCCGCACACATGAATTTTGAGCCAGACGATCTCGCGCGCGTGGCCCGTTTCTGGGGAACCGAGCGGCTGGCGCAGACGCCAGGGCTGATGGCGGTCGAACTGTTTGACGCCATTGCGCGCGGTGAAGTGAAAGCCGTGTGGATTATGGGCACCAATCCTGCCGTTTCGCTGCCTGATAGCCACGCTGTGTGTCAGGCGCTGGCGGCGTGTCCGCTGGTGATCGTCTCCGAAGTGATGCGCGATACGGACACCAGTCGCTTTGCGCATATCCGTTTTCCGGCTCTGGGCTGGGGGGAGAAAAACGGGACAGTCACAAACTCTGAACGCCGGATTTCGCGCCAGCGTGCGTTTTTGCCCGCGCCGGGCGAGGCAAAACCGGACTGGTGGATTATCGCTGAGGTAGCCAAAAAACTGGGGTACGGCGCAGCGTTTAACTGGCAGCATCCGCAGGAAATTTTCCGCGAACACGCCGCGCTGTCGGCGTTTGAAAATACGGGCGCGAGGGCGTTTAACTTACGTGACCTTGTCACGTTAACGCGTCAGCAGTGGGATGATTTTGAACCGTATCAATGGGCTACAGGTGAAATGCCGGTGCGGCGAATTATCCCGGTAGAACCGGCACTTCATGGCACGGTACCCGATGCGCTTTATCCGCTGATTCTGAACAGCGGTCGCGTGCGCGATCAGTGGCACACCATGACCCGCACGGGATATGTTCCGCGGCTGATGCAGCATATCGCCGAGCCACAGGTGGATGTCTCGACGGCGGATGCCGCGCGTTGTGCGCTGCAGGACGGCCAACTGGCCCGCCTGAGTTCGCCGCGCGGGGTGATGGTCGCGCGCGTCAATGTGAGTGCAGGGCAACGAGACGGTGAAGTGTTTACCCCGATGCACTGGAATAACCGTTTTGCGCGTCAGGGAAAGGTGAACGCGCTGGTGGAAGGGCGCTGCGATCCGCATTCCGGTCAGCCCGAAAGTAAACAAACGGCGGTGAGGATTATGCCGTGGCAACCCGCCTGGCAGGGCGAACTTTACGCGCGCGAACTGCCTGAACTGCCCGCTTTTGCCCACTGGTGGCGCAAGGCAACGGTGGGTGTTGAACGTCTGACGCTGGCGAGTGACAAAGCGCTGTCAGAGGTGATTCTGGCGCACTGTAGCGCGAAAGGCTGGCAGTTACAGATTGCCCAGACCGGCGAGCGGAGCAGCATGCTGGCATGGCATAACGGCGATCTGATGCTGGGATTCTGGGAAGGGAAAACGCGGCCAGCGCTGGCACATGATTTTATTGTGTCGGCGTTTCAGACGCCGCCGTCTGCGCTCTTTGAACGTCATGCGTTGTTGGACGGACAACGCCCTGGCGAGCGCAAAGACCCAGGACGCATAATCTGTAGCTGCTTTAGCGTGGGGGAAAACACCCTCCGCGAGGCGATTGCGGGCGGGTGTGATTCGGCTGCGGCGCTAGGCGCAAAGTTGCGCTGTGGGACCAACTGCGGGTCGTGCGTGCCGGAGCTGAAAGGGTTGATTGCTGAGGTTAACGAGATTATCTGATGCCACGATGAGGATGTATGGCAGCAATTTCTGAAACCGGTGACCTGGTCCGGCTGTAAATCGTCGACGCGTTTCCGTCAGGCCGGGGCGACCTGCAGGGATGCAGGATCGCGCCCGACCCGAAAGGCTGACGGAAAAGCTGAGAGCACCTCGAAGCGGCGATTTTCTTGCCGGGAGCCAGGATTGTTAAGGGGCGGCGATAGCCCCCTCAACGCGTTCACGTGTGGGGCGGTGACAGATCGGCAAAAAAAGTAAAGTGAACGGAATACACCACTGAGCCGCATATTCCCCTCACCTTGTCCCTCTCCCCAAAGGGGCGAGGGGGTTGTTCAGCGCGACATCGGCCACAGCGATCAATCAGACTTCCTGTACATGGCAGGCTAAAACCGATTCAGGATAATCCGGAAATTCCCCTTAAAGCTGCAAAATGTCCCAAACCACGTTATGGTGTAAACTGGTCATACATGAGATCTGGATCACATTTATACATTGATGGTTGCTGTTACCCGCGTTCGAAATCTTCTTCTCCTCCTCCTTGTTCCAGCCGGAGCCGTTTTGGCTGCGCCGAATTCCTTTATGCAGCAGGCGCAAAATCCGTTCGATAACAATGGCGATAGCCTCCCGGATCTCGGCCTCGCGAAACCCACTGGCGAAAGCGAAAAGCATCTCGCCGAAATGGCGAAAGCGTTCGGCGAAGCGAGCATGACCGACAACGGCCTGACGACCAGCGAGCAGGCGCGTCAGTTTGCGTTTGGCAAAGTGCGTGATGCGGTCAGCGGGGAAGTGAATGAGCAGATTGAATCCTGGCTTTCGCCCTGGGGGAACGCCAGCGTCGATTTGCTGGTCGACGAAGAGGGCAAATTTAACGGTAGCAGCGGCAGGTGGTTTATCCCCTGGCAGGACAATAATCGCTACCTGAGCTGGAGCCAACTGGGCCTTACGCAGCAAACGGATGGCCTGGTGAGCAACGCGGGGATTGGCCAGCGCTGGGTGGCGGGAAAATGGCTGCTCGGTTACAACACGTTTTACGACAATCTGCTGGATGAGAATCTGCAAAGAGCCGGGCTTGGGGCGGAAGCCTGGGGTGAAAACCTGCGCCTTTCGGCCAATTATTATCAGCCGTTTGCCAACTGGCGTGACAGCTCGGATCTCCAGGAGCAGCGCATGGCGCGGGGATATGATGTGACGGCCAAAGCCTGGTTGCCGTATTTTCATCATCTGAATACCAGCGTGAGTTTTGAACAGTATTTTGGCGATAACGTTGACCTGTTTCGCAGCGGGACGGGGTATCACAATCCGATGGCGGTTAATTTGGGTCTCGATTATACGCCGGTGCCTCTGCTGACGTTTTCCGCTGCGCATAAGCAGGGCGAAAGTGGCGTGAGTCAAAATAACCTGGGCATGAAGCTTAACTACCGCTTTGGCGTGCCGCTGAAAAAACAGCTGTCGTCGGAGGAGGTGGCAACGACCCGTTCGCTGCGTGGAAGCCGTTACGATCCGGTGGATCGCACCAGTCTGCCGGTCATGGAGTTCCGCCAGCGTAAAACACTGTCGGTCTATCTGGCGACGCCGCCGTGGGATTTAACGCCGGGGGAAACGGTGGTCCTGAAATTGCAGGTTCGCAGTACGCACGGCGTGCGACAGCTTCACTGGCAGGGCGATACGCACGCGCTGAGTTTGACCTCCCCCGCTAACGTCAATAGCGATGAGGGATGGAGCGTAATTATGCCCGCCTGGGATGCGAGTGAAGGGGCGACTAACCGTTGGAAACTGTCCGTCGTCGTCGAAGATAAAGATGGGCAGCGTGTCTCTTCCAATGAGATCACGCTCTCTCTGTCGCAACCGCTGGTGGCGTTGCCAGATGACGATGGCGGCTATCAGCTGCTGCCAAATGAGTGAGATTAAAAGATACGATCCTGATGTACCCACACTGCCGCTTCGACGCGTGATTTCAGCTTCATTTTCTTGAGCATATGCTTAACATGTACTTTCACCGTGCTTTCAGTGATATCCAGACGGCGGGCGATCATTTTGTTCGGTAAGCCCTGAGCGATCAGCTTCAGGATATCGCGCTCGCGCGGGGTCAACTGCGTGACGTCACGGTCAGATGTGGCGCGGTTGGCGCGCAGGCTGGCGGCGAGGACGGGGGTTAGCGCTTCGCTCAGTACCATTTCACCGGCTGCCGCCTGTTGCAGCGCTTTGAGCAAATCTTCCGGTTCCATGTCTTTGAGCAGATAGCCATCGGCCCCACGTTTCAGCGCGGTCACAACGTCTTCTTCATGGTTGGAGACGCTAAACACCACGATCCGTCCGGACAGCGATTTTTCACGCAATTTATCCAGCGTTTCCAGACCGTTCATGCCAGGCATATTGAGATCAAGCAGGATCAAATCAGGATCGAGAGATTCGGCAAGTTCAATACCCTGTTCGCCGTTGCTGGCTTCGCCCACAACGGTAATGTCTTCCGCCATGCTGACTAGTTGTCTTACGCCGGTGCGCAGCATCGGATGATCGTCGATTAACAGAATGGTTGCCGGTTCCTGATTAGACATGGGTTTCTCCTTGAGAAGTGATTAGAGGCTTTTCGGGTATAAAGGTCACCACTACTTCAGTGCCGCCAGACTCACCCCGGCGAACCTGGCAATCTCCGCGCAGGCTTTGCGCTCGGTCTCGCATAATAATTAAACCATAGTGGTTGCTTCTCTCAGCGTTTTCCGGCACGCCGCAGCCGTTATCCTGGACGATAAGTTTCACCTGATTCTGGTGGTAACTTACGGTTACGGTGACTGCCGTCGCGCTGGCGTGCTTGAGCGTATTACTCAATGCCTCGCGGGCGATTTGTAGCAAATGGATGGCCTGATGCGAGGGCACAAAACGCGGGGGGAGCTGGTAATCCAGCTTCACCGGAAACCCCAGTCGGGCGCTAAATTCGTGGCAGCTGGACTCCAGCGCAGGCCGCAGCCCGGGTTCCGTGAGTTGCAGGCGGAAAGTCGTTAACAGCTCGCGAAGCTGTACCCAAGAGGTGTTCAGCTCGTTGCGGATCTGCCCCAGGAGCTGCTTGCTGTTCTCCGGCAGTCCGTCATCCTGCATTTGGAGACAGCTCACCTGCATCTTCATGCATGAGAGCGACTGTGCGATCGAATCGTGAAGCTCACGGGCAATGGTGGCGCGCTCTTCCATCACGATCAACTGCTGCTGTTTTTCCTGATGTCTGTCGAGCGCCAGGGTCGCGGTGAGCTGTTCGACCAGCGTGTCGACCATCTGCTGCTGATCGTGGTTCAAATGGCGGCCCGTCGGGAGCGTTGCCAGCAGTATGCCGTACTGGGTGTGGCTGTCAGTGAGACGCCATTTCAGCGTCGTCCCGCTGCTGGTGAGCGGCGGTAAACCGCGCGGGCAGAGATGACAGCCTTTGTCATCGCAGGACATATCGGACTGACAGGTGAACTCCTGATGATTTTCTTCGTCTTCAACGTCGTAGACCCGCAGTTCGATATCATGCAACAGCGTGAGACTTTGAAGACCGTTGAGCACCGGCGAAAGGCGTTCGCAAAGCGGGATCTGCGAATGCAGACGGCGGTTTGCCTGCCATAAGAACGAGAGAATTTCGTTCTTTTGCTCCAGACCCGCCGTTTTTTCCTGCACGCGCTTTTCGAGCACCGCGTAGCTTTCGGCCAGTTCGCCAGACATATTGTTCAGCGCCTGTCCCAGCATGGCCATTTCGTTGCGTCCGCTAATGTGCGCGCGCTGGGTAAAATCTCTTTCCGTCACCGCCCGCGCGACGGCTAACAGCTGTTGCCATGGGTACAGTAAACGTGCGCGCAGCCAGACGATGGTAAAAATGAGCAGCAAAGCCATAAAAAGAGCCATTGCGCGATGGAGCATCACCACGCGTTCAATGCGCATTTCGGTGGAAGAATCGAAAGAAGAAACCAGCGTGTCGATGCGCGCAACAAAGCGGGCAACGTCATCGGCAACGGTTTCTGCACTTTTTGCCTGTTTAAGACCGGGTTCGAGCTGGCTATGCCAGTAACCCTGTAATGCCTTCAACTGGGCCTGCTGGCCGTCACGCTGGGCGGCGATAACCAGTTCCGGGCTGAAGGCGGTGCGTTCCATGTCGTCGAGCAGGGGTTTGTCTTCCGGCGTAAGCGGCACGGCCGCCAGCAGGCGATAACTCTGCATACGCAGCGAACCTGCCTCGTTGATGGCATGGGCGCTACCCTGTACGCCCTGTACCAGCCAGCCAGAGATCGCCATGCCGGTCACACCAATAGCGGTGGACAGCAACACGATGAGGGCCAACTGATTAACCAGCGTCAGCGGGGAGAAGAGTCGTTTTAACATGGGCTTGCCTTGCTCCGGATTTTGCCTGCCTCCAGGAATGGCGCTATTCTGGTGTATACCCTGGAGTATACCCATACCAACAAGGGATTACTCCTAAATTGCCGGGTGGGTAATCGTCAGGGGGAGGCGGTGAACTTAAGTCGTCAGCACCGTGAAAAACCACACCTTTTTTACCGGAAAAACCTACTCACTTAGGGTAATGACGTTTTTTTGCGCGTTAATCTGCCCCCTTTTCCTTTGATTTATATCAACTTACCGCCTGCTTAAAACCCTACAGTTTGCAGCATCATTTTGATAATCAGAGGTGTCTATGAGTCACTCATCCGCCCCCGAAAGGGATACTGGTGCTGTTATTAGCGATTGGCGTCCGGAGGATCCGGCGTTCTGGCAACAGCGCGGGCAGCGTATAGCAAGTCGTAATCTGTGGATTTCTGTTCCGTGTTTGTTGTTGGCGTTTTGTGTGTGGATGCTGTTCAGTGCCGTGGCGGTGAACTTACCTAAAGTCGGATTTAAATTTACGACCGATCAGCTGTTTATGCTGACGGCGTTGCCTGCGTTGTCGGGTGCGCTGCTGCGTGTGCCTTACGCGTTTATGGTGCCGCTGTTTGGTGGACGTCGCTGGACGGCATTCAGTACCGGCATCATGATCATCCCTTGCGTGTGGCTGGGTTTTGCAGTGCAGGACACCTCGACACCGTTTAGCGTTTTCGTAACCATTGCACTGCTGTGCGGTTTTGCGGGGGCTAACTTCGCGTCCAGTATGGCGAACATCAGCTTCTTCTTCCCGAAAGCGAAGCAGGGTGGTGCCCTCGGTATTAACGGCGGCATGGGTAACATGGGCGTCAGCGTTATGCAGCTGATTGCGCCACTGGCGATCTCGGTCTCCATCTTCGCGGTGTTTGGCGGCGGTGGTGCGGTACAACCGGACGGCTCAATGCTGTATCTGCAGAATGCGGCCTGGATTTGGGTGCCGTTCCTGGTGGTGCTAACCCTGATGGCGTGGTTCTTCATGAACGACCTGTCCGCGTCTAAAGCCTCTCTGAGCGAACAGCTGCCGGTCCTGAAGCGCGCGCATCTGTGGATTATGGCGCTGCTCTATCTGGCAACATTCGGATCGTTTATCGGCTTCTCTGCCGGTTTCGCCATGCTGTCGAAAACTCAGTTCCCGGATGTGCAAATCCTGCATTATGCATTCTTCGGCCCGTTCATCGGCGCACTGGCACGTTCTACCGGCGGGATGATTTCTGACCGTCTGGGCGGGACGCGCGTGACGCTGGTGAACTTTGTGTTGATGGCTATCTTCTGCGGACTGCTGTTCCTGACGCTGCCGACCAACGGTCAGGGCGGTAACTTTGGCGCCTTCTTCGCCGTGTTTATGGTGCTGTTCCTGACGGCCGGTCTGGGCAGCGCCTCGACCTTCCAGATGATTTCGGTGATTTTCCGTAAGCTGACGATGGATCGTGTGAAAGCGCAGGGTGGTAATGAAGAACAAGCGATGCGCGAATCTGCAACGGACACGGCGGCTGCGCTGGGCTTTATCTCTGCAATCGGCGCGATCGGCGGCTTCTTTATCCCGAAAGCTTTTGGTATCTCTCTCGATTTGACCGGTTCCCCTGCCGGCGCGATGAAAGTGTTCCTCGTCTTCTATATCGCCTGCGTCGTCATTACGTGGCTGGTATACGGCCGTAATACTAAGAAAAATAAGTAAGTTTGATTATCCGTTTGCGCGGCCACAGTGCCGCGCTCTTTTTTATGTACTTTTTAGTTACAACATACTGAAAGGGGTTTTACTGCTTAGCCTCATGTAACACTGTGATCGCCATCGCTTTGCAGACACGCCTACTCCTTAATACCTAAGATGTTAAATAAAACCGTTCTGTTTGTACGGTAAATAAGAAAAACTCTTATAAATCATATAAATAAAATATCATTTTTTATACCGCTTTAGGGGTATGGCGGGAAATTCTGCGGGGGAGTAACCCCGTCGGCCTTGATCGTTATCAATTCCCGCCATCTTTCATAACGTTACCTTCGCTGCAAATCAGCAATGTCGATTTAGAGAGCCACAGGCTCCACACAGGAGATACCCGATGAGCAAATTTTTGGACCGGTTTCGCTACTTCAAACAGAAGGGCGAAACGTTTGCCGATGGGCACGGCCAGGTTCTGGAGACAAACCGGGACTGGGAAGATGGATACCGTCAACGTTGGCAGCATGACAAAGTCGTTCGTTCTACACACGGTGTAAACTGCACCGGTTCCTGCAGCTGGAAGATCTTCGTCAAGAATGGCTTAGTGACCTGGGAAATGCAGCAGACTGACTATCCTCGTACGCGTCCGGATATGCCAAACCACGAACCGCGCGGCTGTCCTCGCGGCGCAAGCTATTCCTGGTATCTGTACAGCGCTAACCGCCTGAAATACCCGCTGATGCGTAAACGCCTGATGAAAATGTGGCGTGAAGCAAAAATTCAGCACAGCGATCCGGTGGATGCCTGGGCCTCTATCATCGAAGACGCCGACAAAGCGAAAAGCTTCAAGCAAGCGCGCGGTCGCGGCGGTTTTGTCCGTTCATCCTGGCAGGAAGTGAATGAGCTGATTGCCGCCTCTAACGTCTATACCGTCAAAACCTACGGTCCGGACCGCGTGGCGGGCTTCTCCCCAATCCCGGCGATGTCGATGGTGTCCTACGCCTCTGGCGCGCGTTATCTCTCCCTGATTGGCGGGACCTGTCTGAGCTTCTACGACTGGTACTGTGACTTGCCGCCAGCGTCTCCGCAGACCTGGGGCGAACAGACGGACGTTCCTGAATCCGCTGACTGGTACAACTCAAGTTATATCCTGGCCTGGGGTTCAAACGTTCCGCAAACCCGTACGCCTGACGCGCACTTCTTTACCGAAGTCCGTTACAAAGGCACCAAAACCGTTGCCATCACGCCTGACTATGCCGAAATCGCCAAGCTGTGCGATCTGTGGCTGGCACCAAAACAAGGCACCGACTCCGCAATGGCGCTGGCGATGGGACACGTCATGCTGCGTGAATTCCACCTCGATAACCCAAGTCAGTACTTTACCGACTACGTGCGTCGCTATACCGACATGCCAATGCTGGTGTTGCTGGAAGAGCGCGACGGCTACTACGCTGCAGGCCGCATGTTACGTGCCGCCGATCTGGTTGATGCGCTGGGTCAGGAAAATAACCCGGAATGGAAAACGGTCGCCTGTAACAACGATGGCGATTTAGTGGCACCGAATGGTTCTATCGGTTTCCGCTGGGGCGAAAAAGGTAAATGGAATCTCGAGCAACGCAACGCAACCACCGGTGAAGAGACCGATCTGCGTCTGAGCATGCTCGGCAGCCAGGATGAGATCGCCGAAGTGGGCTTCCCGTACTTTGGTGGCGAAGGCACTGAACATTTCAACAAAGTGGAGCTGGAAAATATCCTGCTGCACAAACTGCCGGTGAAGCGTCTGCAACTGGCCGATGGCTCTACTGCGCTGGTCACCACCGTTTACGATCTGACCATGGCCAACTATGGCCTGGAGCGCGGTCTGAACGATGAAAACTGTGCGACCAGCTACGACGAAATCAAAGCGTATACCCCGGCATGGGCTGAGCAAATCACTGGTGTTCCGCGCACGCAGATCACTCGCATCGCGCGTGAGTTTGCAGAGAACGCAGATAAAACGCACGGTCGCTCAATGATTATCGTGGGTGCCGGTCTGAACCACTGGTATCACCTCGATATGAACTATCGTGGTCTGATCAATATGCTGGTGTTCTGCGGCTGTATCGGCCAGAGCGGCGGCGGCTGGGCACACTATGTGGGCCAGGAAAAACTGCGTCCGCAGACCGGCTGGCAGCCGCTGGCGTTTGGCCTTGACTGGCAGCGTCCGGCGCGTCACATGAACAGCACTTCGTATTTCTACAATCACTCCAGCCAGTGGCGCTACGAGACCGTTACCGCACAGGAACTGCTGTCGCCGATGGCGGATAAATCGCGCTACACCGGCCATCTGATCGACTTTAACGTGCGTGCCGAGCGCATGGGCTGGTTGCCGTCTGCACCACAGCTGGGGACCAACCCGCTGCGCATTGCGGAAGACGCGAAAAAAGCGGACATGTCGCCGGTGGATTACACCGTTAAATCGCTGAAAGACGGCTCAATTCGTTTTGCGGCTGAAGAGCCAGAAAACGGTAAAAACCATCCGCGTAACCTGTTCATCTGGCGCTCGAACCTGCTGGGATCGTCCGGTAAAGGCCATGAGTACATGCTGAAGTATCTGCTCGGTACCGATCACGGTATCCAGGGTAAAGATCTCGGTAAACAGGGCGGCGTGAAGCCAGAAGAAGTCGAGTGGAAAGACAACGGTCTCGACGGCAAGCTGGATCTGGTTGTGACCCTGGACTTCCGTCTGTCCAGTACCTGTCTGTACTCCGATATCGTGCTGCCAACCGCCACATGGTACGAAAAAGACGACATGAATACCTCGGATATGCATCCGTTTATTCACCCGTTGTCTGCCGCGGTTGACCCGGCATGGGATTCGAAAAGCGACTGGGATATCTACAAAAATATCGCCAAGAAATTCTCCGAAGTGTGTGTCGGCCATCTGGGCGTGGAAACCGATGTGGTGACCCTGCCAATCCAGCACGATTCTGCCGCCGAACTGGCGCAGCCGCTGGATGTGAAGGACTGGAAAAAAGGCGAGTGCGATCTGATTCCAGGCAAAACCGCGCCACACATTATTCCGGTTGAACGTGACTACCCGGCGACCTATGAGCGCTTTACCTCTATCGGTCCGCTGATGGAGAAAATCGGTAACGGCGGGAAAGGTATCGCATGGAATACCCAGACTGAAATGGATCTGCTGCGTAAGCTCAATTACACCAAAGCGGACGGCCCGGCTAAAGGCCAGCCGATGCTGAACACGGCGATTGATGCAGCCGAAATGATCCTGACGCTGGCACCGGAAACCAACGGTCAGGTGGCGGTGAAAGCCTGGGCTGCGCTCAGCGAATTTACCGGGCGTGACCATACCCATCTGGCGCTGAATAAAGAAGACGAGAAAATTCGCTTCCGCGATATTCAGGCGCAGCCGCGCAAAATCATCTCCAGCCCGACCTGGTCAGGCCTGGAAGATGAACATGTGTCCTATAACGCCGGGTATACCAACGTTCACGAACTGATCCCATGGCGTACCCTGACAGGTCGTCAGTCGCTGTATCAGGATCACCAGTGGATGCGAGATTTTGGTGAAAGCCTGCTGGTTTACCGTCCGCCGATTGATACCCGCTCGGTGAAAGCGGTGATGGGCGCGAAATCCAACGGTTATCCGGAAAAAGCGCTGAACTTCCTGACGCCACACCAGAAGTGGGGAATTCACTCCACATACAGCGACAACCTGTTGATGCTGACGCTGGGTCGCGGTGGTCCGATTGTCTGGATGAGCGAAGTGGATGCGAAAGAGCTGGATATCGTCGATAACGACTGGATTGAAGTGTTCAACAGCAACGGCGCGTTGACCGCCCGTGCTGTCGTCAGCCAGCGTGTGCCGGCCGGGATGACCATGATGTACCACGCGCAGGAACGTATCGTGAACCTGCCGGGTTCTGAAATCACCCAGCAGCGCGGCGGTATTCATAACTCGGTGACGCGTATTACGCCGAAACCGACCCATATGATCGGCGGCTATGCGCAGTTGGCGTACAGCTTTAACTACTACGGCACCGTCGGCTCGAACCGCGATGAGTTTGTAGTGGTGCGTAAAATGAAAAATATTGACTGGTTAGACGGCGAAGGCAATGACCAGGTACAGGAGAGCGTAAAATGAAAATTCGTTCACAAGTCGGCATGGTGCTGAACCTCGATAAATGCATCGGCTGTCATACCTGCTCAGTCACCTGTAAAAACGTCTGGACCAGTCGCGAAGGGACGGAGTACGCCTGGTTCAACAACGTTGAAACCAAACCGGGTACTGGCTTCCCGACCGACTGGGAAAACCAGGAAAAATGGAAGGGCGGCTGGATCCGCAAAATCAACGGCAAACTGGTGCCGCGCATGGGTAACAAAGCGCTGCTGCTGGGTAAAATCTTCGCCAACCCGCATATGCCGGGCATCGATGATTACTACGAACCCTTTGATTTTGACTACCAGAATCTGCATAACGCCGCGGAAGGTAAGCATCAGCCGATCGCCCGTCCACGCTCGCTGATCACCGGTCAGCGTATGGCGAAGATCGAAAAAGGCCCGAACTGGGAAGACGATCTGGGCGGTGAGTTCGAGAAACTGTCGAAAGACAAAAACTTCGAAAACATGCAGAAGGCGATGTACGGCCAGTTCGAAAACACCTTCATGATGTATCTGCCGCGTCTGTGCGAGCACTGCCTGAACCCGGCGTGTGTGGCGACGTGCCCGAGCGGCGCCATCTATAAGCGTGAAGAAGATGGCATCGTGCTGATTGACCAGGACAAATGCCGCGGCTGGCGTATGTGCATCACCGGTTGCCCGTACAAAAAAATCTATTTCAACTGGAAGAGCGGTAAGTCTGAGAAGTGTATTTTCTGCTATCCGCGTATCGAAGCGGGTATGCCGACCGTGTGTTCAGAAAGCTGCGTAGGCCGTATTCGTTACCTTGGCGTACTGCTGTACGACGCAGACGCAATCGAGAACGCGGCAAGCACCGAACATGAAAAAGACCTGTATCAGCGTCAGCTGGACGTATTCCTCGATCCGAACGATCCGAAAGTGATCGCGCAGGCGCTGGAAGACGGAATTCCGCAAAGCGTGATCGATGCGGCGCAGAAGTCTCCGGTGTACAAAATGGCGATGGACTGGAAGCTGGCTCTGCCGTTACACCCGGAATATCGCACGCTGCCGATGGTCTGGTATGTGCCGCCTCTGTCTCCGATTCAGTCTGCTGCGGATGCAGGTGAACTGGGGAGCAACGGGATCCTGCCGGATGTTGAAAGCCTGCGTATTCCGGTGCAATACCTTGCCAATCTGCTGACGGCTGGTGATACCCAGCCGGTGCTGCTGGCGCTAAAACGTATGCTGGCGATGCGTCACTTCAAACGTGCCGAAACGGTGGATGGCGTGATTGATACCAGCGCGCTGGAAGAGGTGGGTCTGAGCGAAGCGCAGGCACAGGAAATGTACCGTTATCTGGCGATCGCTAACTACGAAGATCGTTTCGTGGTCCCAAGCAGTCACCGTGAGCTGGCGCGTGAAGCCTTCCCGGAAAAAAGCGGCTGTGGATTTACCTTCGGCGACGGTTGCCACGGTTCAGACACCAAATTCAACCTGTTCAACAGCCGTCGTATTGATGCGATGGATGTGACCAGCAAAACGGAGCCGCACCAATGATTGAACTCGTCATTGTTTCGCGTCTGCTTGAGTACCCTGATGCAGCTCTGCAGGAGCATCAGCGAGAACTCTTTGATGCACTCGCGTCATCGGAAACCCTGGATAAAGAGGATGCCCAGAACCTGGGCGTTTTCCTGCGCGATTTGCTCGCGCAGGATCTTCTGGATGCGCAGTCTGACTACAGCCAACTGTTCGACCGTGGCCGTGCCACTTCGTTGCTGTTGTTCGAGCATGTTCACGGCGAATCCCGCGATCGTGGTCAGGCGATGGTTGACCTGATGGCCCAGTACGAAGAGCACGGATTGCAGATCGACAGCCGCGAACTGCCGGATCATCTGCCGCTGTACCTGGAATATCTGGCGCAATTGCCACAGGAAGAGGCGCTGGGCGGTTTGCAGGATATTGCGCCGATTCTGGCGTTGCTGAGCGCACGCCTGCAACAGCGTGAAAGTCGCTATGCGGTGCTGTTTGATCTGCTGGTAAAACTGGCGAATACGGCTATCGACAGTGACAAAGTGGCGGAGAAAATCGCGGACGAAGCGCGCGATGATACCCCTCAGGCGCTGGATGCGGTATGGGAAGAAGAGCAGGTGAAATTCTTTGCTGACCAGAATTGCGGCGAATCGGAAATCTCGAATCATCAGCGTCGTTTTGCCGGAGCTGTTGCCCCGCAATATTTGAATATCTCTAACGGAGGACAGCAATAATGCAATTCCTGAATATGTTCTTCTTCGATATCTATCCGTATATCGCGGGTACGGTATTCCTGGTCGGGAGCTGGCTGCGTTACGACTACGGTCAATATACCTGGCGCGCGGGTTCCAGCCAGATGCTGGACCGCAAAGGGATGAACATGGCGTCTAACCTGTTCCATATCGGGATTCTGGGTATTTTCGCCGGTCACTTCCTCGGGATGCTGACGCCGCACTGGATGTACGAATCGTTCCTGCCGATCGAGGTGAAGCAGAAAATGGCGATGATTGCCGGTGGTGCATGCGGTGTCATGACGCTGGTGGGGGGCCTGATGCTGCTGAAGCGTCGTCTGTTCAGCCCACGCGTTCGCGCAACGACCACAGCTGCCGACATTCTGATTCTGTCTCTGCTAATGGTGCAGTGCGCGCTGGGCCTGCTGACCATTCCTTTCTCTGCCCAACATATGGACGGCAGTGAAATGCTGAAACTGGTTGGCTGGGCGCAGTCGGTGGTGACGTTCCACGGTGGCGCGTCTGAGTATCTGGACGGCGTAGCGTTTGTCTTCCGCGTGCATCTGGTGCTGGGGATGACGCTGTTTGTGTTGTTCCCGTTCTCACGCCTGGTTCACATCTGGAGTGCGCCGGTCGAATATCTGACGCGTAAATATCAGATTGTGCGCGCACGTCGCTAATCATTCTGTGAATGAGTGAAAGAATAAACCCTGCTTCGGCGGGGTTTTTTTATGCCTGAATATTTGGCAACGAGAGAACATCTTGGCTCCTCGTCCTTCCCGCATGGGCAGAATATGCAGTGCAGAATTTTGATTTGAAAGAGGTGCTGTCTGGAAAGATGGTGGTGGGGGAAGGATTACTCAGCGCGATGCGCTTCGCCCTTCAGGTCGTTGCCTGCGGCAACGCTTTCTCGCTGCGCTCGAATCGAACCTTGGTCGAAGTTTCTCATCCTTCCCGCATGGACGGAATATGCAGTGCAGAATTTTGATTCGAAAGAGGTGATATCGGGGAAGATGGTGGTGGGGGAAGGATTCGAACCTTCGAAGTCGATGACGGCAGATTTACAGTCTGCTCCCTTTGGCCGCTCGGGAACCCCACCACGGGGTAATGCTTTTACTGGCCTGCTTCCTGTTGGAAGCGGGGCGCATCATATCAAATGACGCGCCCCTGTAAAGCATTCCTTTCTTTAAAATGAATCAGTTGGCTGCTTTTTATTCGTAAAGGTGCAAAGCTAATCAATTCATTTTATGAAGGATTAAAGAATAATCGTTCTGTTGCCGTAAACAAAGACGCGCTGCGCCAGCACCTGATAGAGCGCGCGACTCAACACGTTCTTCTCGACATCGCGTCCCGCACGCATCATATCTTCCGCTGTGTACGTATGATCCACGTGAATGACGTCCTGCATGATGATTGGACCTTCATCCAGATTGTCATTGACGTAGTGCGCGGTGGCACCCACGATCTTCACGCCACGCTCGTACGCCTGGTGATAGGGGCGCGCGCCAATAAAGGCCGGCAAGAATGAGTGGTGAATGTTGATAATTTTGTTCGGAAAGCGTGAGACAAACGACGGCGTCAGGACGCGCATGTATTTTGCCAGCACCACGTAATCCGGATCGTGCGCTTCAATAGCCTGAGCCATCAAATCGTCGTGTTCTTCGCGGGTATGGCCTTCATGGCTCACCAGCTCGAACGGAATATCAAAACGTTCAACCAGGGTGCGCAGCGTATCGTGGTTGCCGATGACCGCAGCAATCTCAACGTCCAGACCACCGTAATTGGCTTTCATTAACAAATCGCCAAGGCAATGCGCTTCTTTGGTGACGAGAATGACGACCCGACGACGGCCGGAAGGGGTTAACTCACGAACTGAGCCTTCTGGTAACGCGCCATCAAGATCGGCGAGCAGGGTCGTGTCGTTGAAAATCCCTTCCAGTTCGGTACGCATAAAGAAGCGTCCGGTACGGTGATCAACAAACTCATTGTTCTGCACGATGTTTAATTCGTGCTTATAACAAATGTTGGTGATACGAGCGATTAAGCCCTTCTGATCAGGGCAAATGGTACGCAGTACTTTGCGTTGTAGTGATTGCATCGCGAGGAAATCCTGTTGAGTGTTTGCTTGTTATTGGTGGTCAGGCATTATTGCCCGCAACACTTTTTAAATTTTTTACCTGAGCCGCAAGGGCAGGCGTCATTACGACTAAATTGCGGACGAGTACCATCAATATAGTACCATTGTCCGCCCTCAAGAATGAACCGCGAGCGTTCAATGATGGCACCCGGTTTATCATGCTCAATGAAACGCGCGACAAAACTGACAAAACCTTCATTCGCTGTTTGACCGATTGAGGTTTCGTAAATCGTGAGACCCTGCCATTGCGTGTTGGCGAATCCCGAAACGATCTCCTGGCGAAAATCAGCGGCCTGGCACGACGGATGCCAGGTTTTGATCAGATAGTCTGCGTCTTTGATCACAAAAGCTGTGTATCTGGAGCGCATAAGGTGTGACGGGTCCGGAGCTAGCTGGTCGCCAGAAAGATATCGTTGGCAACATAGGCTATACTCGAGGGCGCTACCACAGGGACAGAGTTGAGTCACAATGCTCTTCCTGGAATAATAAACTAATGGCGTCTTAACGCCTGGACGGCACTATGTTAACTGAGCGGTAGCGATGACGCTACGCCGGGAATTCAGGGGAAGTGAAGCAGGGCTAATGAGAAAAGTAAAAATAGGTCTGGCGTTGGGCTCAGGTGCAGCGCGGGGCTGGTCACACATTGGTGTGATTAACGCATTAAAACGAATCGGCATCGACGTTGATCTTGTTGCAGGCTGCTCCATTGGTTCGTTGGTCGGAGCCGCCTACGCGTGCGACAAAATGCCGGAGCTGGAATCGTGGGTACGTTCGTTCAGCTATTGGGATGTCTTGCGTCTCATGGATCTGTCGTGGCAGCGTGGTGGACTCCTGCGCGGCGAGCGCGTCTTTAATCGCTTTCGCGAAATCATGCCACTCGATAATTTCAGTCATTGCCAAATGCCGTTCGGCGCAGTGGCAACCAATCTCAGTACGGGCAGAGAATTGTGGTTCACCGAGGGTGATCTCCACCTGGCCGTGCGCGCGTCATGTAGTATGCCGGGCTTGATGGCGCCGGTTCCTCATAATGGTTACTGGCTGGTCGATGGTGGCGTCGTCAATCCGGTTCCGATCTCTCTGACGCGCGCAATGGGCGCGGATATGGTGATTGCCGTGGATTTACAGCATGACGCCCATCTGATGCAGCAAGATTTAATGCCGATAAATGTTCAGAGCGAAGAGCCGGATATTGATAAACTCGTCTGGCATGCACGCCTGCGAGAGCGCTTAGGGCGAATCGCCACACGTAAAACGGTCACGGCGCCGACGGCGATGGAGATCATGACGACCTCAATCCAGGTGCTGGAAAATCGACTGAAGCGCAATCGAATGGCGGGCGATCCGCCGGACATTCTGATCCAACCTTTCTGTCCGCAAATCTCCACGCTCGATTTTCATCGCGCCGACGCCGCCATCGCCGCCGGTGCGTTAGCCGTCGAAAAGAAAATAGATGAGTTGCTACCTTTGGTGCGCACCACCGTATGAGCACCCGTATTTTGATGACTTCAGCAAATTCTGACAGGCGATAGCTACAATAGCGTGCCACTATTTACCTATTGTCTGGCAGGGGAGAGAACATGACACAGCCATTGACCGGAAAACACATTTTAATAGTTGAAGACGAGCCCGTTTTCCGTTCGCTGTTGGATTCGTGGTTATCCTCTTTGGGCGCGACCACGACACTGGCTACCGATGGTCAGGACGCCCTGGAAAAATTAGCCGACATGACGCCGGATCTGATGATTTGCGATATCGCCATGCCGCGTATGAACGGCCTTAAGCTGGTTGAGCATTTACGCAATGAAGGTGATCAAACCCCGATCCTGGTTATCTCGGCGACAGAAAACATGGCTGATATCGCTAAAGCGCTGCGCCTGGGCGTACAAGATGTGCTGCTCAAACCCGTCAAAGATCTGAACAGATTGCGCGAAACCGTGTTCGCTTGCCTTTATCCGAATATGTTTAATTCTCGCGTCGAAGAAGAGGAGCGTCTTTTCCAGGACTGGGATGCGTTGGTCAGTAATCCGCATGCCGCTGCGAAATTATTACAGGAACTTCAGCCGCCCGTTCAGCAAAATATATCGCATTGTCGCGTCAATTACCGTCAGTTGGTTGCCGCAGACCAACCTGGATTGGTGCTCGATATCGCCCCGCTCTCTGATACCGATCTCGCCTTTTATTGCCTGGATGTGACACGAGCCGGTGATAACGGGGTATTAGCTGCATTATTATTGCGTGCCCTGTTTAATGGTCTCTTGCAGGAACAACTTTCTCACCAGGGACAACGACTTCCTGAATTAGGGACGTTGCTTAAACAAGTCAACCATCTTTTCCGCCAGGCAAGTTTGCCGGGACAGTTTCCGCTGTTAGTCGGGTATTACCATAGCGAGTTGAAAAACCTTATCCTGGTCTCCGCGGGCCTTAACGCTACGCTTAATACCGGCGAGCATAATATTCAGGTCAGTAATGGCGTGCCGTTAGGCACCATGGGGACGACATATTTGAACCAAATAAGCCATCGCTGTTCATCATGGCAGTGTCAAATTTGGGGTGCGGGCGGGCGTTTACGCTTAATGTTGTCCACGGAATAAGCAGTTGAATTTTATTCTTCAGATAGCTTTATCTTCGTTTTACTGGCAGTGCTACTATCGTTGCCAGTTTGATACGTATTTATCCTAATTGATCGGTAACGCGCCCTTTTCAGACCCGGATCACATTGCGAGACTGATATACTGAACGCGTTATTTATTGCATAAAGTTCAAAACTTGAACAGTTCAGGAGATTTCAATGGCTGCCCTAAATTCGAAAGTTACAAAGGCCGTTATCCCAGTAGCGGGATTGGGAACCAGGATGCTACCGGCTACTAAGGCCATTCCGAAAGAAATGCTGCCGTTGGTCGATAAACCATTAATCCAGTATGTCGTTAATGAGTGTATTGCCGCGGGTATTACGGAAATTGTACTGGTAACGCATTCGTCTAAAAACTCTATCGAAAACCATTTCGATACCAGTTTTGAACTTGAAGCCATGCTGGAAAAACGTGTTAAACGTCAGCTGCTGGAAGAGGTGCAATCTATTTGTCCGCCACACGTCACCATTATGCAGGTGCGTCAGGGTCTTGCTAAAGGCCTGGGCCATGCGGTGTTGTGCGCGCATCCGGTTGTGGGTAACGAACCCGTCGCGGTTATCCTGCCAGACGTGATTCTTGACGAGTTCGAATCGGACCTGTCTCAGGACAACCTCGCAGAGATGATTAAACGCTTTGACGAAACCGGCAGCAGCCAAATCATGGTAGAGCCAGTGGCAGATGTGACGGCCTACGGTGTGGTTGACTGTAAAGGCGTTGAGCTGAAGCCGGGTGAAAGTGTGCCGATGGTAGGCGTCGTAGAGAAGCCAAAAGCAGACGTTGCACCGTCTAACCTCGCAGTGGTGGGTCGCTATGTGCTGAGCGCAGAGATTTGGCCGCTGCTGGCGAAAACCCCTCCAGGAGCGGGTGATGAAATCCAGCTCACCGATGGCATTGATATGCTGATCGAGAAAGAGACGGTTGAGGCTTACCACATGAAAGGTAAGAGCCACGATTGCGGTAATAAACTCGGTTATATGCAGGCTTTCGTTGAATATGGTATCCGTCACAATTCACTGGGCGAAGAATTTAAAGCCTGGCTGAAAGACACGATGGGTATTAAAAACTAATCTGAGCACTCAGATGTATGTAGCCGGTATCAGTCACATGATATCGGCTTTTTTATGTCTGATAACGGGTATAAGCTGATTCTTAAGGAAGCATGAGGAAAGGTGTGTGGCTATATAATCGGGTGTAAGCGGATGTATCGGTATAAATTACGGCCATAAAAAATCCCGTATTAAACGGGATTTTTCTGAAAGGCAGGGGATTAATCCTTGATAAGGAAATCATCCAGCTGTTTGCCTTGCTCTTCCATGGCTTTCTTGATTACTGCTGGCGTACGGCCTTGGCCAGTCCAGGTTTTAGTTTCGCCGTTCTCGTCAACGTAGCTATATTTAGCTGGGCGAGTTGCACGTTTTGCTTTAGTGCTGGTTTTAGCAGCAGACATGCTGCTCAGTAATTCGTTTGGATCGATACCGTCGGCAATCAGCATTTCGCGATATTGCTGAAGTTTACGAGTGCGTTCTTCGATTTCTGCAGCCGCAGCGCTCTCTTCTTCACGACGTTCAGTCACAACAACTTCTAATTTTTCCAGCATTTCTTCCAGCGTTTCGAGGGTGCATTCTCTTGCCTGCGCACGAAGAGTACGGATGTTGTTCAGAATTTTAAGTGCTTCGCTCATTTTAGTAATCTCAAACTTATAATGGGGGGTTTGTTGTCCTAATAATAGAGTGATAATTTAGGATGTGCAATAGGTGGGAATGTAAGGAATTCAAAAAATACATAATATCTGGCGCTAATATTAATTACGTTAACTTAAATTTCATTGTCAGGATGGCGGGCTTGTTATCATCACTAATGGCATCAACCGTTAGGCAGCATGTTTGTTAAGTGACATTCCGGCAGGTGATTATAGTTACGGCGCATAAATATCAACCTTTTGTATTACCCCATCCGCAGGGGGTCTTATTGCCAGAATAGTTAATAAATATTGAATTTACCTGTTCAACAATTCCATTATAAAAAGTCATGACTTACGCGGCTATAACCTCTCGCCTGACAAATGGAACATGAGATTACTGCATGTTTTAACATGTTATTTTGTTAATCACTCCTGAATGCTGACATTGCCCATGCGCCTGCTTTGTGGTTCGTCACACTGAGGATGAGGCAATTTATGGTACAATCATCCATCGGGAATATTACACATTGATTAGGGTTTAACGACCAATGGCACAACTTTATTTCTACTATTCCGCAATGAATGCAGGCAAGTCTACAGCGCTGCTGCAATCCTCTTATAATTATCAAGAAAGGGGCATGCGTTCGCTCGTATACACCGCTGAGATTGACGATCGCTTTGGTGCAGGAAAGGTGAGCTCACGTATAGGCCTGTCGTCTCCGGCAAAGCTCTTTAATAACGGAACCGATTTACTCAGCGACATCCGCGCTGAACATGCTCTCAAGCCGATTCATTGCGTTCTGGTAGATGAAAGTCAGTTTTTGACGCGTCAGCAGGTCCACGCTCTTTCAGAAGTCGTTGATGAACTCGATATTCCCGTCCTGTGCTACGGGTTGCGTACGGACTTTCGCGGTGAGCTGTTTATCGGCAGCCAGTATTTATTGGCCTGGTCAGACAAACTGGTCGAATTGAAAACGATTTGTTTCTGCGGCCGCAAAGCCAGCATGGTGCTTCGTCTTGATCATGAAGGGAAACCCTTCGCTGAGGGTGAACAGGTCGTCATAGGGGGCAACGAGCGCTATGTATCCGTGTGCCGTAAGCACTATAAAGAAGCGCTAGCGGTGGGGTCTCTTACAGCCCTCCTTGAAGAGAATCGTCATTAGACGTGATCATGCGTTTTTGCTGATGGATGTTTACCAGACATAAAAAAACCCGCCAATGGCGGGTTTTTTATTTAAGCTATCAATTAAGCGTTTTTCTTCACTTTTTTGTCAGCTTTTACAGGTGCATCAATTTTCACTGCAGCTGTGTCGTTTTCGCTGAATTCGCGTCCGTAGAAAGTATCAAGCAGAATCTGTTTCAGCTCGGAGATCAATGGATAACGCGGGTTAGCGCCAGTACATTGGTCATCGAATGCATCTTCAGACAGCTTATCAACATGTGCCAGGAAGTCCGCTTCCTGAACACCTGCTTCACGGATAGATTTAGGAATGCCCAGTTCAGCTTTAATGCTATCCAGCCATGCCAGCAGTTTCTCAATCTTCGCCGCAGTACGGTCACCAGGAGCACTCAGGCCAAGATGGTCAGCGATTTCTGCGTAGCGACGACGAGCCTGCGGACGGTCGTACTGGCTAAATGCTGTCTGCTTAGTCGGGTTGTCGTTAGCGTTATAACGGATAACGTTCGAAATCAGCAGGGCGTTCGCCAGACCGTGAGGAATGTGGAACTGAGAACCCAGTTTGTGGGCCATTGAGTGACACACACCCAGGAAGGCGTTAGCAAACGCGATACCCGCGATGGTCGCAGCATTGTGAACACGCTCACGCGCCACTGGGTTTTTAGAACCTTCGTTGTAAGACGCTGGCAGGTTTTCTTTCAGCAGTTTCAGTGCTTGCAGAGCCTGACCGTCAGAGAATTCACTCGCCAGGACAGAAACGTAAGCTTCCAGTGCGTGAGTAACGGCATCGAGACCACCGAATGCGCACAGTGATTTCGGCATATCCATCACCAGGTTGGCATCAACAATCGCCATATCTGGAGTCAGAGCGTAATCAGCCAGTGGGTATTTCTGACCCGTCGCATCATCAGTCACAACCGCAAACGGAGTCACTTCAGAACCGGTACCAGACGTGGTGGTGACAGCAATCATTTTCGCTTTCACGCCCATTTTCGGGAACTTGTAGATACGTTTACGGATGTCCATAAAGCGCAGTGCGAGTTCTTCGAAGTGCGTTTCTGGGTGTTCGTACATAACCCACATGATTTTCGCGGCGTCCATCGGGGAACCACCACCGAGTGCGATGATCACGTCTGGTTTAAATGAGTTAGCCAGCTCTGCGCCTTTGCGAACAACGGTCAGGGTTGGGTCCGCTTCAACTTCAAAGAAGACTTCAGTCTCAACGCCCGCAACTTTCAGAACAGAAGTGATCTGGTCTGCATAACCGTTATTGAACAGGAAACGGTCAGTCACGATGAGCGCACGTTTGTGGCCATCAGTAATCACTTCATCCAGCGCGATTGGCAGTGAGCCACGGCGGAAGTAGATAGATTTCGGAAGTTTGTGCCACAACATGTTTTCAGCTCGCTTAGCAACGGTTTTCTTGTTGATCAGGTGCTTAGGACCAACGTTTTCAGAGATGGAGTTACCACCCCATGAACCACAACCCAGAGTCAGGGAAGGCGCGAGTTTAAAGTTATACAGGTCACCGATACCACCCTGAGACGCCGGGGTGTTGATCAGAATACGTGCAGTTTTCATTTTGTCGCCGAAGTACTTCACGCGCTCAGGCTGGTTGTCCTGATCGGTATACAGGCAAGAGGTATGACCGATCCCGCCCATCTCAACCAGTTTTTCTGCCTTCATTACAGCGTCTTCGAAGCTCTTAGCACGGTACATGGCAAGAGTAGGGGACAGTTTTTCGTGCGCAAATGGCTCAGATTCATCAACAACGCTGACTTCACCAATCAAAATTTTGGTGTCAGACGGAACCGTAAAGCCTGCCAGTTCGGCAATTTTAGCAGCCGGTTGACCAACGATTGCTGCGTTCAGTGCACCATTTTTCAGAATGATATCCTGAACGGCCTTCAGCTCTTTACCCTGCAGCATGTAACCGCCGTGGGTCGCAAAACGCTCACGCACTGCGTTGTATGCAGAGTCAACAACGATAACTGACTGCTCTGACGCACAGATTACGCCGTTATCGAAGGTTTTAGACATCAGAATAGACGCAACAACACGTTTGATATCGGCGGTTTCGTCGACAACAACAGGGGTGTTACCGGCGCCAACACCGATTGCAGGTTTACCGGAGCTGTATGCTGCTTTAACCATGCCTGGGCCACCAGTTGCCAGAATCATGTTGATATCTGGGTGGTGCATCAAAGCGTTGGACAGTTCTACAGAAGGTTGGTCAATCCAACCAATCAGATCTTTTGGCGCACCCGCTGCGATAGCTGCCTGCAGAACGATATCTGCCGCTTTGTTTGTCGCATCTTTAGCGCGTGGGTGTGGAGAGAAGATAATTGCGTTACGGGTCTTCAGGCTGATGAGTGATTTGAAGATAGCGGTGGAAGTCGGGTTGGTTGTCGGAACGATACCGCAAATGATGCCAATTGGCTCTGCGATAGTGATAGTACCGAACGTATGATCTTCATCCAGAACGCCACACGTCTTCTCATCTTTATAGGCGTTGTAGATATACTCTGAAGCGAAGTGGTTTTTAATCACTTTATCTTCAACGATACCCATGCCAGATTCGGCAACAGCCATTTTAGCGAGAGGGATTCGAGCATCTGCAGCAGCCAGTGCGGCCGCGCGGAAGATTTTATCAACCTGTTCTTGGGTGAAATTGGCATATTCACGCTGGGCCTTTTTGACGCGCTCAACGAGTGCGTTAAGTTCAGCGATATTAGTAACAGCCATAATGCTCTCCTGATAATGTTTAAACTCTTTTAGTAAACCAGCGCTCAATACGACACCAGTATAGCCGAGGTGTCAGTACTTGCTTAACACACAATAAAACAAAGGTTTACTGAGGTTCGCAATCAACTCTCCGGCACTAACTTACTAAAAGAGCCTGACTTTAGCATCATCCCTTTTTATGAGGCCCACTCCCTGTTGGTGTCATCAAGATTACTCACTTCTGAGTACGGAAAACATGATCTGAATCAATTTATACCGAAGCTGATACCTTTCAGCACGGGTATTTTGAGTAATCATATCAAGTGTTAAATAATTACAAAAGTAATGGAATCGAATATTCCATCAGTGACACATATACTTAACACATGAAATTCATAGCGTTTTGGAGCAGATTTCTGGTGAAGTATGCTGATAAAAAGCGTATCTTCAGCGCGGATTTACTCCCTTTAATTAATTGTTCGGGCCATGCTGATTTGCGGAGCTAATTGTGACCCCATTGCTCTTTGATTTTTCTACCTATTTCAAATTTTTTATTGGTTTGTTCGCACTCGTTAACCCGGTGGGGATCATCCCAGTATTCATTAGTATGACGAGCTACCAGACGGCGGTTGCCCGAAATAAAACTAACCTGACAGCCAATCTGTCCGTAGCCATCATATTGCTGACGTCACTTTTTCTTGGCGACTCGATTCTGCAAATCTTCGGTATCTCCATTGACTCCTTCCGTATCGCGGGTGGCATTCTCGTCGTGACGATTGCGATGTCGATGATCAGCGGCAAATTGGGGGAAGACAAACAGAATAAGCAGGAAAAATCAGAATCCGCGGTTCGCGAAAGCATAGGCGTCGTTCCACTTGCGCTGCCTTTAATGGCGGGGCCGGGTGCGATCAGTTCCACTATCGTCTGGGGCACGCGCAACCATAATCTGGTGCATTTGATCGGTTTTTCTATCGCTATTGCGCTTTTTGCGCTGTGTTGTTGGGGCGTGTTTCGCATTGCTCCCTGGCTTGTACGTTTACTGGGGCAAACCGGTATCAACGTAATCACCCGAATTATGGGCCTGTTGCTGATGGCGTTGGGCATCGAATTTATTGTGACGGGGCTGAAAAGTATTTTCCCGGGTCTGGTAAATTAATTATTTCATATGAAAGGGCGGAGCCTGTGGCTCCGTTTTTTTTCGTTATTATCAGCAAATCATATAAATAAAGTTGAAATCTTCACAAGAAATAATAATTTCCGCTAATAAATCACTTTCTTTACGTTTCAGTAGCTTAGTCGTTTCCCTCTCTTTTCTCTGCGCATAAACCGCGCAAACAGTCTGTTATTTTAATCACATGATACTCTGGGGCTTGCTGTGAGATAACTGAAATGTTATTAGTAATTTCAACATTCCCCTAGATGAATGTGCTAAATAATAACCAGTTGTTAAATTTTTGTACAAATACGAGTCGATGATAGCGCAGCGAAGCGCGACGAGAGATGAATCTCGCTATCACATTGAATGTTCTGTGTTTTCAATGTGTCTGTAGTACGGCAAGGCTGCCCTCACCGAAAACCCCATCGTAGTAAAAGAGAATTGCTTAACAAATTTGCAAAATGTATTGGCGCGAAATTAAGCCATTTGGTACTTTCCGGCCTTATATTTTGCTCCAGTATTCCTGTAGATGAGAATGATTTTCAAATATAACGCTCATCTCAGCCTGATATCACACGTCTCAAAACAGGGGAGGCGTGTCAGGAATCGACGCAAGGTGGCCACACGAGTCATCAGCAATAAGTAAAGTCGGTGATAGCAAGAAGTAAACGACCTGACAGCAGCTCAACTCCTGCGTTGTTCAGGACCCCTCAGGGGAATTAAACAGGCTGGTTATAAAACCAGTAATTATAATGAGTGGAGTATCAACACAATGTCCATCATCACAAAAAAAAATCTGATTGCCGCGGGAATTTTCACTGCGCTAATCGCGGGTAATATGGCAATGGCTGCCGAAGTGCCTGCCGGAATTACACTGGCAGAAAAGCAAACCATGATTCGTAACAACGGTGCAGAGCCACAGTCTCTTGACCCGAACAAAATCGAAGGCGTTCCGGAAGCAAACATCAGCCGCGACCTGTTTGAAGGTCTGCTGATTACCTCAACGAAAGACGGTCACCCAATCCCAGGTGTGGCTGAAAGCTGGGATAATAAAGACTTTAAAGTCTGGACATTCCATCTGCGTAAAGACGCAAAATGGTCCAACGGTGAACCTGTCACCGCACAAGATTTCGTGTATAGCTGGCAGCGTCTTGTTGATCCTAATACCGCGTCCCCATATGCGAGCTATCCGCAATATGGTCACATCCTGAACGTTGATGAAATCATCGACGGCAAAAAGAAACCGTCTGAACTTGGCGTGAAAGCAGTTGACGACCACACTCTGGAAGTCACGCTGAGCGAACCGGTTCCGTATTTCTACAAATTGCTGGTTAACCCGGCAATGTCCCCGGTCAATAAAGCCGCCATCGAAAAATTTGGCGAAAAATGGACACAGCCTGCGAACATCGTGACCAACGGTGCGTATAAGTTGAAAGACTGGGTTGTTAACGAACGTATCGTGATGGAGCGTAATACCAATTACTGGGATAACGCCAAAACCATCGTTGATCAGATTACTTATCTGCCTATTTCTTCAGAAGTCACTGACGTTAACCGCTACCGCAGCGGTGAAATCGACATGACCTATAACAACCTGCCGATTGAACTCTTCCAGAAACTGAAGAAAGAGATCCCGACAGAAGTTCACGTCGATCCGTATCTGTGTACTTATTACTATGAAATCAACAACCAGAAAGCACCGTTCAACGACGCGCGCGTTCGTACCGCGCTGAAGTTGGGTCTGGATCGCGATATCATCGTGAACAAAGTAAAAGCGCAGGGCGATCTGCCTGCTTTCGGTTATACCCCGCCATATGCTGACGGCGCGAAACTGACCAAACCTGAGTGGTTCACCTGGACTCAAGAAAAACGTAACGAAGAAGCAAAAAAACTGCTGGCTGAAGCGGGCTACACCGCTGACAAACCACTGAAATTTGACCTGTTGTATAACACGTCAGATCTGCACAAAAAACTGGCGATCGCCGCGGCATCCATCTGGAAGAAAAACCTGGGTGTTGACGTGAAGCTGGTTAACCAGGAGTGGAAAACCTTCCTGGATACCCGTCATCAGGGCAACTATGACGTGGCGCGTGCAGGCTGGTGTGCGGATTACAACGAACCAACATCCTTCCTGAACACGATGCTTTCTGACAGCTCGATGAACACCGCGCACTATAAGAGCCCGGCGTTTGACGCGATCATGAAAGAGTCTCTGAAAGCCACCGACGAAGCGCAGCGTTCCGCTCAGTACGACAAAGCGGAGCAGCAGTTGGGTAAAGACTCTGCGATTGTACCGGTTTACTACTATGTGAACGCGCGTCTGGTGAAACCTTGGGTTGGCGGTTATACCGGCAAAGACCCGATGGACAACATCTACACCAAAGATCTGTACATCATTAAGCATTAATGGCAATCCGTGGGGCAAAGCAATTTGCCCCACTGTGTCTTAACTCATCGCACTAACTACACGGCATCATTCATTTCGAATTGAATGAGCATGTGTAAAAGGCACACGCCAGAAGGTACGGGCAATGTTGAAATTTATCTTACGTCGCTGTCTTGAAGCGATACCGACGCTCTTTATTCTTATTACTATTTCGTTCTTCATGATGCGACTCGCCCCGGGTAGTCCGTTTACCAGTGAGCGCGCGCTGCCGCCAGAAGTGATGGCGAACATCGAAGCTAAATACCATTTAAACGATCCTATCTCTACCCAGTACTTCAATTATTTGAAGCAGCTGGCGCAGGGTGATTTTGGACCGTCATTCAAATACAAAGACTATTCCGTAAACGACCTGGTGGCTGCAAGCTTCCCCGTTTCGGCTAAATTAGGCGCCGCGGCCTTTATTCTCGCCGTTGTTCTTGGCGTCAGCGCAGGGGTTATCGCCGCGCTCAAACAAAATACCAAATGGGATTATTCAGTGATGGGGATAGCAATGACCGGGGTCGTCATACCCAGTTTCGTTGTTGCGCCGTTGCTGGTGATGGTGTTTGCCATAACGCTGAAATGGCTGCCCGGAGGCGGCTGGAACGGCGGGGCACCGAAGTACATGATTTTGCCGATGGTGGCATTATCGCTGGCATACATTGCCAGTATCGCGCGTATCACCCGTGGTTCGATGATTGAAGTGTTGCACTCAAACTTCATTCGTACCGCGCGCGCTAAAGGCTTGCCGATGCATCGTATTGTGCTTCGCCACGCATTGAAACCTGCGCTGCTACCTGTGCTCTCGTACATGGGGCCAGCGTTTGTCGGGATTATCACCGGCTCTATGGTTATCGAGACTATCTATGGCCTGCCGGGTATCGGCCAGCTGTTCGTGAATGGCGCGTTGAACCGTGACTATTCGTTAGTACTGAGCCTGACGATTCTCGTCGGCGCGCTGACGATCCTCTTTAACGCCGTTGTCGATGTGCTGTATGCCGTTATCGACCCGAAAATTCGCTACTAGCACTGGAGTACGCCATGATGTTGAGTAATAAAAACAGCGAGGCGCTGGAAAACTTCAGTGAGAAACTCGAAGTCGAAGGGCGCAGCCTATGGCAGGACGCCCGCCGTCGCTTTATGCACAACCGTGCAGCGGTCGCCAGCCTGGTGGTCCTGATCTTTATCGCATTATTCGTTACGTTCGCCCCCGTATTGTCGCAGTTTACCTACTTCGATACCGACTGGGGCATGATGTCCAGTGCGCCTGATATGACGTCTGGACACTATTTCGGTACCGACTCATCCGGACGCGATCTGCTGGTGCGTGTGGCGATCGGTGGACGTATCTCCCTGATGGTCGGTATCGCCGCCGCGCTGGTGGCTGTCGTTGTCGGCACGCTTTACGGCTCTCTTTCCGGCTATTTGGGCGGCAAAGTCGACTCCGTGATGATGCGCTTGCTGGAGATCCTGAACTCCTTCCCGTTCATGTTCTTTGTTATTTTGCTGGTCACTTTCTTCGGACAAAACATCCTGCTGATCTTCGTGGCAATCGGGATGGTGTCCTGGCTGGACATGGCGCGTATTGTGCGTGGCCAGACGTTGAGCCTGAAGCGCAAAGAATTTATTGAAGCGGCGCAGGTTGGCGGTGTTTCCGTCGGTGGGATCGTGGTACGCCACATCGTTCCGAATGTGCTGGGCGTCGTCGTGGTTTACGCCTCTCTGCTGGTGCCAAGCATGATTCTGTTTGAATCTTTCCTGAGCTTCCTCGGGTTGGGTACACAAGAGCCGCTGAGTAGTTGGGGTGCACTGCTGAGTGATGGCGCGAACTCAATGGAAGTTTCTCCTTGGCTGCTGCTGTTCCCGGCTGGTTTCCTGGTGGTTACCCTGTTTTGTTTCAACTTTATCGGCGATGGCTTACGTGATGCCCTCGACCCGAAAGACCGTTAAGGAGTGCCGCCATGACTATTATTGAAACGGCAACCGCGCCACAAGCGCAGCGTCAGCAAAATGTCCTGCTGGACGTCAAAGATTTACGCGTCACCTTTCAAACGCCCGATGGCGATGTAACGGCCGTAAACGATCTGAACTTTGATCTGCGTGCTGGCGAGACGCTGGGTATCGTGGGTGAGTCTGGCTCCGGTAAATCGCAAACTGCCTTTGCGCTGATGGGCCTTCTGGCACAAAACGGCCGTATCGGCGGGACCGCGACCTTTAACGGTAAAAACATTCTGAACCTGCCGGAGCATGAGCTGAACAAGCTACGTGCCGAACAGATTTCGATGATTTTCCAGGACCCGATGACCTCGCTGAACCCGTACATGCGCGTGGGTGAGCAGCTGATGGAAGTCCTCATGCTGCACAAAGGTATGAACAAAGCCGAAGCGTTTGAAGAGTCGGTAAAAATGTTGGATGCGGTGAAAATGCCGGAAGCGCGTAAGCGTATGCGCATGTATCCGCATGAATTTTCAGGTGGTATGCGTCAACGCGTGATGATCGCGATGGCGTTGCTCTGTCGCCCTAAATTGCTGATTGCCGATGAGCCGACCACCGCGCTGGACGTCACCGTGCAGGCACAGATCATGACGTTGCTGAATGAACTCAAAGACGAGTTCAACACGGCGATTATCATGATCACCCATGACCTGGGTGTGGTCGCGGGTATCTGCGACAAGGTGCTGGTGATGTATGCCGGCCGTACCATGGAATACGGCAAGGCGCGCGATGTGTTCTATCATCCCGCGCACCCGTATTCTATTGGTCTGTTGAATGCGGTTCCGCGTCTCGATGCGGAGGGGGAATCTCTGCTGACGATTCCAGGCAACCCACCAAACCTGCTGCGTCTGCCGAAAGGCTGTCCATTCCAGCCACGCTGTCTGCATGCGATGGAAATCTGTAACAGCGCTCCGCCGCTGGAAGAGTTTGCGCCAGGCCGTCTGCGCGCCTGCTTTAAGCCGTACGAGGAGCTGGTATGAACGCGATAGATGAAAAAAGAAATGTGCTGCTCGAAATTGCCGACCTGAAAGTTCATTTTGACATCAAGGACGGTAAGCAGTGGTTCTGGCAGCCGTCCAAAACCCTCAAAGCGGTAGATGGCGTCACGCTGCGCCTTTACGAAGGCGAAACCTTGGGTGTCGTTGGGGAATCGGGCTGCGGTAAGTCGACGTTTGCTCGTGCCATCATCGGTCTTGTTAAAGCCACTGAAGGTAAAGTGGCGTGGCTGGGCAAAGATCTGCTGGGCATGAAGCCGGACGAGTGGCGCGAAGTGCGTAGCGACATCCAGATGATTTTCCAGGATCCGCTGGCATCCCTGAACCCACGTATGACGATTGGGGAGATTATCGCAGAACCCCTGCGCACTTATCACCCCAAGATGTCCCGTCAGGAAGCTCGTGACCGTGTGAAAGCGATGATGATGAAAGTCGGGCTGTTGCCTAACCTCATCAACCGCTACCCGCATGAGTTTTCCGGTGGTCAGTGTCAGCGTATTGGTATTGCTCGAGCGTTGATTCTGGAACCTAAGCTGATTATTTGCGACGAGCCGGTTTCCGCGCTGGATGTTTCTATTCAGGCGCAGGTGGTTAACCTGCTGCAAAAATTACAGCGAGAAATGGGGCTGTCGTTGATCTTCATCGCGCACGACCTGGCGGTGGTTAAACACATTTCCGATCGTGTTCTGGTGATGTATCTGGGCCATGCGGTAGAGCTGGGGACCTACGATGAGGTTTACCACAATCCGCTGCACCCATACACCAAAGCGTTGATGTCAGCGGTGCCAGTTCCCGATCCGGATCTGGAAAAAAACAAAAAAATTCAGCTGCTGGAAGGTGAGTTGCCGTCACCGATAAACCCGCCATCTGGCTGCGTATTCCGCACGCGCTGCCCGCTGGCTGGACCGGAATGTGCGCAAACCCGGCCAGTACTTGAAGGAAGTTTCCGCCACGCGGTTTCCTGCCTGAAAGTAGACCCGTTATAATCGCAAGGGCTGACATGATGTCAGCCCTTAATTTTTGCGAGGTTATCGTGTCGCTATCCGTTTCTTCAGTTCGTCGTCGGATGTTCCGCCTGCTATTCGATCAAAATACCCGCTCAGGTCGTCATTTCGAAGGATTGTGCGGACTGTTTGCGCTACTCAGCGTACTTATCATATTTATTGAGTCAGGTCTTGGGACGCAATATCACCTGACGATTGATGAGTGGCATCT
This sequence comes from Lelliottia sp., assembly GCF_045627565.1. NCBI lineage: Bacteria > Pseudomonadati > Pseudomonadota > Gammaproteobacteria > Enterobacterales > Enterobacteriaceae > Lelliottia > Lelliottia sp. The sequence goes on along the minus strand of NZ_JAZQNX010000044.1, from coordinate 11,659 downwards.
CTTCGTCTGGCTGGAACTTTTCGTAACGCTGGTTTTTACCCTTGAGTATTTGCTACGAGTTTTCAGCTGGCCCAATCCGGCGAAATATGTCTTTAGCTTTTGGGGCATTATCGATCTGGCGACCATTTTGCCGCTCTACGTGATGTGGCTGTGGCCTGAAATTAGCGTCGATTATGTTTTTGCCTGGCGGGCAATGCGCGCCATACGCGTGCTGCGCGTCCTGAAGTTACTGCGTCTAATGCCGTCATTGCGCGTGTTCTGGAAGGCGATATTTAGTGCCCGGCATCAGTTAATTCTGTTCTATTCGTTTATTGCTATTGTGATGATTGTATTTGGCGCGCTGATGTATCTGATAGAAGGACCCAAATATGGATTCGCCACACTGAATGCATCCGTTTATTGGGCGATCGTCACGGTGACGACGGTAGGGTATGGCGATATTACACCGCATACGCCGCTTGGGAGAATTGTGGCGTCGGTGCTCATTTTGATTGGTTATTCCGTGATAGCGATTCCTACCGGTCTTATCACTACGCACATGAGCGCTGCATTTCAAAATCGGCAACAGCAGCGCAAATGCCCTCAGTGTCAACAGGCGAACCATGAGCACAGCGCGAAATTTTGTAATCACTGCGGGACAAAATTAGCGGATTAAATAAAAAAGGCTGCATTCGCAGCCTTTTGTTATTCACGCCAGAGGATATGGCACAGCTTGTGATCTTTTTCCCGGCACAGCAGGACGCGGGCAAAAATATCATTGATTTCGCCGCCGTCGGTCTCCGCAAGACCAATCACGACCTCGGCAAAAAAGTCCGGGTTGAGGTCAAAATCGACATGCTCACTCCAGTCTTCGGACGGGTCAAATAACTCGGCGCCGCCGCGCTCTTCAAACTGCAAATTAAAGAGGATAACGTCCGCGGGATCGAGATTATCCATCGCCAGTTCGAGGAAAATATCGTAGGCCTGCTCAAGCGTTTCGTCTTCGGTAAGACGATTATTCAGATCCATTTCCATGATGACTACCTGTTAAAACATCGTTGGGCACGTTTTACAGCAACGGACTAAAGAAGTAAAACAGTCGTTCGGTGATTCGCTGCCACAAAGGCCGCTTGACCCACAAACTGGCGTCCAGCAAGCGCGAGCGGGAGATGTAATCATCCTGAACGGCCGCCAGATCGCCACCAAAGCCTGCATCGTCAATCACCAGCGTAATCTCAAAGTTCAGCCACAGACTCCGCATATCCAGATTCACGGTCCCGACCAGACTGAGTTCTCCATCCACCAGCACGCTTTTGGTGTGCAGCAGTCCACCCTCGAACTGATAGATTTTTACCCCTGCGGCCAGAAGCTCAGTAAAGAATGCGCGGCTGGCCCATCCCACCAGTACCGAGTCGTTTTTGCGCGGCATGATAATGCTGACATCGACACCGCGCTGGGCGGCGGTACAAATCGCATGCAACAGGTCATCGCTCGGCACAAAGTAGGGCGTGGTCATGATCAGATATTCACGCGCAGAATAGGCCGCAGTGAGCAACGCCTGATGGATCAAATCCTCCGGGAAACCAGGACCGGAAGCGATGGTGTGAATGGTGTGGCCGCTTTCCTGCTCGAACGGCATAATATTGGCATCGGGCGGTGGCGGCAAAATGCGTTTGCCGGTTTCAATTTCCCAGTCGCAGGAGTACACAATACCCATTGCGGTAGCGACAGGGCCTTCCATACGCGCCATCAAATCGATCCACTGTCCCACGCCCGAATCTTGTTTGAAGAAGCGCGGATCAACCATATTCATGCTGCCTGTGTAGGCAATATAGTTGTCGATCATGATCATTTTGCGGTGCTGGCGTAAATCCATACGACGCAAAAACACGCGCAGTAAATTCACCTTTAACGCTTCGACGACTTCAATACCCGCATTGCGCATCATCCCAGCCCAGGGGCTGCGGAAGAAAGCCACACTCCCTGCAGAATCGAGCATTAACCGGCAATGAATACCCCGACGTGACGCCGCCATCAGCGATTCAGCAACTTGATCCGCCATCCCACCCGGCTGCCAGATGTAGAAAACCATTTCGATATTATGGCGAGCGAGTTGGATATCGCGAATCAGCGCCTGCATAACGTCTTCAGAGGTCGTCAACAACTGCAGCTGGTTACCTTTCACGCCCGCAATGCCCTGACGTCGCTCGCACAGTTTGAACAGTGAAGACGCCACGCTGCTATTTTCTTCGGCAAAAATGTGTTTGCAGGATTTCAGGTCGTTTAACCATTTTGCAGTCGACGGCCACATGGCGCGGGCGCGCTCAGCGCGACGCTTGCCCAGATGCAATTCACCGAATGAAAGATACGCAATAATCCCCACCAGCGGCAGGATGTAGATAATCAGTAGCCAGGCCATGGCAGAGGGAACAGCTCGGCGTTTCATCAGGATGCGAAGCGTCACACCTGCGATCAGCAGCCAGTATCCCAGAATGACCAGCCAACTCACCACGGTGTAGAAGGTTGTCATAATTTAAAAATCCTTTTGAAAGCGTATTGTTATGAGTGTACGCATCAGAATTGATCTGGCAAATAAAAAGGACGGCTAAAAGCGCTGGTTTGCCGCGACCAAGGGTTTATAATGGCGTTTCTGTTAAGGAAAGAGTTTTAACCATGAAGCGCAGTAGAACAGAAGTAGGGCGCTGGCGTATGTTGCGACAAACGAGCCGCCGCAAGGCTCGCTGGCTGGAAGCTCAATCCCGCCGCAATATGCGTATTCACGCTATCAGGAAATGTGGGCTAAGCCGTCACCGTAATGCACTGGTGTTCGCTGTCCGCGATCTCTGAGTTCCCTGAAGGCACCTTTTTTGGTGCCTGATGTTTTTTTAGGCCATCAGCGCCTGAGCGCGTATTATTTTGCTTCCCGCTTGTTAAATCCTCATCCTGCTGCGGTATGATGTGCGGCGATTTAGGCTATGAATAAGAAAAATGAATCCTTTCCTTTGGGTATTAATAGCCATTTTAGCCGTAGATGTATTAAGGGAATATTTAGGGCTTTCGTCACTCACGCAGCTAGGGCAATTTATTTACGCTCTTTTTGTGCATTGGGTGATGCTTTAAGGACAGACGGTACTGACGTCAGCAAAGGTTGGCGAACGTCAAAATGACACGCATAGCGCGTTCACGGTCTTCGGTTCTCTTCGCCACCCCGTGACGCGCTATTTTAAAAAGGAGCAGGTTGTGTTTGCGGAGTTTGGTGTACTGAATTTTTGGACCTACGTTGTTGGCGCTTTCTTTATTGTTCTCGTTCCTGGCCCCAATACCTTATTTGTTCTCAAAACGGGCATAGGTCACGGCGTCAAAAAAGGCTATCTGGCCGCTACGGGCGTATTTATCGGCGATGCCGTATTGATGTTTCTGGCGTGGGCCGGCGTGGCGGCACTAATTCAAACCACACCCGTGCTATTCAATATTGTCCGTTATCTTGGCGCACTGTATTTGCTGTGGCTCGGTGGCAAAATGCTTTGGTCGGTCATCATGCGCAAAAACAGCGCTCAGGCTGGGGGGGCTGAACCGTCCAGTACGATCCTTAAGCGTTCGCTGGTATTGAGTTTGACCAATCCCAAGGCCATTTTGTTTTACGTCTCGTTTTTCGTGCAGTTCATTGATGTCAGCGCGACAAATACAGGCACCTCTTTCCTGATCCTCGCAACGACCTTAGAACTGATCAGCTTCATGTACATGAGCTTCTTGATTTTCTCTGGAGCATTTGTGACGCGCTATCTCAAGACGAAAAAGAAACTGGCGAAGCTGGGAAATGGGTTGATCGGGCTGTTGTTTGTAGGGTTTGCTGCACGACTTGCATCGCTACACTGAAGGAACGCATACCGTTGCTGAGAGCGGAGATGCGATGAGTGTAATAGTGCTCAAGATTGCGCCTGGATTAGCCGATATCTCTGAGTACCCATTTTACCCACTCTGGAATCAAGCTGAGCCGTTAAGAGCCTGCGTGTTAATAAGGAAAAATAATGACCGATACCGCTTTCAAATGGACGTGCATTAAATGTGATAAGACCATTCCACAGCACCAGGAATACTGTCCTGAATGTGAGGAAAAACGGTATCGCAAAATTGGCGGTTTGCTGTTTGTGCCATTTCTGAACATGTTCCTCATTGCGTATGGTTACTTCACTTCACTGGCCGTCACATTAAAGGCCAGCATTGATACGCTAGGTTATCTTCCGCTTCCGCAATCAGCCTATCTGTTTATTTCTGCGGGGGTGAATTTTGTTTTCTTGCTTTACATTATCTATGTTGCCTCACTCTTTTTGCGTAAGAAGAAAGAACTTCCGCTGGTGTACAGTGTGTTGCTCGTCGCTGGTATCGTCGTCATGTTGATTGACCGGTGCATCACACCTTACCTGTTCCCACAGATTGCCCTGGACTTTAACCAGATCATGCCAATTGTTACCCACATAATTTACGCCTGCATCTGGATCCCTTACTTCCGCTTTTCCGTGCGCGCTAAGAAGACTTTCATTCGTTAACCCAATCGAGTCTTAAACAGTCTATGGCTGCCATATTCTCGCAGCCATTTTTATTGATGGTGAAACATCTCAGCGTAATATCCGCGTAGATGGCAATCACTCTTACGCTTTCTTTTGCAGAGGAGTCGGCCTATCGTGTCATGAGTCTGAGTTCATTCACAGGAAAAGACAGATGCGAGACATTCCTCCCACAGCCATGCTACGTGCGTTTGAAGTCGCTACCCGCCATCCCACTTTTACTTCCTCCGCCACAGAGCTATTCATCACGCAGAGTGCGGTCAGCCATCAGTTAAAAAATCTTGAAGAATTATGGGGGCTGCAGCTCTTTCAGCGCGGCAAAACTCTCACACTGACGCCTGCGGGCGCTGCGCTCGCGCCTATCGTGCGTGAGTTCTTCAGTAAGCTGGAAACTTCATTAGCCGACCTTCGCGAACAAAAAAGTCGTGTTCGATTACGTGTAAGCACCACTTATTCTTTCGCGCTGAAGTGGCTGCTACCACGTCTTCCTGAGTTAACACGGCTGCATCCTGAGATTCTGGTTACGCTTGAAAGCACCGACAGGGCCATTAATTTCACCCATTCAGATTCCGACGTGGCGATCCGCTTTGGTCACGGCAATTACCCCGCGCTGCACTCGGAATTTATGTTTCGCGAGCAGCTTTTTCCAGTTGCCAGTCCGGCATTATTACAACGTTTTGGAACACCCCATGACCCGGCTGAGCTGCTGCGTTATCCGCTTCTGACGCGCGACGGTGCGGATCTGGTTCCTAAATGGGACTCCTGGTTTGAACGGGCGGGCATACAGACGGATGCGTTGCATGAAAGCGTCCGCTTCGCCGACACCAATATGACAATTGAAGCCGCGTTGCTGGGACAGGGCATTGCGTTAGCGCGCAGCGGACACGTTGAAAAAGAGATCAAGGAGGGCAGTCTGGTCAGGCTGTTTAATGTGCGTTTTCCGTCGCCCGCTGCCTATTATTTTGTCTGCCCAAGAGGCATCGAAACCCAGCCGCACATTATGAAATTCTGCTCCTGGCTTATGGCAGAATCACATAGGGCGCAGCTGAGCTATACCTGAGGTATGAGTTTCCACTCATGACTGGATGACGACACATCACTTTTAAAATTGGCATAGGTTGCTTAGCATCACCCTATGCCAAGCCATATTGTTTTCCTGACGCTATTCGCCGCTCTGCTGCATGCCAGCTGGAATACCTTGTTACGCGGGGCAACTGACCGGTTATGGGCGATGACCATTATGTGCGTAGCGATTGCCGTGACCAGCGCCGTAATCGCACTGTTTGCGCCAATGCCGTCCAGTGCCAGCTGGAAATACATGTTTGTTTCGGCGCTGCTGCATGTGGGCTATAACCTGTGTCTGATACGCAGCTATCAGAGCGGGGATCTTGGGCAATCCTATCCGATTGCGCGCGGTTGCTCTCCGCTACTGGTCGCGTGCGCGGCGGCACTTTTCGCCGGTGAACAAATTGAATTGAACACGCTTGGCGGTATCACGCTGGTGTTCTGCGGTATTCTGATGCTCGCCATGAAGGGCTACAAACTGGCGATGCCGGACCTGGAATATGCGCTGGCAACCGGTGCTTTCATCGCGGCGTATAGCGTGGTGGACGGGATAGGTGTGCGATTGTCCGGCAATGCGCTCTCATACACCGCGTGGATGAGCACCTTATGGGGAGGACTGATGCCCGCACTCTATATCGCCTTGCGCGACCGCAGAAGTTTGTTACGTTGGCAGCCAGGTTTACCTCGCGCAGCGATTGGGGGCCTTGTTTCACTTCTGGCGTACGGGATCATTATCTACGCCATGCAGGGCGCCCCGATGGGCACCGTCTCAGCTTTGCGTGAAACCAGCGTGCTTTTTGCCGCCGTATTAGGCTATTTATTCCTCGGCGAATCGCTAACGCTAAGAAAAATGCTTGCGTGCATCGTCATCGCAACCGGCACGCTCATTATCGGTTAACGAGTTTGGGAGAATGTGACATGTCTGACAGTCCAACTATTGCCCTCATCGGTCCCGGCGCAATCGGTACCACCATTGCGGCGCTACTGCATGAGGTTGGCCGCAAGCCGATACTGTGCGGGCGCACAGCCCATCCGAAATTAGTGCTGCGCTTTGACGAGGGCGAGATTACCGTGCCCGGTCCTGTATTGAGCAACGTAGCGGATATCACTCAGCCGTGCGATCTGGTATTCATTGCGGTGAAAGCGACCCAGACGGCATCCAGCGCAGGCTGGCTGAACAAACTGTGTGATGAAAACACGGTGGTCTGCGCGCTGCAAAACGGGGTAGAGCAGAAAAGCCAGCTGGAGCCTTATGTTAATGGTGCCACGGTCGTGCCTTCGGTCGTCTGGTTTCCGGCACAGCGCGAACCGGACGCTTCTGTCTGGCTGCGTGCCAAACCACGTCTGACGCTGCCGGATACGCCGCAGGCAAAACGGATTGCTGATGCGCTTATTGATACGCGTTGCGCCGTTGAGCTTTCCGAGGATTTCACGTCCATCGCCTGGCGCAAACTGCTTCAGAATGCGGTGGCGGGTTTGATGGTACTTGCCAATCGCCGCGCTGGCATGTTCTCGCGGGAAGATGTCACTGAACTGGCACTGACTTACCTGCGTGAGTGTCTGGCGGTTGCGCGTGCGCAAAAGGCAATCCTGAACGATGATGTTGCGCGTGAAATTGTGGACGGTTTTCGTCGTGCACCTGCGGACTTAGGCACTTCCATTCTGGCCGATCGTCAGTCTCACCGCCCGATGGAATGGGAAGTCCGTAACGCCGTGATCCAGCGTTTAGGTAAATCCCATGGAATTCCTACGCCCATCAGTGACGTGCTGGTCCCTCTGCTGGCGGCAGGAAGCGAAGGGCCGGGGTGAAATTGCGAGCCTTACACTTAGCAAAAGAACGGGTGACATCTAATTGAACTGGCCCGTAAAAAACAAAGCCCCGTCTGCGCGGGGCTGTCATGCAACAAATTCATTTATTTCAATTTTTGAGGTGTTTTAACAGCGCGTAAAGACGCTTTTATTCACGACCTCAGAACACTTTCTTGAACGGGCGGACGGTGACTTTTGCGTAAACGCCTGCCGCGACATACGGGTCGGCTTCGGCCCAAAACTGTGCTGCTTCCAGGGATTCGAATTCGGCAATTACCGTAGAGCCACTAAAACCAGCCGCGCCGGGGTCGTTGCTGTCAACGGCAGGCATTGGCCCCGCGGTCTGCAGTTTTCCTTCGTCGTGCAACAGTTGCAGTCGCGCTAAATGCGCAGGGCGGACGGAAAGGCGTTTTTCAAGAGAATCAGCAACATCCTCAGCGTAGATAACGTAAAGCACGGCGGAGCTCCTTAACCATAAAAAGTGGCATTTACGTTATGTGAAAGCAGCGATGACTGCAATGTAAAGATAACGACCTTGTTAAAACTGTAACAAAGAACGGCCCACACACGCCGCTCGCGCACTTAAATTGCGAGAAGATGGAGTGTCTTATTGAATATGATTGCTATTTGCATTTAAAATCGGGGTCTGGTTTTTTAACTGTAACGATTATGACTTCGATGACCCTGGATTTACCTCGCCGCTTTCCCTGGCCGACGCTGCTCTCCGTTGTGATTCACGGTGCTGTCGTCGCGGGTCTGCTCTACACATCGGTACATCAGGTTATTGAAATGCCAGCGCCCGCGCAGCCGATTTCGGTGACCATGGTGACGCCTGCTGAGCTAGAGCCGCAGGTTGTCCCGCCACCGCCACCGCCAGAGCCGGTTGTCGAGCCGGAACCTGAACCGGAGCCGATCCCTGAGCCGCCGAAAGAAGCGCCAGTGGTGATCCATAAGCCGGAGCCAAAGCCGAAACCGAAGCCAAAACCAAAGCCGGTTAAAAAGGTGGAAGAGCGTCCAAAACGAGAAGAGCGTCCCGTTGAACCGCGTGCGACGCAGACCGTGCAAAATACGGTGCCGGCGAAACCCGTGATGAATAATTCGCCGGCAACGACAAAACCGGTGGTCTCGGCACCTTCTGGCCCGCGCGCGCTAAGCCGCAATCAGCCGCAGTACCCTGCGCGTGCGCAAGCCCTGCGTATTGAGGGGCGTCTGCGCGTGAAATTTGACGTGACGGCTGATGGCCGTGTGGATAACGTGGAAATTCTTTCCGCTCAGCCTGCTAATATGTTTGAGCGCGAAGTGAAAGCGGCGATGCGCAAATGGCGATATGAAGCCGGGAAACCGGGAAATGGAATGATCGTGAATATCGTGTTCCGCCTGAACGGCGGGGCGCAGATGGAATAGTAAAAAGCCTCCAGAATGGAGGCTTTTTTTATACCTGCGGAAGCTGGCGAGGTTTCCCGTCGTTATCCACCGCAACATAGATGAACAGCGCTTCGGTCGCCTTGTAGCGCTGGCCGATTGGCTCCGAAGCTACCTTTTTGACCCACACTTCAATATTAATGGAAACTGACGTGTTACCGCGCTTAACGCAGCGGGCGTAGCAGCAGACCACATCGCCCACCGCGACCGGACGTAAAAACGTCATCCCATCGACTCTGACCGTCACCACGCGGCCGTGCGCGATCTCTTTAGCCAGGATCGCGCCACCCATATCCATTTGCGACATTAACCAACCGCCAAAAATGTCACCGTTCGCATTGGTGTCGGCGGGCATTGCAAGTGTGCGTAAAACCAGTTCGCCCTGAGGGGCGTCATTCGTTGTTGTCATTGCTATTTGTGCTCGTGACGGAAGACGACAGGCGGGATGCTACTATGATTTACACTCGGTGGGAAATACGAAAAGCAGACACGAATAAAATGGCCAGACGGCGTACCGCCTGGCATACGGGGCTCAGTGCTTATCGTCCTGAGGCATGTGCTTGTAAATGTATACACCGCTGAGCAGGGTAAAAATCAGCGTCAGAGCCGTCAGACCAAACACCTTAAAGTTGACCCAGATATTTTGCGGCATCCAGAACGCAATATAGATATTCGCCAGTCCGCAGAGAATAAAGAATACGGCCCAGGCAATGTTCAGTCGCGACCATACTTCTTGCGGCAGCGTGATTTCTTTGCCCAGCATGCGTTGAATCAACGGTTTGTTCATCACCCACTGGCTGAAGAGTAGGGCACTGGCAAACAGGCCGTAAATTACCGTAACCTTCCATTTGATAAATTCATCGTTATGGAAGAACACCGTCAGGCCACCAAACACAGCAACTAAGACAAAAGTGATCAATGCCATTTTTTCGACTTTGCGATAGCGAATCCAGGTGTAGATCAACACGATGGCGGTGGCGACGATTAAGGCCGTTGTTGCGACATAAATGTCGTACAGCTTATAAAATGCGAAAAACACGACAAGCGGTAAAAAATCAAGAAACTGCTTCATTCTTAGATTCCATTTTCTGCGTGGGGCAGAGTGCACGCGCGCACTCTGCCATCAGGATATTATTGGCGAATCAACGTATACAGGCGGAACAAGTAAACCAGCAATACGGCGGAGATCAGATTACTGATCGTATTCGCAACCACCGCGCCAATGTTTGGCGTGAGCACTGCAAAATTCGGTGCAAACAGCAGCAGTAACGTTTTGGCGAGCAGCCATCCGATGACGGCAGGCGCAACCAGACGCATATTCGACCACGCCAGTTTTATACTGCTGCGCATGGCGGTAAAAATCCCCATCTTGTCCTGTACCAGCATCACAGGAGCAAAGGAGAGGATAATCGCCAGCAGCACACCCGGCACGACGACCAGCATGATCCCCATTTGCACCAGCAGCGTGGTCAAAAAGATCAGGATGAACAGTTTTGGTAACACCGGCGCGCTGGCACCGATGGCGCGCAGTGCACTCACGCGTTGCCCCGCGGAAACCAACTGAACCATGAGCAATACTCCCCCCGCCATAATCGCGTTGCCGATCAACCCAGAAAAGGTTGAGGCCGCAGAGGCGCGCAGCAAAATCTGCTGCTGTTCAGGCGTCATGTTCTGCACCAGATCAAATAACCCTACGCTGCCAGCGAGATTGTCGCCCTGGCTGAGGCTGGCAATTTGCTCATCACTCGGTGAAAACGCATGGCCAAGCACGACGGTGATTAACGCGCAAAGCAAAGCGATCAGTAAAAAAGTAATGAACTGATTGCGGAAAAAGTTCCCGGTGTCACGGTAGACGGACTTCGCCGTGATAGACATGCACTCTCCTTGAGTATTGCAGGTGTTAATAAGCGGGCAATTGTACCCTGGATAACTCTGTCGTGGCAGCACCATGACTTGTATGGAAAAGCATATCTTTGTAAAGCAAAGCGTATTGAACAGATTTGACCTGATTGGGGGAATCAAGTTTATCTATTTTTGGTAAAAATTAATCTGGATCAACAAATGTTAAATTGCTGGGCTGAATGTGATCTGTGTTGGATCACTTTCTACTCATTTGTAGTTATATTCTCCGCGCCAATAAAACCACAACGATGGAGCGGATATGAAAAAATTAGCAGTGGCAGCCCTGATCTTAAGCAGTCTCTCTGGTGGCGCTTATGCGCATGAAGCTGGCGAATTCTTTATTCGCGCGGGTTCGGCAACAGTTCGCCCGACGGAAGGATCGGATAACGTATTGGGAAGTCTCGGTGGCTTTAACGTCAGCAATAACACGCAGTTAGGTTTAACGTTCACCTATATGGCGACGGAAAATATCGGCGTTGAGTTGCTGGCAGCTACGCCGTTCCGCCATAAAGTAGGCACAGGACCGACGGGAAATATTGCAACCGTTCATCAGCTCCCTCCGACGCTTATGGCGCAATGGTATTTCGGTGATGCCGCCAGCAAGGCGCGCCCTTATATTGGGGCGGGCGTTAACTACACGACGTTCTTTGACGAAAAATTTAACGATAACGGCAAAGAGAATGGACTGTCGGATCTCAGTTTGAAAGATTCCTGGGGCGCTGCGGGGCAGGTGGGGCTGGACTATTTAGTCAATCGTGACTGGCTGCTGAATATGTCGGTCTGGTACATGGATATCGACACCGACGTGCGCTTTAAAGCGGGCGGTGAACAGCAAAGTGTCCATACACGACTGGACCCGTGGGTGTTTATGTTCTCGGCGGGTTATCGTTTCTAAAGCTCTTCTGCAAAACCCTTCT